>VBHC01000128.1 GCA_005889535.1 Chloroflexota bacterium
GACCGCGAGCGCCTTCAGGGCAGCATTCAGTCCCTCATCCGCAAAGGAGAGATCAGCAAGGAACAGTTTCTCGAACTCATCTACCGGCGCGGCGAACGAAGAAAGCGCCCCCCGGCCGCGGAACCAGCCGCCTAGCCGAGCACGAGGCGCCCCAGGTTCGAGACGATCACGTAGGCCGCCAGCACGACGACGACGGCGGCCACCGGCGCCCAGTCGAACTGGCCGGGGCGCCGCGGAAACCAGCCCCGAAACGGACGGGCAAACGGCTCGGTGCTCTGCATCACCATCTGGGTGATCGGGTGCCACGGATCCATCCGAAAGAAGCCGAAGAACACGCGCACCAGCAGCAGGATGATGATGAAGATCAGGGCGTAACCGACGATCGCGATGAGCGCCCGGACGATGTCGCCCGAGCCGACGAAGATGGCCAGCGCGTAGAGGATGACGATGCCGACGAGAAAGGAAATGTCCAGGCCGCCGGCGGGGGGGATGACGCGGCGAATCGGCGCCAGGTACCACTCGGTCGCCATCACGATGATCCGCCCAGCCTGGCTGTAGAGCATGCCGGGAAACCAGGAGAAGATGGCGCGCACGATCAGCACCAGGATGAAGATGTTGATCAGCGTGAGCAGTAGCCCGGTAAGACCCCCGAACATCGCTGGCTAGTTTACGGGGTTGCGCATGAATGCCGGCTAAGAATCAACGCCGGCGGCGGCGGGCCAAAAGGTCGCCGGTCGGATCCTCGGGCGGTTTCTTGGGCGGCCGCGGTTGCGCCGCCCGGGTGGCCCGCACCCCTTCGACCCGCTCGCGCAACCGCCTCACCGTCGCTTCGGCCGGCACCGCCGCCGCCGGCGCCCGTTGCAGGGCGGTTCGCCAGGCGGGCAGATCCTCCAGCCGGAAGATCAGCCGGCGGAGCGCCACGTCGACCGGAAACAGCAGGATCGCCACCACCAGCAGGATCTCGCCGATCGGTTGCGCCGCCTTCACGCTCGGCACCGGCAGGCGGAAGGCCTGGGCGAGATCAGAAAGCACGATCCCGCCGCCGGCCTGCGCGATCGCCTTCAGGGTTGCCGTGTTGGTGCCGAGGTCGCGGTACTCGGGCGAGTAGGGCACGACCAGGCCGGTGGTCGTCGTGTGGCGGACGACGCCGCCCGCCGACTGCGCGACATGGAGCAGGTAGCTGCCCACCTGGTCGGTGGGGAGATCGCCCTCGAAGCGGCCCGGCCCGGTCGGCGACAGCGTCAGCGCAGCATCGGCGAGGTCGGGCGTGACCGCGCTCACCGTGACGGTCGCCCCGGAGGTGGCCGGCGCCGTCACCAGGACGTGGGTGTGATCGCCCTGGACGCGGGTCTCCACGACCAGCGCCGGGTCGCCCGGTTGCGGCAGGCTCGCGTGCACGATGTCGCCGAAGAATCGGTTCGCGGCCGGCCACGCCAGCAGGCCACGGCTCCATCGACCCTGCGCATCGCTCGTCCAGGCCATCACCCGGCCGAGTCCGTACTGCCAGGTGGCCAGCAGGGGATCCCCCTGCGGGCTTTTCAGGATGACGTCGGCGGCCGCCCGCGGCGTGGTGGCCACGTAGCCGCTCAGGGCCGGGAAGCTGTCGAGCGGGACTCCGGGGATCACATTGGCCAGCGAGGCAAGCTGCGGGGCGATCCGTCCCTCGACGATCCACGGCTTGAGCGCCTCGCGCGTCTCCTTGATGAAGATCTGCGGGATGTCGGAAAGGCTGTTGCTCTGGTAGAAGCGGCCGTGGCCCCAGCCCGCCATCTGCTGCAGCATCGACGCGTCGGCGGCGTTCGCTCCGATCGCCACCGTCGTGACGGTGATCCCGTGGCCATGCATGGCGGTCACGATCGGCTGATAGTTGTCCGGCGCATCGCCGTCGCCGAGGAAGATCACGTGCTTGATGGCGGCCGTCGTGTGGCTGAGCGCCTGGTCGGCAGCCGTCAGGTCCGGGGCATAGCTCGGCGGATCACCCAGGCTCATGGCCTCGATCTGCCGCTTTACGGCGGTCTTGTCCGTGAGCGGACCCAGCGGGACGACGAAGGAGCCCATGCTGCCGTTCGAGATAGCGATCTTGTCTCGTGGTGTCAGCTGGTCGACCACCGCTTCGGCGGCGCCGCGGACGATCTGGTCGCCCTGACCGCTCTCCGCGGACTCCAGGACGAGGACGACCGCGACCGGCGGTTTCTGCATATCCTGCGGGAGCTGGATCTGTACCGGCAGCGTCGTTTCGAGTGGCGTGCCGGCGTAACCGCCCGGCCCATAGCTGTCCGCGCCGCCGACGACGACGAGACCGGTGCCGAGGTCACGGACCGACGCCTGCAAGAGTGCCATCGCGTCACTCCCGAGGCTCGAGGCGGGGATGTTCACCAGCACCACCGCCTGGTAGGCGGCCAGATCGGCAGCCGAGCGGGGCAGCCGCTCCGGGGTGATCGACACCGTGCCGATGCCGGTCGAATGGAGCGCCGCCTCCAGGCTGGCCGCATCCCCTAGCGTGTTCTGGACCAGCAGCACACGCGGCGGTCCGACCACCTGGATCAACGTCTCGCCGAGGTTGTTCTCGGCGTAGGTGTCGCGAACCGCGTCCATCACCACACGCACCGCGTGAAACCCCGGCTCGGCCGGCGTGACGGTTTGCTTGATGATCGTCTCCCCAACCGGGAGGTCCAGCTGCACCGTGTTGAGGAGGGTTCGGTCGAGGTACCAGCGAACCGTCGCATGGGTGGCCGTGTTGGCCACGATGAGCGCCTGGGCATTGGCCTGCTGGCCCTGGGTCAGGGTCAGGGGTGCATCCAAGCGGTCGACATATGCCTCCGCCCCGACGGGGACCGGAAGCGCCACGGTGTCGACGCGGACCCCTTCAGCCCGAAGCAACCGGGCTTCGCTGACCGCGTCCCCAAGGTTGGCTCGTCCGTCGCTGACGAGCACGATGTGTTTTCGGCTGTCATCGGGGAGGATGGAGCCGCCGAGCTGCAGCGCGGCGGCCAGATCGGTGTAGTGCGGATTGGGCTGGCTCTGGAACTCGCCGAACTGCGGGTCCTTGCTGATGTTGACCTCGACCTGGGAATCGCGACCGAAACTGAGGACGCCGGCGCGATCCTCCCCGCGGCGCTGTTGCAGGATGCTCCGGACTGCTGCGGCTTCGTTGTCCAGCGCGCTCTGGACGCTGGCAGACAGATCCGCCGCGACCAGCAGGGATTGCCCGGTTGGCGACGTCTGCACCTGGAACCCGGCAAGCGAAGCTGTTAGTAAGAGCACGATCAGCACGCGCAGGCCAAGCGATACCCTGGCGCGGCCGCGCGGTAACGGCGGCGGAAAAATCCGCCAGATGGCGACGATGATCGCCAGCGCCAGGACGCCCGCCCCCAGGAACAGGGGGCGGGTGAGTTCAAAGCCCACGGTGGAAGGCCAGCCACTCGGCCGCCACGATGCCGAGCGCGGCGAGGGCGATCCAGGGCCAGATCTCGAGCTGGCCGTGATGCGTTGCCAGAACGGCGGTCGTCCGGGTCGGCGGGAGGGTCAGCCGGTCGGGGGGTTTCAGCTGCGAGATCGAGTCGGAGAATAAATTCACGCTGAACCAGGAGCGCTGCGATTTGCCGGCAATCGCTTGCTCGACGGTGTAGACGCCGGTGATGTCGGTGTCGCCGTAGGTCGCGATCGATCCCGGCGCGATCGAGCGGCGGCTTCCGTCCGGCCGGATCACGCTGACGGCCGTGGCGCCGAGCTCCGGCACGATCGTGACCGGCTCGTCGGGATGGAAGCTGTGGCTCGGTACGCTCGGCGGCAGCATCCACTCGCTCAGGTTCTGTGTGAGGATCGGGAATGCGATGCGCAACGGCAGATCGGATTCATGCAGGTCGAAGCCGAAGAGCACCTGCCGGAACGGCTCCTCGCGAACCAGGACGAGCGGCGTCTGCAGGCTGGTGATCAGCGGCCGGCCGAAGGTCGACGCGCGCAGGTCCTGGCTGCGGGCGACGTGCACGTCCTGCAGGTCCACGTTGGCAAGAAGCTGGTCGCCGGCGTCCGCGGCGCGAACCCGTCCGATCCCAACCGCAGGCCCACCGGCAAGCGCCGAGCCGGCGGGCGGATCCACCACCAGCACCGGGCCATCCGGCATGGTCGGCGGCGCGAACCGATCGAAGACAGTCATGGCATAGGCGGCGCTGGGGCGGTAGGCGGCCGGCGCGACCACGTCGACCTGCAAATCCGACCGCAGGCGGAGCGCCTGCTCGAGGAAGACGTTGCCCGGCGTGACGAGCAGTACGCGGAACGCTCGCGGGGTTTTCGCCACGGCCGTGGCCGTGTCGTCGAGCGCGAACACATCACTGCCGGCGAGGCGCGCCGTCACCGAGGTGGCGTCGGCCGGCACCGGGAGCACCAGGTCCTGGGCCTGGCCGGCCGCCAGCGTAAGCGGCCGGATATCGAGCAGCCGACTGTCGGCGCGCCACTCCAGGTTGACCGAACGCGCTTGTTGGCCGAAATTCTGGACGTGCAGGTAGGCTGCCCGTGCCTGGGCGCTGGTCCGCACGGTCAGCGAGGTGAGGCCGACGTTTTCCCCGGAGACCCCCACCCGGTGATACTCGACGGGGAAGGGCAATCCGGCAGCGAACGAGGCGCGAAGGGGTTGCACGATTCCATCACTGAACAAATAGGCCCGGGCATCGTCGCCTGGCCGCACCAGGCCGGCGGCCAGGATGAGCGCCGCCGAGAGGTCCGCCGGCCCATTGCTCGCTTTGATCGCATTTACTGCGCGATGCAACGCGTCGCGGTCGCCCGTCACCGAAGCCACGATCCGGGCGGTGGGACCGACGGCGATGATCGTCATCCGGTCCGACGGCCCGAGCTGGTCGATGACGGCGCTGACCTGCCGCCTGGCTTCCCCGAGGCGCGACGGCGAAAGGTCGGTCGCCTGCATTGACGCCGACGCGTCGACCATCACCAGGCTGTGCCGGGCGAGGGCGGCGCCGGCCGGCAGGGCCGGCTGCAGCGCGGCGGCGACCAGGACCGCGGCTGCCAGGAGCTGCAGGAACAGCAGCCAGCTGGGGCGCAGCCGCTGCCAGGGGACATTGGCCTGGCGGTCTCGGATCTGGTTGGGCCAGAGATGCAAGGCCGGCACGATCCGGGTCGGCCGGCGAATCTTCAGAAAATACAGCGCCACGATCGCGGGAATCGTCAGCGCCAGGACCGCCGCCGCCGGCGCGAGAAAGCTCATCCGAGCAGCCCGATGCGGCGCAGCGTCCGCTGCACCATGTCATCGATTGCGAGGTCCGTGGATAACCGGGCGAAGCGCAGGCCGCGCCGGTGCGCGGCCCGCTCGAGCTCGCTCGTGCGGTTGGCGAGGGCGTTCGCGTAGGCGCCCTGCGTCAGCGGGGTGGCCGTGAATTCGCGCTCGAGCCCGGTCTCGGCATCCTTGAGCCGGGCGTCGCCCGACCAGTCGGGCGTGATCTCCTGCGGGGCCAGCAGCTGGAGCACCGCGCCTTCCTGATGAGCTCGCTGGAGGGCGATCAGCGCCGCATCCATCGCCGGCTCGCCCAGGCCGTCGGTGATCACGACAGTCATGCCCGGCCGCTGCCGGCCGATCGGCCAGACCAGCCGCTCGTAGTTCGTGACGCCGCCGGCGGGGAAGGACTGCAGCCGGGCGAAGAGCTGGGCGGCGGCGCGCCGGCCACGATAGGGGGCGCCACCGGAGGTTGGCCCATCGGCGAAGACGGTCAGCCGCACCCGATCGAGGGCGGCCAGCGCCACGTAGGCGATGGCGCCGGCCAGCCGGCGCGCGGTGATCGCCTTGTTCGGCGTGCCCCAGTCCATCGAGCCGCTCAGATCGACGAACAGACTCAAGGGCAGCTCTTCTTCCGCGACGAACAGTCGCAACATGAACCGATCGAGGCGGGCGTAGGCGTTCCAGTCGATCAGCCGGAAATCATCGCCGGGTGTGTAGTTTCGGAAGTCGGCGAACTCGACGGATTGACCGCGTTTGCGTGATCGTCGCTCGCCGCCCATCTGCCCGCTCACGGCACGGCGGACCTGCAGCGCCAGCCCCTCGAGGCGGCGTAGCAGGGCGGGCTCCAGCAGAGCGGCCGCCATGTCAGTGGTCGGCGGGTTCCTTGGCGGTGTGCTCGAGGATCTCGCTGATGATGCGGTCGGCCGTGATCCCGTCGGCCTCCGCCTCGAACTGCAGGAAAATCCGGTGCCGGAGGGCCGGTTGAGCGACGGCGTTGAGGTCGTCGAAGGCGACGTTGTAACGTCCCTCGAGCAGGGCGCGAACCTTGCCGGCGAGCACCAGCGTCTGCAAGCCGCGTGGGCTGGCGCCCCAGCGCACGTAGCGACGCACGCTGTCGACCTCGGTCCGGTCGGGATGGGTAGCCGAGACCAGCCGGGCGGCGTATCGCAGCACGTGCTCGGCGATCGGCACCTCGCGGGCGGTCCGCTGGGCCGCCAGGATGGCGCCGGCATCGGCGACGGATTTCAGCTGCGGCGTCGATTCGCCCGTCGTCCGCCGCGCGATCTCGAGCAGGTCGCCCTCTGGCGGAAATGGCACGAGGATCTTGAAAAAGAACCGGTCCAGCTGGGCCTCGGGCAGCGGATAGGTCCCCTCGAGCTCGATCGGGTTCTGGGTTGCCAGAACGAAAAATGGCGACGGCAGCGGCCGGGTCTGCGTTCCAACGGTGACCGTGCGTTCCTGCATCGCCTCGAGCAGCGCACTCTGCGTCTTCGGCGTGGCGCGATTGATCTCGTCGGCGAGGACCAGGTTGGCGAAGATCGGGCCGGCCTGGTAATGGAATTCGCGGCGCCCGTCGTCCTCGCCGATGATGTTCGTGCCGACGATGTCGGCGGGCATCAGGTCCGGCGTGAACTGGATGCGCGCGAAGCTCATCGACAGGGCCTGGCCGAGCGAGCGCACGAGCACGGTCTTGCCCAGGCCGGGGACGCCTTCGAGCAGCACGTGGCCGCCCGCGGTCAGGGCGATGACGGTGTCGCGGAGGAGGGCCTTCTGCCCGACGATGAGGCGGGCCAGCTCGTTCTCGAGGGCTTGTGCCAGCTCGGTCACCCGAGTTGCGTCGACGCGCGGTTCTTCGGCGATCATGATCCTCCCTGGCGAGATTTATCTGGCTGCACGCTGTTCACCGAGTTGCGAGAAGTATTCGCGAACGAGGTCGCGCTCGCTCCCTGGGATGAGGCTCTGGTCGGTGGCATCGAGGGCCGCCTGCTGGTAGGCCTGGATCACCTGGGTGTAGGGGCTCAACGGCACATCCTGTCCCGGGCCGAGCGGCGTCGGATCGTTTTCTGATTGGCCCGGCACCGGCTGCCCGGGGACGTAGATCCGCTCGGTGCTGCTGGCACCCGCGCCGCTTCCACTCCCCGAACCGTTGGACCCGGTTCCGCCGCTCCCGCCGGCGCCGCTGCCGTTGCCCGTGCCACTGCCATTGCCAGTGCCGCTGCCATTGCCCGTGCCAGTGCCATTGCCCGTGCCGCTGCCATTGCCGTTGCCGTTGCCGTTGCCGTTGCCGGTTCCACTGGCGCTCGCGCTGGCGGCGGGGCTCGCGCCGGCGTTGGCCTGTCCGCCCTGCCCGTTCGCGTCACGGTCGGCCTGCGCTGCCAGGCCCTGGCGGGCGGCCTCCAGTCCGTTGATCGCCGAGGCGACGGCCTGGTCGGCGTTCTCCTGCTCCTGCAACGAATCGAGCTGACTCGCGACATCATTGAGGGCCTGGGCCGCCGACGCGGCGTCACCGTTCTGCAGTGACGACGAGGCCTTGCTCAGGGAATCCCGCATCTGGCTGTTTTGCGCTTGCTGCGACGCCTTCGCCAGCGCTTTGGCGAGCTCCTCGCGGTCTTTGGGTGAAAGGCTCTGCAGCTGCGACGCCAGGTCGCGCACCGACTGGGCTCCCTTTGCCGGACTGCTGCTGATCGCCTGGGCGGCACTGCGGCCCGCCGACGTGCTACTCAGGGCGTTCGCCAGGTTCTGCGCGCCGCTCTGCAGGGCTGGCGTGCCCGGGTCGGTAAGGCTCTGTAACTGCTGCTCGGCCGGCGTGATCGACTCCAGTGCCTTTCTCGGGCTGTCCGCCTCGCGGATCTTCGCCTGGGCATCCTGGAGGATCTTCTGAATCTGTGGGTCCTTCGGGCTCGGCTTCTCGCTGTCGGCGATTTTCTTTTTGGCGTCGGCAACGGCTTTGGCCGCGCGCGCCTGGCTTACCCGGTCTGCCTGGCGCTGGGCGAGCACCTGGTCCATGGGGTTGGGTAGCAGCGCCAGCGCGAGAGCGAAAATGGCGAGAATCGCGACCAGGGTGGCCTCGCCGCGATTGACGCGCACCGGGAAGGCGGCCGGCAGGCTGGCGCGAGCGGCGTGCTGCAGGGCATCGTGGCGCTGTGCCTCATCCAGCGGCCCGGACTGGCCTCGGCGCTCCCATGCCGTGGATAGTCGTTCCTTGAGGCCGAGCCGGATGTCCGCCACGGCCATCAGCAGGCCGGCGCTCGGCCGGCGGATCAGCCAGGCGGCCGCCGCGATCGCCAGGGCGACCGGGATCCCGAGCGCGGCCAGCTCGGCGCGCCGCTCGAACGGCACCAATCGCGCCAGGATCAGGACCGCGGCCGCCCAGGCCACGGCGCCAACCAGGGCGTGGGCTGCGTATCGGGCGCCCAGCGCGCGGCGGGCGGCCCGGCGTAGCTCGCGGAGAATCGCCTCGAGCGAGCTCATCAGGCGCTCCGAGCGGCCCGGGTGCGTCGGGCCCAGGGCAGGTGGCGGGTCGGCGGGATGAGGATGGCGCTGAGGACGAGCGCCGCCAGGCTGATCAGGAGCTGCAGTGTCACGGTCGCCTGCCAGTATTGCCAGCCGGCGAAGAGCCCGCTCGGGATGACGGTGCCGGTTGCCTGCGGCGGGTTGCGGTAAAAGGGCGTGGCGACCCCCTTACCGATGGCGACGCCGTTTGCGTTGAGCGGAACGCAGCTCTGGGCACCGCCCGGCGTGCCACTGCACATCATCCCACCGCCCGCACCCGAGGAGAAGCCGGAGCCGATGCCGTACCAGGTCACCGGCTGACTCGTGCCGATGGTGACCAGGGGCAGGAGCGGACTGATGTAGCTGACCGCCGGTGGGGCCGGCGCGGCGGTGGCGTTCGGATCGATTGCTGTTGGAAACAGCAACCCGTACAGAAGGCTGCCGGCGAGCAGGATGAACGAGGCGCCGTAGGCCGCGACCGTTGCCGGCAGCGTGCGGCGAAACGCGGTCGAGCAGGCGATGCCGATGACGCCGAGGGTCAGGGCGGCGACCGCCGTGACGAGGAAGGCGGCGAGCACCTGGTCGAGCTCGATGCCCCCGAACAGGAAGACCAGGCTGAAGAGCGGCACCGACAGCAGCAAGAGCAGGAGCACGAACGACATCGAGGCGAGGAGCTTGCCCCAGAGGATCGAAAACGAGGGCAGCTTGGTGACAAAGAGCAGGTCGATCGTCTGATGCTCGCGCTCGCTGCTGATGGCGCCCGCCGTCAGGGCGGGCGTGATAAACGCCAGCAGCACCATCTGAAAGAGGACAAGATAGAGAAACAGGGCCTGACCGTAGTTGGCCGGGCTGCCGTTGAAGACACTTCGCGCCGATGCGGCCATCGCCGAAAAAATCGCCCAGCCAAGCCCGCCGAGCAGCAGGATGTACACAGTCATTGCCACCGGCGAGCGCCAGGTGCGCATCCGCGAGCGGTATTCCTTGGCGACGATCGGGTTCCAGACCGCGATGGCCACCCGGTTCATCCCACATCCTCCGAGGTGGCTTTGAGAAAGGCGTCCTCGAGGCCGCCATCCAACTGGCTGAAGCCCGAGACGCGGACGCCGGCGGCCGTGAGCGCCTGGAGAATCGAGGCGGCCGTGGTGTCATCGCCCTCGTACTGCGCCTCGATCGCGCCGTTGATGATGTCGACGGTCCGAATCGATGACAGTCCTTTCAGGGTCGCGAGGGCTTCTTCGCGCTGGCCGAGGACCATGATGCGCAGCCGGCGCCCGCTGGTCAGCCCGCGGATGACATCGTGCACCGGCCCGGTGGCGCGCATCCGGCCCTGGTCGATGATGCCGACCATGCTGCACAGTTCCGTAAGCTCCGGAAGAATGTGGCTCGAGATCACGATCGTCTTGCCCATCCGTTGAAGCTCTTTCAGGATCTCGCGCATCTCGACCCGGGCCCGCGGGTCGAGACCGGAGGCCGGCTCATCCAGGAGGAGCACCGCCGGGTCATGGACCAGCGCGCGGGCCAGGCAGAGCCGTTGCTTCAAGCCTCGGGACAGGGTATCGACCGGCTGGTTGTGCCGGTCGGCGAGGCCGACCAGCTCGAGCAGGTCGGCCGCGATTTTCTTGCGCCGGGCTCTCGGAATCTGGTAGCAGGCGGCGTAGAAATCCAGGTACTCGGTGGCCGTCAGCTGATCGTAGACGCCAAAGAAGTCCGGCATGTAGCCGAGTCGATCATGCACCAGGTCCGGATGCTGGATGACGTCGGCCCCGTCCACGAAGGCCCGCCCGGCAGTCGGTTCGAGCAGCGCGGCCAGAATCCGTAACGTCGTCGTCTTGCCGGCACCGTTGGGGCCGACGAAGCCGAAGATCTCGCCCTTCGGCACCTCGAAGGACACCGCGTCCAGGGCGGTGCGGTGGCCATACACCTTGGTGAGCCCTTCTACCGCGATCATCTGATCGTCCCCGACAACGTGAGGCTGCCGCCCAGGAGGCCGCCGGTGGTGGTGCTCAGGCGCAAACGCACCAACCCGGTCGCCGGGTTGATGGCGCTATCGGGCACGGCGGTGACGCCGTTGTCCTGATAGGCGATATCGGTCCATGTGGATCTGGACCAGTCCCAGACCTCGCCCGAGACGGATGGTCCCGTCTGCCCCGAGGTCCCCGGCGGACCGAACTTTGGCCCATACAGGTTTTGGGCGTTAACCGAGAGGCCCGTCACGTGGGCTCCGTCCGCCAGGGCCGGCCTGAATTCGTAGGTCACGCTGCCACTCTGCAGCTGAATCATGCCCGGCGGGCCCTGCCCCTGCGTATCACCCACCACGTCCACGATGCGGCCGCTGAGCACGCCGGCGGGCAACGGCCCGGTACCAAGTTGGTCCATCCCCAGCGACAGGACCACGGCGGACTGGGCGGTCGACCGCGGATGGCTGCCGTTCACGGTAACCTCCTGGAACGAATCATGACTCCAGGCCACCAGTAAGGGCGAGGCCAGCGACACCACCCCTTTGAAGTTCGAGCCCGTGGGCAGCACGGAGAGGATCTGGGTCTTGGCCATGGTGTCACGGTCGCTGTTGCTGACGTCATAACGGCCCGGGCCATAGCTTTGGGAAGTGTTTGTGTAGACCCGCGTATAGAGCGGCTGCCCGGATGGGTTCGTCGCCTTGGGGACCAGGTTGACGGTCGCGGTCGCTCCCGGTTTCAGTGCGCCAAACGTCTGGAAGTTGTCGCCGGCGATCAGGAGCGCGTCGGTAAAGGTCCGGTCAGAGTGGTTCTCGATGGTGCCCACCAGCTTGCCGTTCAGCAGTTGCACGTGGCCGGTCAACTGGGGCGCGGCCGTCATGCTTTCGGTCCCGAAGCCGCCCAGGGAGAAGGCGGTCATCCCCGTCAGGGTGACCGCACTGGTGGGCAGATTGACCCGAATGCTTCCGGGATTGCCTCCACCGAAGCCGCCGTTGTTGTTGGCGATCGGACTGATGAGAAGCCGATCGCCGGCGATTCGCGCCTGGTAGTCACCGCGGCTGGGCGGAATCACGCCCGTGTAGGTCTCCTGGTAAGCATGATCCCAGCCCGGCTGCAGGTGAAGGATCGCCACTTGGTTGGTCTGGACCGACCGTCCCTTGGTGAGGACGCCGGCGCCGTAGGCACCGCTTGCCGCAATCACCGCGATCAGCGGCACGGTGACCCAGGCCAGGGCCCGGCGACGCATGGCGCCCAGTACCAGGTAGTTGACCGGCCCGACAAGCAGAACGTAAAGCAGAACCAGCCCGGCGGTCAGCTGGAGCGAGGGCAGGTCGAGCCCGGGAAGATTACCCAGCACCGGCGCCAGGGCGCTGCTCTTCGCCGCCACCGAGGGCTGCGAGCTACCGAACGCCTGAACGGGCCCACCGATGCCGTTCGGATAGTTGGCGCCTGAGCTCCCGCTTCCAAAGGCGGCACGAGCCAGGACCTGGCGCAGCAAGTCTTTTGTCCCGCTCCAGCCGGCGATCGGATCCTGGTTCCAGTCGAAGGTTGCCATCGTCACGATGCCGGCGCCGACGCCGCGCTCGAGGAGCAGCGGAACGGCGCCCTCGCTCAGCCACGGCTGGCCGCTGACTGCATCGGCGAACGCCACCTCGATGTTCTGCCCAGCGACGGCGCGCGCCGCATGGACGTTCAGGGTGGCCCTGGGCGCCATCGGGAGGATGGCCGTCGGCAGGCCGGCCAGGGTTTTGTGCCAGGACGCGCCGGTGCCGAGCAGCAGATTGCCGCCGGCCTCGACGAAGTCGGCGATGGCCGCCCGCTGCCGGGCGGTCAGGCCGTCGGTCGCGAAGTCATCGATCGCGAGGATGTCGAAGGCCCGCAGGGCGATGGCGGAATCCGCGATGTCGTCCGCATGGAGATGCACGACGCGCGCCGCGATGCCGCCCGGATGGACCGCGGCGAAATCGTCGAGCGCACTCGTCTGGTCGGACAGGATACCGACCAGGGTGGAGGTGGTGCTGCTGGTGACCGAGTCCTGCGAAGCCACCGCCCGGCCGTTGCTGATGATGCGCGCGGTGACGGTCGCGCCGGTGGTGTCCTCGACCAGGTAGACGCGGACCCGCTTGCTGGCGCCGCCGGCGAGACTGATCGGTTGCTGGTAGATCGTGAACCCGCTTACCCCGGGTTGGGCGTTCAGCGACTCCTGGATCTCGAGCGTGCCGTCCACCTCGGCCCCCGTGTTGCGGGCGTCAACCGTGACCGGCGTCCACTCGCCGGGCTTGACCACATCCTGGTATCCGACGTGCACCGCCAGGGTGACCCCGTTACCCGCCGCCTCGGCGCCAACCGCCGGTATCGCGAGCCCCAGGCCAGCACTGGCGAGCACGGTTGACAGGGCGATCCGCGCGGGCAGGCGGCAGCGCAAAGAGCGCATCTAGCTCAATACGACGCTGGCCGACCTGAAAAGTTCCGTTCTCGCCTCTTCCGGGGCAGTATGTCCGGCCTCGCCCGGCTCGTCAATCGGGCCGGCATCCGGTCTCAGCCGGAAATTCACTCACAGTGGCCGACAGGCGGGATCCGGCCAGGGCGATGAACGAACTGCCGGAGGAGGGACTCGAACCCACACGGACTTACGCCCAGGCGCTTTTGAGGCGCCCTCGTCTACCATTCCGACACTCCGGCTTGCGTGGGGCGTGGCCCCCAGCGCCACCCGCGGGGACGACAGCCCGGGGCGAGTATATCCGAGTACGCTCCGTTGGGAACTTATTGGAAATGTTTCCGTCTCAAGACAAGAATCCTGACGATCGCGACCTGGTGAGCCGGGCCCGCCGGGGCGATCAGGAGGCCTTTTCCCAGTTGATCGTGCAATACCAGGTCCCGCTCTACAACATGGCATTGCGAATGGTCGGTGGCCGAGACGACGCCGCCGACATCTCGCAGGAAGCCTTCCTGCGCGCCTGGGAAAAGATTCGGACGCTGCGCGATGCGCCCTTCAAGTCGTGGCTGTTCCAGATCGCCGTCAACCTCTGTTATGACCACTTTCGGCGCAACCGGCGATACGGCACGATGCCAGATGACGAACGTTCTAGCTTCGGCCTGGGCATCGCCACCCCCGACCCGCAGGAACGCGCCGAGGCCAACGAGCGTAACCGGCTGGTTCGCGAGAGTATCGAGGCGCTCGACCACGACATGCGGATTGCCATCGTGCTCCGGGACGTGAACGGCATGGCCTACGACGAGATTGCGGGCGTGCTGCGGGTGCCGCTCGGCACCGTGAAGTCGCGGATCGCCCGGGCACGCGCGCAGGTGCAGGAGCGGCTGCAGCAGCACCCGGAATTTTTTCCGCGGGAGGACGTCCATGCCGGGTGAGCCGCGCGTCCCGACCGAGCCGACGCTCGAGGAACTCTCCGCATTGATCGACAACGAGCTCGATGCTGGCGCACAAGCGCGCGTCGCGGCGCACATTGCCGGATGTCAGGCGTGCCAGGCGCGGCTCGATGGGTTGCGCCAGACCGCCCATGCCATTCGTGGTTTGCCGATGGAAGCACCGCCGCGGACCTTCACGATCCCGGCCCAGCATCGCCAGGCATGGCGATGGGCGCCGGTCGGCTGGATCGGCAGCGCAGCCGTGGCCCTGCTGCTGATCGCCGTCGGTATCCAGAACCTGCATTTGCCGGCACGGCCGACCGCGACGTCCGAGTCGACGAGCAGGGTCAGCGGCGGACTGGCCTACGGTCCAGCTCAGGGTCAGAAAGGCGCCGTCGCGCCGCTCGCCGCGCCCGCCCCAGCTACGCAGTATGATTCTCAGTCCACGGCGGCGGCCAGTGCCGCGACGGTCGTGGATCCAACCAACAGCGCGCGGCGCCTCGTCCTGGACACGGACGGCAGGTCCTATTCAGCAACGGGACGCATGCAGGTGACGGTCCAGTTGATCGGCTCGCCGTCGACGTCGCTCAACAGCGCAAACCAGGGGCTGACCCTGACGCTGGTCCGCAACGGTCTGGGCGTCGCTCTCAATCCGGTCGGCGTCGAGAGTGGGAGTGGCACCCCGATCTTCGGCGGCTGGTATGACCTCGCCGGCTTCCCGCTGTCCGCACCACGCGCCGGCGATTACCGGCTGGAAGCGACCTGGATGATTCCCGACGGGTCCGGGCGCGTGCTGCAGGCCAGCGTCCCGATAACGCTCAACTGAGCGCTTAGCTCTTTTCGGGCGGGGGCGGCCCCTCGAGATCCGGCAGGTCCATGCTGTTGATCAATTCCTTGAAGATCGACAGTTTGTCGTCCTGGTCTTCCTCTTTCTCCGGAAAGACACCGGCCTTGTCGAGGACGTCCTGGGAGACAAGGATGGGGCAGGTCATCCGGACGGCGAGCGCGATCGCGTCGCTCGGCCGGGAATCGATCTCGACTTCCTTGCCGTTGACGGCGAGAAACAGCCGCGCGAAAAACACTTCGTTGGTGAGCGACGTGACCTGGATTTTCTTCAGCCGCATCTCGGCACTCTGCAGGATGTTGGCAAGCAAATCGTGCGTAATCGGCCGTTCGGGGGTGATCCCCGTGATCTTCAGCGCGATGGCATTCGCCTCATAGATGCCGATCCAGATGGGCAGGTATCGGTCGGTTTCTTTTTCTTTCAGAATCACGACGTGCTGCCCGCTGGGCATGTGCACACGGATGGAGTCGACTTGCATTTCGACGAATTTAGCCATCCTGAATTCGAGCCTATGTTATCGCACGCTGTCTAAACTTTGGTGGTGACAGAGCCCGTCCAAAAGCTCCGGCTGGTTCTCATCGATGGGCACTCGCTCGTGTACCGGGCCTTCTTCGCGCTGCCCTCGTTGACGGACCGGGAGGGCCGTGTCGTCAACGCCGCCTACGGCTTCACGTCGATGCTGTTACTGGCGCTGCAGGAGCATCCGGACTACGTGCTGGCCTCGTTTGACCTGGGCGGCCGGACCTTCCGGCACGAGGAACTCCAACAGTACAAGGCGACGCGCCGGCCGACGCCACCCGAGCTCTCACCCCAATTTCCGTTGACGCGTGACATCGTGCGCGCCTTTGGCATCCCGATCTATGAGGTCCAGGGCGTCGAAGCAGACGACGTTATCGGCACGTTGGCAACCCAGGCGCGCGAGCTCGGCCTGCACAGCACGATCGTGACTGGCGACCTCGATGCGCTCCAGCTCGTCAATGACGACGTCGACGTGCTGACCAGCAAGCGAGGCGTCTCCGAGACGGTTCTCTACACGCCGGACCGGGTGCGGCAGCGCTACGGCCTGGAGCCCAGCCAGACCGTTGACCTGAAGGGTCTGGTGGGTGACGTGTCGGACAACATCCCCGGAATCCGGGGCATCGGCGAGAAAACCGCGATCAAGTTAATTCAGGAATTTGGCTCTGTTGAGAACCTGGTCGCCAATCGTCAGAACGTCACGCCGCCAAAAGTCAAGAAATTGCTCGAAGAATTCGGCGATCAGGCGCTGTTGAGCAAGCGAATGGCGACCATCGTCCGCAACGTCGACATCAAGCTCGACCTCAGTCGTGGCTCGGCCCAGGATTACCGCCCGGACGCGGCGCGAACCATGCTGGCCGACCTCGGATTTCGCAGCCTCGCGGCTCGGGTGCCGACCACCTGGCGCGACGGCAGCACGATGTCGGCCCCGCCCATCTTTGCGCCGCCCGCCAGGGAGCAAGGTCGTTTGCCTCTGGACGAGGCGCGGCCGCCCGCGCAGTCGACCCTGGCGCTCGAGTCGGCGCCCAGCGAAGCTGTCACGATCGTGCGCGAACCCGGCGAGCTCGCGCGCCTGGTGGCAGCGTTCGCGGCCGCCGACCGCCCCGGGTTCCAGGTGATCACGCTCGACGATGTGCCCAGACGCGGCCGGGTGGCCGCGCTGGTGATCGGCCTGGATGAGCATGCTATCTATTACTTGCCTCTGGCCCACGAGCAGGAGCGCTGCCTCGACCCAGGCGAAGTCCTGCAGCGGTTTGCCAAGAGCCTGGGCAGCAACCGGCCGTCGAAGCTTGGCTTCAACCAGAAGGCCGACTACCTGGCGCTGCGAGCGCACGGCATCGAGCTGGCCGGCATCGACTGGGACCTGCTCGTAGCGGCTTACCTGCTCAACTCCGGGGTGCGATCACCCAGCCTCGAGGCACTGGCGTCGGACGTCCTGCATCGAACGATCGAGGGCCGCGAGGGGCTCTTCGGCAGCGGCAAAACCGCGATGACCTGTGATCAGGTCGACATCGCGCGGGCGGCCGCCTTCTTCGGCGAGCGGATGCGGGTCATGCTCCAGCTGGCGCCCAGGCTTCAGTCCGAGCTCGAGCGGCTGGGCAACGCCGAATTGTTTCGTGATCTCGAAATGCCGCTGGTCCCGGTGCTGGGAGAGATCGAGCTCGCCGGCGTGTCGGTCGATCTGCCCTACTTGCAGCAGGTCTCGCGCGAGCTGTACGAGCAATTACAACGTCTCGACCGGGAGATCGCCGATGTCGCGCACGGACCGATCAACATCAACTCGCCGCAGCAGCTCGCCCGATTTCTCTTCGAAGACCTGAATCTGCCGGGCGGACGCAAGACCAAGAGTGGCTACTCGACGGACGCCAACGTGCTCGAGGGCTTGCGCGATCAGCACCCGGTGGTGCCGAAAATTCTTGAATTCCGGCAATTGAGCAAGCTCAAAGGCACCTACGTGGACGCGCTGCCACTGCTTGTCGATGCCAGGACGCATCGAGTGCACACGAGCTTTAACCAGACCGTGGCAGCGACTGGCAGGCTCTCGTCGTCTGACCCGAACCTGCAGAACATTCCAATCCGAACGGAGGTGGGCCAGAAGGTGCGGCGCGCCTTCATTCCGGGACGCGTCGGCGATGTCTTACTCTCGGCCGACTATTCGCAGATCGAGCTGCGCGTTCTGGCCCACATGACAGACGATCCGGTGCTGGTCGATGCCTTCGCCCGCGGCGAGGACATCCACGCCCGGACGGCGGCCGAGGTCTTCGCCATCCCGCAGGCGCAGGTGACCGCGAACCAACGGCGGCTCGCCAAGGTCGTCAATTTCGGCCTGTTCTATGGTCTCAGCGATTTCGGCCTGGCCCGCGACACCGGCATGTCCACAGAAGAGGCGCGAGTATTTATCGACGCGTACTTTCGGGCGTATAACCGGGTCCGCGAATTTCTCGAGGGCATCAAGATCCAGGCCCGGGAGCAGGGCTATGTCGAAACGCTGCTGCATCGACGCCGGTACATCCAGGACATACGATCGCCGAATCGGATGTTGCGCCAGGCGGCCGAGCGGATCGCCATCAATATGCCGGTGCAGGGTTCGGCCGCTGACATCATGAAGCTCGCGATGATCAGGCTGCAGCAATATCTAGGCCAGCAGGGCCTGCAAAGCCGGATGATTTTGACCGTCCACGATGAGCTCGTCTTCGAAGTCCCGCCCGACGAACGTGAACGGCTGATCGAAGTCGTCCCCGACTTGATGGCGACGGCCTATCCGATGAGCGTGCCGCTACAGGTCGATCTGAAGCTCGGTCCCAACTGGCAGGACATGGAACGAGTGCGCCTGGTCGCCGCAAAAGCCTGAGGGCGGATGCCCGAACTTCCTGAAGTCGAGACGATCGTTCGTGATCTAGCGCCGCAGCTGACCGGGCGCCGCATCGACTCGTTGCAGGTCACTCGGGATCAACGCGTGCTTGAGAGATTGATCCGGCATCCGACAGCCCGACAGTTCGTGCAACGCTTACGCGGCCGAATCATCGCGTCCGTCACTCGGCGCGGCAAGTACATCGTGATGCCGCTGGCGCCACGTCCAACGGCGAAGAGCAGCTTGGACGGCGACGCCGAGTCCGAGCGACTCATCGTGCACCTCGGTATGACCGGCCACCTGCGCGTCTGGGAGCCGGAAGAAGCGCCGGTCAAGCACACGCATCTCCGGGCCATGCTGGACAGCGGCCTGGAATTGCGCTACGACGACCAACGCCAGTTCGGGCGTCTGCTGCTCGGCAAGCAAGACGATCTCGTCGCCGCCCGCGCCTTCCCGGCTCGCCTCGGCCCCGAACCCATCCATGGCGACCTGACCGAAAGTGAATTCGCAGACTTGATACATGCACGCCGGCGGCCGGTGAAATCGGCCTTACTCGACCAATCCTTCCTGGCCGGGGTCGGCAATATCTACGCCGACGAGGCATGTTTTCGGGCGGGAATCCGTCCTAGCCGGTGGACGCACCGGCTCACCGTGCGTGAACGGCGCGCGCTGTACGAGGCCATTCAGGATGTCTTGGAGAACAGCATTGCGGCACGGGGCTCGTCGATCATCGATTACGTCGATGGCTTTGGGCTGCGCGGAACGAACCAGGAGAAGCTGCTCGTCTATGGACGCAGCGGGGAGCCCTGCCTGACATGCGGGACGCCGTTGCAGGGGACACGCCTGGCCGGCCGCGGCACCGTGTACTGCCGCTCGTGCCAGCGCTGAGGCGACCGCGCTGGCCGGCGCTGAGCCGCCGTCTCATGATCACGGCCGGCGCCTTTCTGGCGGCATTTGCGCTAATGACGGCACTTGTGATGGTCGGGGCCTTTGACGCGGCGAATCTGGGGCTGACTCGCTACCTCCAGGGCCGCGGCAGCGCCGGGCAGGACATCGGCCTGGGCTTGTTTTCCTACCTCGGCAGTATCGAAGTGACGGTCGTCATCGCGGTAATGCTCGGCTTCGCCCTCTTCCGGGGTTTGCGGCTGCTGGCCGTGCTTCCGGCGGTCCTCGTCCTGATCGCGTCTGGCCTCGAGATCCTGCTCAAGAACATCGTTCCCAGCCTGGAGCCCGGCACCGCGTTCCAGCGCTTCCCCCACGGCCTTCCGTCGTTGAGCCACGACGTCGGGGCCTACTCGTTCCCCAGCGGTCACGTGCTCCGGGCGACCATCGTCTACGGTCTGGTGCTTTACCTGGCGGAGCGCTGGGAGCTTTTCGGCCGCGACAGTTCCCGACTGAGCCCGGTGCTGGTGCTGGTGGTGTTCTTCGTCGGATTCGGCGTCGTCTACCTGGGCTGGCACTGGCTCTCGGACGCCCTCGGTGGACTCCTTCTCGGGCTGACATTGCTCTTCGGCCTGATCGCGTACCTCGAGCGCAAGCGCACCGTCAACCCAGGCCACCAGACGGACTAGAAAAGCGACCAACCGCACGAGCAGACCGCGGCAGCCTCTGGCTCAGGCCGATCGCGCGCTTGGAATCACCGGCCGCGGCGGTGGCGTGGCGAGCCAGCGTCCGTCCTTCCTGCGTTCGAGCGTCCAGCCCTCCTCATGCACCTTGCGATGGTGCGGTCGACACATCAGCGCCAGGTTGGGCAGGGCGGTCGAACCGCCCCTGGTCCAGAACACCAGATGATGACCATCGCACCAGACCGGCAATCGGTCGCAGCTAGCGAAGACGCAGTGCTGGTCGCGTGCGGCGAGCGCCCGGCGGGTCGCCGCCGGAATGCTCCGACTGGCGTGAGTGACCTCCTGGTCGAATTCGCCTAGCCCGGTGATGCGCGTGATGGCGGCATCACAGGCGAGCCGCTGGACGGTCGCCGATGGAACCATCGCTCCGGAGTCGAGGCGCGCCGCCGGGGCGCCCGGAATTCCCGCCAGAGTGTCGATGCTGGCCGTGATGATGAGCTGTGGCCGTGGACCGGCCCCATCGCTCGAGCGCTTGGCAGGCTGGCGGCAGATCTCGACCAGGGCGTCGGCGCGGCGCTGTCCAGGCGTGCGGTCATCATCCTTGCCGGGCAGCATGTGCGCGTTCAGCGCCGTCCGCAGGGTGGCGCCGCCCTCGGCGTCGAGCAAGCCCTCTAGCCGGATCAAGCCGTCCTGCGGCTCTCCAATGTGCAGGTAGCGGCGCTCGTAGGCACGGTTGGCCTCCGCCAGCGCACCTTCCGCGTCGATCCGGTGCTCAAAGTCTTTCGCGATGCCAGCAAACTGGCCCGGATCATGGGTCTTCGCCGCCTGCAACAGGCTCGCCTCGGCCTTACGAACGGCACCCGTCCCCACGTGGTCGGCCGTTCTGGCGATCATCGCCACGTGCTGATACCCGACGTCACCGCGGGCGAAGGCTTCCTCGGTCCTGGGCAACTGCTCGAGCTGGCGGGCGATCCCAACCCGTTCGGCCGCGGCGCCGCCCGAAAGCTTGCATCGCCATTTCAGCCAGGCGATGACCGACAGCGCGCCGTCGGCGGCATACTCGCCGGAATCATCGAACCGGCGGAGACCGTCGGCGAAGACCGCCTCGAGCGGGTCGATGCCGGCTTCCCGGATATGGATCAGCCCCTCACCCAGATCCGGGCCATCGGCCTGGCGGATCCAGCAGGACAACGCCTGGACGGCAGCCCGAAGCTGTGCCGTCGCGGCCTCCAGCGAGGCCTTCTGAGGCGCCTTCTGTGTGCCCGCCGCGGCCATGCTTTCCATGATCGGCCCTGGTTGCGACAGCTGTGTGTCGCAAATTCTTGCCGGCTCAAAATTGCCTGAAGCCGCCCATAGTTCGCGACTGCGGGCAGGGTTGCTGCGCTAGGGCCCGCCGCTGAGCCCGTAGGCGAGGTAGTCGTCGGAACCGACCCTGAGATAGACCGCCATGGCACAGGGCAGACGAGGCGTACCGTAACGATCGCGCACGCTGTCGGAAAGCGGTTTCGCGAAGAACGGCGTCCCCCCGGCGGTGCTGCCGACCTGCCGGAACGGAAAAACGCCCAGCCCGTTGCCCGTCGAGTCGATCACCGCGCGGCTGACGTGCTGCCCGGGTAGGTACGTCCGGTCGCAGTAGGAGATCCGAGCCGGCTGGGCCGTCGGGTCCCAGGTGCCGAACGCGCTCCGGCTATAGATGACCCAGCCAGCCAGGACGATGGCTGTTAAGGCCAAGGCGGCCACCGTAACGAGCCGAAGCCGGCGTCCCATGCTGGAGGGTCAACGCCCTGGCAAGGTCAAAGTTTCGGGCGTGCCCCGCTCGGTGAGACGGGCGCTCTAATCGGACTACTGATTGATGACCCGAGACCGTTCTCGGCGCTCCGGCAAGCGCCCCTCGGTGGCGGACTCAGTCGTCAACCGAAATTGGCGGAAGCTAACGGCGAAGTCCCCCAATGGATCGATGAGGAATGCATGCTGAAAGCGGTGTGCCACGACGGTGATTTCATCGTGGAGGACTGAAGCGAATGGGCGCCATTCCACGATAGTCCCGGAACTATCTCGCCATGGAACGCGTCCTTCGACTGCTAACCGCAAATTTCGAAGATTGCTATCTCCAAAGTCCGCATCCTCGTACTGACAATCAATAAAGGTTGCGCAATCGCCCGACAGAAAGCGGATCTGCGCTGTCCGCAGGATGAGGTCGATTTCGACCGTGTCGAGGACTGCATCATGCAGATCCGTTGCGGTCAAGCGCTGCAGGTCGGCGGGAAGTCCGTCACGGATACTCTCGATGTAAGCCCAGTAAGCAGCCCTTACGTCGTCCCAGTCATCGAAGTTGGGGTCTTCACTGCGCTGCCGTGTGAACCAACGCACGCCCAGATTGTATGGGCGGCACAATGGCGGACAGGCGTGCCGAAGTCCGACAGGGTTGTGAGCTGCGGGGACGCCGCTAGGGTGGTTTAGGAGTGAACTGGACTACATACAATTGAGGCATGCCCAGGTTCGCGTTTACGGCTGGCTTTTCGCCGGCGGGCGGCCAGCCGGAGGCCATCCAGAAGCTCGCCCAGGGGGTCGAAAAGGGCCAAAAACACCAGGTCCTGCTCGGCGTGACCGGCTCCGGCAAGACGATGGTGGTCGCCCAGATGATCCAGGAGATCCAGCGACCGACGCTGGTGATGTCGCCGAACAAGACCCTGGCCGCCCAGCTTTGCAGCGAGTTCCGGGCCTTCTTTCCCGAAAACTCCGTCGAGTACTTCGTCAGCTACTACGACTACTACCAGCCCGAGGCCTACATCCCCCGGACCGATACCTATATAGAAAAGGACTCCTCCCGGAACGACGAGATCGACCGGTTGCGCCAGTCGGCGACCCGGGCCCTGCTGACCCGCCGCGACGTCATCGTGGTGGCGAGCGTCTCCTGCATCTACGGGGTCGGCTCGCCGGAAGACTACCTGGGCGAGTCCGTCGAGATCCATGCCGGGGAAGGCTTTCGACGGGATATTTTCCTTCGTAAGCTGACCAACCTGCAGTACCAGCGCAACGACGTCGACTTTGGCCGGTCGCGCTTCCGGGTGCGGGGCGACACGGTCGACGTCCAGCCCTCATACGACCAGATTGCGACCCGCGTGCAATTCAACGGCGACGACGTAGAGCGGATCGTCCAGCTCGACCCGTTGACCGGCGAGCTGATCGGCGACCTGGAAGTCTTCCAGGTCTTCCCGGCGACCCATTACGTCACGCCCCGCCAGAAGTTGCTCCGCGCGCTCGACGCCATCGGCGAAGAGCTTGATGAACGGGTCGCCTGGTTCGAGAGCCAGGGCAAGCTGCTCGAGGCCCAGCGGCTGCGCCAGCGCACGATGTTCGACATGGAGATGATGCGGGAGACCGGCAGCTGCGCCGGGATCGAGAACTACTCCCGGCATCTGACCGGCCGCCGCGCGGGCCAGGAACCCTACACCCTGATGGACTTCTTGCCGGAGGACACGCTGGTCGTGGTGGACGAGTCGCACGTGGGAGTCCCCCAAATTGGCGGCATGTACGGCGGCGATCGTTCGAGGAAGATCCCCCTCGTCGACTACGGGTTCCGGCTGCCGTCGGCGCTGGACAATCGGCCGCTGACGTTTGCCGAATGGGAGCGCAAGGTAGAACAAGTGATCTACGTCTCCGCCACTCCCGGACCGTACGAGGAGCAGCGCTCCCAGCAGACGATCGAAGTCCTCATCCGGCCGACCGGCCTGGTGGACCCGACCCTCGAGGTCCGTCCAACGAAGGGCCAGATCGACGACCTGGTGGGCCAGATCAACAAGCGTGTCGACAAGAAGCAGCGGACGCTGGTCACGGTGCTGACCAAGAAAATGGCCGAAGACCTGACCGACTACCTGCGCGAAATGGGCATCAAGGTGAATTATTTGCACTCCGACGTGGACACACTGGAACGAGTCGAGATCCTGCGCGACCTGCGGCTCGGCGTCTTCGATGTACTCGTCGGCATCAACCTGCTCCGCGAAGGTCTCGACCTGCCCGAGGTGGCCTTCATCGCTATCCTCGATGCGGACAAGGAGAGCTATCTGCGCGACGCGCGTTCCCTCATCCAGACGATCGGCCGGGCGGCGCGCAACGTGGATGGACACGTGATCATGTACGCGGACGCGGTGAGCGGCTCGATGCAAAGGGCGATGGAGGAGACCGACCGCCGCCGCAACATCCAGATTGCCTACAACGAGGAGCACGGCATCACACCGGCGAGCATCGTCAAGGCCGTCTACAACCTCGAGCGACACCAGGAGAAGGCGATCGAAGAAACTATCGCCACGCTGGCATCTGGATTGCCCCCGGACGAGATCGAGCGCCTGATCAAGGACCTCGAGCGTCAGATGAAGAAAGCGGCCCGCGACTTGCAGTTCGAGCGCGCCGCTGAGCTGCGAGACCGCCTCGTGGGGTTGCGGCGCGACGCCATGGAGTATCGGGAGTCCCTGCCGCCGGCCGCCGCCGCCGAGTCAGGCACGTGGCGCAAGCCGAAGACCAGCCGGATGAGGGCTCGCGTCCGTGGCTGAGCGAACCCACCGCCCCGGCCCTGCCCCACAAGGGGGAAGGGAGATACGGCAGCACACCGAGATCGTGATCAAGGGCGCGCGCGAGCACAACCTCAAAGACATCGACCTAACCTTTCCGCGCGACAAGCTGGTGGTCTTCACCGGGTTGTCGGGCTCGGGCAAGTCGTCGCTGGCCTTCGACACGATCTATGCGGAGGGGCAGCGGCGCTACGTCGAGTCGCTCTCGTCGTACGCACGGCAATTCCTCGGGCAGATGGACAAGCCCGACGTCGACCAGATCGACGGGCTGTCACCCGCCATCTCGATCGATCAGAAGGGGGCGAGCCACAACCCGCGTTCGACGGTTGGCACGGTCACCGAGATCTATGACTATTTGCGCCTGATGTACGCCCGGATCGGCCATCCGCACTGCCCGATCAGCGGCCACGAGATCACGCGCCAAACAACCGAGCAGATCGCCGACCGGATTCTCGAGATGCCGAAGGGCAGTCGAATCCGAATCATGGCGCCGATCGTGCGCGGTCGAAAAGGCGAGTTTCAGGACGTCTTTGCGGAAGCCCGAAAGGCCGGCTTCAGCCGAGTTCGGGTTGATGGCAATTTCTACGAGCTGAACGAAAAGATCACGCTCGAGAAGAACAAGAAACACGACATTGAAATAGATGTCGACAGGTTGCCCGTTGAACCCACGGCCATAAGTCGGATGCGTGAATCGGTCGAAACCGCAGCGAAACTCGCGAATGGGCTGGTTCTCGTCACGCCTCACGAAGGCAAGGGCGACGAGCAACTTTTCAGCCAGAACTTCGCCTGCCCCTACGACGGCTTCTCGATGGAGGAGCTGGCGCCGCGAAACTTCTCTTTCAACAACCCGCACGGCGCCTGCCCGGCCTGCACCGGGCTCGGCAGCAAGCTCGAGGTCGACCCGGATCTCGTTATCCCGGACAAGACCCGGCCACTCGGCGACGGCGCCATCCGGACCTGGGGCCGCTCGTCGTACTTCTACAACGACCTGGTCGAGGCCGTCGCGGGCCGATACAAGATTCCCCTCGATAAGCCGTTCGCGAAGCTGGCCGTGAAGGAACGGCAGATCATTCTCTATGGCAACAACGGCGACCCGCTGCGGGTGAAGTATTTCAACAGCGAGGGCCAGCGCCGCTGGTACCAGACGTCCTACGAGGGCATCATCCCGAACCTGGAGCGGCGCTATCGTGAGACCGAATCGGAATTCATCCGCGCCGAGATCGAGCGTTTGATGAGCACCAAACCGTGCCCGGTGTGCAAGGGCAAGCGGCTGAAGCCGGAGTACCTGGCCGTGACGATCAAGGACCGGTCAATCATGGACGTCTGTGAGCTGTCGATCGACTCGGCTCAACGGTGGTTCGCCGACCTTCAGCTGCCTGAGCGCGAGGCCTTGATCGCACGGGGCATTCTGAAAGAAATTCGCGAACGGCTTCAGTTCCTGGTCGACGTCGGCCTCGACTATCTGAACCTCGCCCGCTCGGCCGATTCCCTCTCCGGCGGCGAAGCCCAGCGGATCCGGCTGGCCACCCAGATCGGTTCGAAGCTGATGGGCGTGCTCTACATCCTCGATGAGCCATCGATTGGCCTGCACCAGCGCGATAACCGGAAGCTGATCAACACGTTGCTCGCCTTACGCGACATTGGCAACACCGTGGTGGTGATCGAGCACGACGAAGAGACGATGCGGACGGCGGACTTCATCGTTGACATCGGCCCCGGCGCCGGGGAGCACGGCGGCCGGATCGTCGCCACCGGGAGCTTCGACGACATCCTCAAGTCTCCCGAGTCGATCACCGGCGCCTTCTTGCGCGGTGAGCGCTCGATTCCCCTCCCGGCCCGCCGCCGGAAAGGTAACGGCTCGATGCTCGTCGTCCGCGGGGCGACCGAGAACAACTTGAAGAATATCGACGTCTACTTTCCGCTGGGCAAACTGGTCTGCGTTGCCGGGGTCAGCGGCTCCGGCAAGAGCACGCTGGTGAGCGACATTCTCTATCGCCGGATGGCGCAGCACTTCTACCGGGCCAAGGAGCGCCCCGGCGCCGCCCGCGAAGTTTCCGGCCTCGCCTTCATCGACAAGGTCATCAATGTCGACCAGTCGCCGATCGGCCGCACGCCGCGCTCGAACCCGGCGACCTACACCGGCGTCTTCACCTATATCCGAGAGCTGTTCGCGGAGATGCCCGAAGCGCGCGTGCGCGGCTACAAGCCAGGCCGCTTCAGCTTCAACGTCAAGGGCGGCCGCTGCGAGAACTGCGAGGGGGACGGCATCATCAAGATCGAGATGCATTTTCTGCCGGACGTCTACGTGCCCTGCGAGGTCTGCAAGGGCAAGCGCTATAACCAGGAAGCCCTGGAGGTCACCTACCGAGGCAAAACGATCGCCGATGTGCTCGACATGAGCGTCGAGGAAGCGACCGCGTTCTTTGACCGCATCCCGCGCATCAAGCGCAAGCTGCAGACGCTGTGCGAGGTCGGTCTCGGCTATATCCGCATGGGGCAGCCCGCCACCCAGCTGTCGGGGGGCGAAGCGCAGCGGGTCAAGTTGACCGAAGAGCTGAGCCGCAGGGATACGGGCAAAACCTTCTACATCCTGGACGAACCGACCACCGGTCTGCACTTCGCCGACATCGAGCGCCTGCTGAATGTCCTCAACCGGCTGGTGGAGGCGGGGAACACGGTCGTCGTCATCGAGCACAATCTCGACGTCCTCAAGACGGCCGACCACATCATCGACCTGGGCCCGGAGGGCGGCGACAAGGGGGGCGAGGTGGTGGCGGCCGGCACGCCCGAGGAGATCGTCCGCAACCGCCGCTCCTACACCGGCCAGTACCTCAAGCGCGTGTTGGGTCGCGAGCTCGCGATAGCCTGAAGTCGTGGCGACCACAAGTCAAAAGGCACCTCCGATCACGGAGCGGCCCGAGTACCTGCGTGAGCGGCTGAAGGCGCTGCCGGACACTCCGGGCGTCTACCTGATGCGCGACAGCCTGGGCCGGGTGATCTATGCCGGTAAGGCCCTCAGCCTGCGCAACCGGGTGCCGAACTATTTCCAGGCCTCCAGCGTGTTGCCCGAGCATATCGCTGCGATGGTCGCGCGGGTCTACGAGTTCGAGGTCATCACGACGGCGACCGAGAAAGAGGCGCTCGTGCTCGAGCAGACCATGATCAAGCGGCACCGTCCCCGGTTCAATATCCGGCTGCGTGATGACAAGAACTACCTCTACATCAAGCTGCCGCTCAACGAGGATTTTCCGCGCATCACCCTGGTCCGCCGCCCCGGGACCGACGGCGCCCGCTACTGGGGACCGTACACGCACGCGATCGCCTTGCGCACCACACTCAAAACCGTCCGGCGTGTGATCCCCTACCGCAGTTGCAAGGA
>VBHC01000191.1 GCA_005889535.1 Chloroflexota bacterium
GTCTTCACCATGCTGGTCGTCATCTCGGTGTTGGCGGGCATCCTTCACTCGACGGGTGTCCTGATCTCGGCGGGAGCGCTCACCGCGATGGAGGTTCACGTTGGCGCCGCGTTGGTGGCGATCCCGTTCGCGGCCTGGCATATCATCGCTCGCCGAATCCCGGCGCGGGCCGTCGATCTCTCGCGACGAAGCCTGCTCCGCGCCGGCGCACTGATCGCGGGTGCGGGGCTGGCCTATGCGGCCGGCGAAGGCGCCCTCCGCGTACTGCGGCTCCCCGGATCGGCGCGCCGCTTCACCGGTTCGTACGAATTCGGATCGCTCGAGCCGAGCCAGCTTCCTGCCACGCAGTGGATGTTCGACGCGGTGCCGCAGATCGACCCCAGGACGTGGCGGCTGACGGTCCACAGCGGTGCGGTGACTCGCGAGTGGACCTATGAGGACCTAATGGCGTTCGACGATCGGGTGCGGGCGACGCTCGACTGCACCGGTGGCTTCTTCTCGACACAGGATTGGTCAGGGGCGTGGCTGAGCCGATTGATCGCGGACGAGACTGCAGCCGGTAGCCTTCACGTAAGATCCTCCACCGGCTACGACCGCCGGTTCGCGATCGCCAACGCGCGCAGGCTGTTATTGGCGACTCGACTTGGTGGCGTAGCGCTCGATGCCGGCCACGGTTTTCCGGTGCGCCTGGTAGCGCCCGAGCGGCGCGGTTACTGGTGGGTCAAGTGGGTGACCGAGATCCGAGTTGATGAGCTGCCCGCCTGGTGGCAGCTGCCGTTCCCGGTGCAGTAGCCCGACCCTCTCAAGAGCGCGACCCCGTATTTCGCAACCGACAACCCGCTGTTTACAAATCAGGATTTAAGCTGTCCGCCGGGTGCCGTCACGTGTCAGCAAGTGCCATTATGTATTCGGCCGCCGGGAATTTCGTGCCGATACGTATCCATAAGTGCTGACTAGTGGTCATGAGTCTGGTGGTATTTTGGTGGTACGGACTAACTCCCTATTAGATATAGGTATCGGCCGCTGACATTTCTTAGGCGCCAGCCCCTTAGCCCGGGTTATCTGCTTTCAGCCGGCGGTAGTAGACGGAGGGCTGTCCATCCAATGGCGAATGCTGCGCTGCCCTGTGCTAGCCGTTAGGAGTTGCCCCGTCGTTTATGGATGACCAGACGACAAGGCATGGGGATCAGGCTCAGCGGAATCCAGCTATCAAAAGCGTCGGCGGCCCCGCGGAGCGGCCGCCTCTTGATGTCTCTAAGGCTTGACGACAGAGATGATATTTCCCTCGGTCGATTCGAGGTCCCCTTCGATGAGATTCGATTGGTCGAAGATTGTCGGCCCGGCTCTTGATCAAACGTCGCCTATCACTATCTCGACCTGATCGATCAAGGGTCCCACTGCGAAGGGAACTACCCCGACCGCGCCGCCGAGAGGTGCTCCTTGAGCCGCATACATTTCACGCTGTTGGGGATGCTTTAGCTCGGCCAGTATCTGTGGCAGTGCAAACCAGGGCAAAGTACTGGATGTGTATCCGACTTTGAAAAGCGTATTGTGGCGCAAGGAGGAGGGTCGTGGCCAGTTGGTAGGGGCAGCCGACAGGCGGTTCCATCGCATGTTCTTCATTGACGGCTCTTGGAGAGAAGGCTCTACGGGCGCAAACAGCCTTCGCGGTCCGACCGTATCGGACCAAACGGAAAGAAACTAAGCATCGACTCGAGGAGGAGGTCTGCAATGGATCGACATTCGGAGGATCGACGGACACGCGGTCTGTCTATCGCGGGTGGCGCGGCCTTCCTTGCCGCAGCGCAGTGGATTCTGCTGGTAATCGTCGCCGAGACGCGCTACCCGGGATACAGCGTGGCGGCGAACTTCCTTAGTGACCTTGGCGCCACCTGTCATCGTGGCCTCGCGGCCACCCCGTGTGTGATCGTGGATACGCCGTCCCTTATCTGGAACACGACCCTATCGCTGCTCGGATTGCTTTCCCTGGTTGCCGCGGTCTTCTTCTATAGAGCCACGCGCAGACGGGCTTTCACAATATCATTTGCAATTTTCGGGACGGGGGCGCTCGTCGCAGGTGTCGTACCGGAGACACTGCTCTCAGTCCACGAAACAGCTTCGCTGCTGTCTTTCCTTGGTGGGGGCGTTGCCGCGATACTTGCAACGCGATTCCTGAAAACCCCTATCAACTTGTTCTCGGCCGTGCTGGGAGCACTTGCGCTCATCGCGACATTCGTCGTCGCCTTTCAAGGACCGTTTTTTCGCTGGAACGGCGTGTTTGGTCTTGGGCTGGGGGGCATCGAACGAATGGTCGTCTATCCGCTCGTGATCTGGGAGATCGGCTTTGGCAGCGCGATCGCCATAGTCGCCGACCGTACCTGAGCGAAAGGAGCTTCACCTGCACTACGAATCGTTAGTCACATCCCTGTCGTGGATCCCATCGGCGGCAATCGCTGGGATCATGCGCGTGCCATTCGATATTGGGCCAACCCGGTACGACGATCCACCGCCGGATCAGATCTATGCTGTCGAGCCAATCGCCCGGTCTGGTGCGGCGCGGTTCACGACCGACGGGCAATCGGACGCTTAGCGATGACCGTGGCGCCACAGACCCGCGCCCCCCAGGGCCGTGTGCCCTTCCTGCACGACCATGTCATCGGAGTGTGCCCTTCCTGCACGACCACGTCATCGGCGATGTGTCCCCGCAAACCCACGGCGACGACCGTGGCAACAACCTTGTTCGCTACCACGGCTACTTCGTCCTGTGCAGTGCTCAGGGCATCTCCACCGGCGCCTGCGTCCCTACGATGACCTCAATCCCCGGTCTGGGAACGATACCCTTCGCCGCCACAGTAAACGGGTACAAGCTGACCTCCGCGGACCGCATAGAGTCACCGGCAAACTCCCGGCTCCTCACGCTGTTCGACACGGGGGGAGAGTTCATCGCCACAATCAAACCCCGGCAAGAAGACGAATCCCGATAACACGCCATACCCCATACGAGGGGCCGACGGTGTGAGAGACGGGGGCTGCGCGTCCCTGTCTCTCAGCCGGCATCGGGACCGCCGTTGCGCTGTACCCGGTGGTCAAGAAGCAGAACGAAGGAGTTGCGCTGAGCGTCGTCGGCATGCGAGTCCTGGAAGCCAGCGCTATCCTCGCCCGGGGGAACCCAAGTGTGACCTGCTCTTTATGGAACAGAAGGGGCTCATTTGGGAGGTGGCCGCTAGCTTCGCGGTCGCAGAATCGAATTGGACTGGGCCTATCTTTGGAGGTTAGAGCGCTGCCAAACG
>VBHC01000192.1 GCA_005889535.1 Chloroflexota bacterium
TCTACCAGGGGCGCAAGCACTACTTCATCATCGAGTTCGCGCAGAAACCCGGCCAGCTACGGCAATTCGTCGACGACGCGCTCGGACCGACCGACGACATCGTGCGCTTCGAGTACATCAAGAAAACGAACAAGGAACGCGGCGCGGCGCTGGTCGGCATCGAGCTGAAGGACAAAGCCGATCTCGAGCCGCTGCTGCGGCGGATGGAGCAGATCCCGCTCAACTTCAGGCCGCTTGGCAGCGAGGATCTGCTCTACGACTACATCGTCTAGCGCCGCCGCCGCTTGAATCGCTGATGAACCGACATCAAGGTCTCACCACGGTGCCGGCTTCCCGGGCGCGGCCGGGTCGGCGGTAGGCGGCTGCCCCACCAGAGCAGGAGTCCGATACCTCCCGCGAGAACGATCAGCCAGATGATGTCGACGTTCATTCGTGGAATGCATTATGGGCCCCCACCCTGGCCCTCCCCCGCCAGAGGGGGAGGGAAATATGGGGGAGGGAGAAATCCCTTAGACCGTCGCCGTTTGATCAGGCGAGCCAGGCTGCGGTGAAGCGGGCGTGCTCGGCGAACCCGGCTCGTGCGAGTGCTGGTGCTGATGCCAGTATCCGCCGCCGTATCCGCCGGGACCGCGACCCCATGGGCGCCAGAAGATGAAGCGGAACAGGAAGAACCCGATCAGGAACAGCCAGAACAGGCCGAAGAGCGGGAAGAATCCGAACCCAAAGCCGTAATAGCCCGGGTAGATTACCCGGCCGTCGCCGCCAGTCGTTGTGACAATCTGGGCCGTCTGGCCCGCGTGATACGCGACCAGTCCCACGATCGAGGCGATCGCGACCGTCGCCAGCCCCCAGATCCATGCAAAGCGCCGATTCATTTTGAACCTCCTTTTGTTCTGAGATTCATCATTCCCAACACTTGTGAAGGCCCTGTGAACGCCATGCGGATTTGACCCTGCGACCCTCGCTGTACAGACCGCTCGACCGGCCCTATAGTCGAGTTGGGCAAAGGGTCGGTCGAACAGAGAGGAGGAGAAATGTATCGCTACCGGGCGTATCAGCAGGTAATTTACGGGCGGTTCAATGAGTTTCTAAAGGCCTGGCAGGAGTTGAGCGCGATCTCCCGCAAAAAGGGTTGGCCCGAGCCGAGTGTCTGGACGCCCACAGTTGGCACCGCCAACGAAGCGGTGGTTGAAGTGGAGTTTCAGAATCTCGCCGCCTTTCAGAGCTACTCCGACGCGTTCCAGTCGGATGCCGAAGCGATGAAGCTCTTTCGTGGCACCGCGGAGATCGTGGTACAGGGCTCCGCCCATGATGAGATCGTCGAGCAGGTGACGAAGCCGCTGGCATAAGGGCGCGCCGCACCCCAGGCAAGCGCACTCATCGGCTCCATCTTGTGTGCTACTCTCGGTATCACCAAGTAAGCGCCCTTTGTTGGGGGAAGCAAGGAGGCTCGGGATGGTCCGTCCGAAGTTTGCACTTGCCGTCGGCTCCGTCGTGGTCCTGGCAGCTGGTGCGTCCGCATCGAGTTTGCCGGCGCTGGCCGCGCCAGGCATCGCCTTTTCGACACCGACGGTCGTGGATCCGATTCACACCAACGGCGAGCCGGACATTGGCATCGACCCGCAAGGCCGATTCTTCGTCAGCGGGCCGACCGGCACCGGGACCCAGCGCAGCACCTGGTTTGGATCGGTCGACAAGGGCCAGACCTTCCGGGTGATCTCGCCTGGGCCGCCACCCAGCGCCCTCAGCGGCTTGATCGACCCTCCCGGCGGCGGTGACACGGACATCAACTTCGACCGCAGCGGCAAGCAATACTTCACCGACCTCTACGCTCTGACCTGCAACCGCACCGCTACGACAACAGATGGCGGCGCTACCGTCAGTCAGAGCGTGTACCCGGCGGGCTGCGCCGGCGTGCCAGGAGCGGATCGCCCGTGGCTCGCCGTCTACGACCCGGCACCAGGCACGCCGCACCAATCGGCATACGCCGGCCCGACCCCTCTGATCTACCAGGCATACAACAACATCGTCGGTCCCGGTCCGAACGGCGGGACCCAGTGGATCATGAGCTTAGATGGGCTCAACTACGTCAACGCCACGGGCGACGAAGTGCCGCCCGGCACCGGCGCGGTGTACTCGCCGTTTGGCCCGGACGGCTATCCGGCGATCGACCAGGTCACCGGCAAGGTGTTCCAGGCGGCAGGTTGCAAAACCAGCAATGGGTGCACCTCCGACGGCATCTACCTCAACATCGGCACCCCCGATTCCACCGGCACGCTCCACTTCCTGGACCCGACCGGCAGCGGCCAGGACCTGACGAAGCTGATCAAGATTGCCGACACGCCGACGGGGTCGCCGGACACCCTATTTTCGGTGCTCTCGATGGACTCGGCCCGCAACCTATATGTCGTCTGGTGCATCAGCGCCAGCGATTGGACAAAACGGCAGGTCTTTGTCAGCGGCGCGAGCGCCGCCAGCGGATGGTCGAGCTGGACGCCACCGGTACAGGTCAGCGACGCATCGACCGGAACCGGCGATGCGGTCAACGTCTTTCCATGGATCAAGGCGGGCGGGGCCGGCCGCGCCGACGCGGTCTGGTACGGATCGGACAAGAGCGTGGATCCGAG
>VBHC01000194.1 GCA_005889535.1 Chloroflexota bacterium
CTCGACCAGCCTCGACAACATGAACGCGTCGGTCGCCGCCGGCGTCTCCTGGGGATACCTGGACACCGGAGTCAACAACTACGTCGGTGGCTACCAGTCTCCCCCCGTCAACTGGACGATCAACACCGACGCCAAGCAGGCCTTCTTCGACAACACGCTTTTTCTGGCCGGTCCGAACAGTGTGGCGACCGCCACCACCTACACCGGTTCGACGAGCGCCGATTATCACGACCCCGCCGCCCTGTCGGCTCATCTCCACGATCTTCAGGGAACCCCGCTCCCCGGTGTGCCGCTCAGTTTCGCCCTCGGCACTCAGAGCTGCACCGGCTTAACGAATGCCGCCGGCATCGCGGCATGCGCCATCACGCCATCCGTCGCGGCCGGGACGTATCCACTGACCGTGTCGTTTGCCGGGACCCCGCTGTTGCAGGCGAGCGGCGCGTCGGCATCCTTTGTCGTGACCCGCGAAGAGACGGCCGTCGCCTATACGGGCGACACCACCGTGGCGCAGGGTGCGACCGCGCACCTGGTTGCCGCACTGCGCGAAGACGGGCAGGCGGCCATCCCCGGCCGAGCCGTCACGTTCACGCTCGGCAGCGGGGCCGCCGCCCAGACCTGCGCGGCCGCCACGGACGCGGGAGGGAGCGCCGCCTGCTCGATCGCGGGGCTGAACCAGCCGCTGGGGCCCGGCACGGTGACCGCGGTTTTCGGGGGCGACACCTTCTACAAGCCCGCCTCCGCGACCGCCGCCACGATGATCTTCGCGTTTCTCACGGCCGGCGGCTTCGTCATTGCCGACCAGCCGGCCACCCCCGGCACCACCGTCACCTTCTGGAGCAGCCGCTGGGCCAGCCTCAACTCGCCCAGCGGGGGCAGTGCGCCGAGCAGCTTCAAAGGCTTTGCCGGCGCCGTTCCGACTTTGGGCTGCGGGTCCGACTGGTCCAGCCGGCCTGGCGACAGCGCCGCACCGCCGGTCGCGCTCCCGACCTACATGGCCGTGATCGTCACCAGCACGGTGAGCAAGTCGGGCAGCTCGGTCGGTGGCAACACCGCATCGATGGTGATCGTCAGGACCAATGGCGGCTACGCGCCCGATCCCGGGCACGCCGGAACCGGCACCGTGATCGGGGTCGTATGCCCGTGAGTTCGACACAAACCAGCAGGAGGGATCCGTGAACGTTGCAACGCGCCGCGTGGCGGTGGGCGCACTGACCGTGCTCCTGCTCGCCGCGTGCGTCACCTCGCTCAAATCCGCGACCCAGCCCGCCACCGCCGCCCCCTCGGGCACCGGTCACACGGTCGTGGCAATCCAGGGCACTCGCTTTCTCGTCAACGGAGAATTGACCTCTCCCGGAAAGCCCGCCGAGGGCCTGCTCCTGAATACCCGCATGGCGCAGGCCATCTTCGACGACGAAAACTCCGACACGGTTTCCGAGTGGGCCTACCCGGATGCGCGGAAGTGGGATCCGCAGCGCAACACGAATGAGTTCGTGGCGCTGTTGCCCACCTACGCCCAGCACGGGATTCGCCTGATCACGGTAGGCCTGCAGGGTGGATGCCCCAGTACCAATCCCCCCTGCCCCGGCGGCGATCACCCCTGGATCGTGAGCGCCTTCAACGCCGATGGATCGCTCAAGAGCGCGTGGATGAACCGGCTGAACCAGGTCATCACCGCCGCCGACCACAACGGCATCGTCGTCATGGTCCAGTTTTTCTACCACGGCCAGAACCAGCGCGTCCTCGACCAGCCGGCCGCCGTCGGCAACATCACCGATTGGCTGGTCACGGGCGGCTACACCAACGTCCTGGTAGAGACGGCCAACGAATGCGATGCGGGGTTCTCGGATTACCTGGACGGAGGCAACTGCGCCAACGAGGTCAACGTCATCAAGCAGGTCCAGGCTCGGTCCGGCGGCAAGCTGAAGGTCAGCGTCAGCTGGAAGGGCGGCGAGCAACCCAGCGATGAGGTGATCGCGCAGGAAGACATCGTCTTGCTTCACGGCAACGGGATCAACGGCACGCAGCTCCAGGCGCTCATCGCCTCGACCAAGAACTCAGCCGCCTACAAGGCTGATCCAAAGCCGATCGTGGTCAACGAGGACTCGACCAGCACCGACAACATGAACGCCTCGGTGGCGGCGGGCGTCTCCTGGGGCTACCTCGACACCGGAACCAACAACTATCAGGACGGCTTCCAGCGGCCCCCGGTGAATTGGACCATCAACACGGACGCAAAGAAGGCCTTCTTCGACAATGCCCTGCGCCTGGCGGGCCCCGCCCGGACCAAGATCGCCTATAGCGGACCGTCGGGCGCCGACTTCAACGACGCCGCCACCGTGGGGGCGACGCTCACCGACGTCTGGGACAACGCGCTGCCCGCGATGCCCCTGACCTTCACGCTCGGGTCCAGCGTCTGCGCTGTGAGGACCAATAAAAGTGGCCAGGCATCCTGCCTGCTGACGCCCCGTGGCGCGGCCGGGAGCTCCTCACTGTCGATCGCTTTCGAGGGCGCAGGGATCGACGCCCTCGAGCAGTTCGCCGCCGCCAGTGAGTCAGTCCCATTCACGGTGCTCAAGGAGCAGACGACCCTCACCTACGAGGGGGACACGACCGTGATCAATGGCAGCCGGGCCAACCTTTCCGCATCCCTGGCCGAGGACGGCATCACGCCGATCGCGCAGCGCGCCATCACGCTGACTCTGGGCAGCGGCAACACCGCTCAATCCTGCCAGGCAACGAGCAACGCGCAAGGCCAGGCAGCATGCAGCCTGATCGCGGCGGGACAGGCGGTCGGGAGCGG
>VBHC01000165.1 GCA_005889535.1 Chloroflexota bacterium
GGACAGGTCGAGCACCCAGATGTCGTTGGCAGGCCAGCTCCAGCGCTCCTCGCTGCGGTCGGAGGTAAAGGCGATCCGCTGCCCATCCGGCGAGAAGACGGGCGCCCCGTCGTCCCAGTCGCCGTCGGTCAGCTGCTCGGGTTCGCCGCCGCCACTTGCGATCCGAAACAGGTGCGATCGACGCTCGTAGATCCAGCCTTTGCCGTCGAAGCGGTTCCAGAGCCGATCGATGGTGCGAACGGCGGGCACCCGCTTGTCGTGCATGCTGGCGTCCTCAGCCTCGGCGTCGTCGGGCTCCCCAACCTCCGCCGAATAGACGAGGTCGACGCCGTCGGGCGACCATTCCGGGTCACCGACGCCATACCTGGTCCACGTAAGCTGGCGCGCCTCGCCACCGTCGGCCGGAAGGACCCATAGCTGCGAGTTCCCCACGCCGCGGTCGCGCTCCGCTTCATTCTTGGGTTTGACCTCCTCGGCCGGCCTCCGCAGGAAGGCGAGCGCCCGTCCGTCCGGCGACCAGCGAGGTGTCGTGTCGTGGTCGCCGGCGGTGAAACGGCGCCCCGGCGTTCCATCCGCAGGCGCGACCCAGATGGTGCGGTGATAGTCATACGTCTGGCGATCGATCTCCGCCGTCACGTACGCGATCCGCTTCCCGTCCGGCGCGATCTGCGGGTCTTCCACGAGCTTGATGGCGTACAGGTCCTGTGGCTCGAGTCGACGGCTCATTGATCCCTCCCGGCTGGCGTTGGCCGTATCAGGCTAGCAGGCCTGGTGAGGATCGTCCGCGGGTTCCGTTGTACCGGCGTGGCCTCGGTCATGAGCGTGCCCGCGCGTCGTCCCCGGACCCGCGTCCGCTTCCGCCACGCGGAGGCGATGCTCCTGCTGGCGCTGGCGATTCCCTCGGCGGCGATCGATTGGCGCATCGCGCAGACCTGGTCGTGGCCGGCGGGGCTGATCGCGCTCTGGCTCGCCACCACGGGGCTGGCCATCGGTGCCGGCCTCCTCCGCCATCAGCTGCGCGCGCTGGTTTCGGTGCTGGCGATCGTCTCGCTTTACGCGCTCCCGGTTGTCGCGGCGATCGTTCGCTGGCACGTCGTGCCGTCCAGCACGGCGCTGATCGGCGACGGCGCCTACCAGACGCAGCTCGCCGGTGACTTCGTGCTCCGGGGCATCGATCCATACGGCGCCGATTACGCGAGTGCGGGGCTTGGCGCGGCTCCCTGGGGTGAAAGCTTCCCCAGCCCGGCCCTGCACCACCTGGTCACCTGGCCGGGTCAATTCGTGTGGCCGCTGCCGCTGCAGCTCGCGGCTCGACAGCTGGGCTGGTGGGACGAACGAGTCTTCCTGCTGGTCGCCGCCGGCGTGACCTGGTGGCTGCTGGCGCGGCTCTTTCCCGGGGTGCCCGGCCGTCTGGCAGCCACCGCCTTCTTCCTCATCCCCGGCCACTCGCTGGTCGCGGTCCTGGGCGACAACGACCTGCCCATGCTCGCGCTCGTCCTTGGGGCGCTGCTGGCCGCGGACCGGCGGCGCTACTGGCTGATGGGCCTGCTGCTCGGGCTGGCCGTCGTGACCAAGCAGCACGCGCTGCTGGCCGTGCCGGTCGTTGGGGTCTGGGCCATCGTGCGCGGCGCCGAGGTGCGCGGTCTGCTCCGGGCCGCGGTCCTGGCGAGCATCGCGGCGGTCGCCACGCTGACGCCATTCTTGCTGTGGAATGCCGGCGCCTTCTTTCGCGACACCATCGTCTTTGTGGCGGGGAGCGGGGTCGATGCCTATCCCATCAACGGCTTTGGGCTGTCGGCGTTCCTTCTCTCGAGCGGAGTCATCCACGGCGCACGGGACGCCTTTCCCTTCGTCGCGATCGAGGTGGTGGTGGGGGTCGCGATCTGGACGATCGGATGGCTGTGGATTCGCGCCCGGGCGCGGCTTGGCGACGTGCTGGTCTTAGCCGGCCTGGCCATGCTGCTGGTGCTCTATGTGAGCCGCTATTTCCACGACTCACACCTTCTCCTGGGTGCGGAGCTGGTCCTCGCCGGACTGGTGGCCCGAATGCGCGCGCCGGCTCCTCTTCCGGCCGCCGGCGCGGCGGTGCTGGCGGCGTGAGGCGTCGACTGACGCGCCTTCCACGCCGGCTCCTCTTCCGGCCGCATCTCGCCCTGCTGTTATTCGGCAGCCTCTCGCTGATCTCCGGCTGGCTCTGGTTTGGAACCGGGCTCTTTCTCGGGAATGGTTCAGGCCTGGCCGTCTTCGGCCTCTCCCTCGCCGCGACGCTGGTCGCGGCGCTGGCCCTGCTCCGGCGCCGGCTGCAGCTGGGCGGCCTGCTCCTGCTGCTGGTCGCGACCGTGGTGGTGCCCACGCTGGCGCTGATCGCGCTGCGCTGGAAGACGGGCGCGCCGATCCTGATGCACGACGGCGCCTATCAAACGGAAGAGGCGATGCGCCTGCTGCTTTCTGGGCTCGACCCCTACGGCGTCGACTACACCACGAGCAGCATGCGGCTCTGGCACTGGTACGTGAACACGCCCATCGATCCGAGCCTCTACCACTACGTCTATCCGCCGGCGGTCTTCCTCCTTCCGTTGCCCGCTTACGCCCTGGCGCAGTGGGTGGGGGTGCCGTTCGATGTCAGGCTGATCGACCTGATGGTCGAGGTGGTGGCGGCGGTTGCCATCCTCAAACTGCCGTGGCGATGGGAGTGGCGCTACCTGGTTCTGGCGGCGCTCTTCCTCGATCCCTTCTTCTACCTGGCGCAGGGCCGCAACGACGTCCTCTTTCTCGCCCCGGTCCTCCTCGGCGTGCTGGCCTGGGAGCGCGACCGTCCGCTGCTCGCCTCCCTGGCATTCGGCGCGGCGGCGGCTTTCAAGCCGTTCGCCGTCTTCTTCCTGCCGCTGGTTGCCCTGCTGCTGTGGCGTCGTTCGCGCGCGGAGCGCTGGTCGACGCCCCGGCGGCTCAGCGTGCTGGCCGGTCTGGTCCTGCCCGGGATGGTCACGATCGTGCCCTTCTTCCTCTGGAATCCGGCGGCCTACTGGGCGGACACTGTGTCATTTGTCAGCGGGGGCGACCCCCACCGCTATCCCATCCAGGGCTATGGCTTCTCGGAAATCCTCTTGCTTCTCAAGATCATTCCCAGCCCGAGTGCCTACTTCCCGTTCTCGATCCTGCAGGTCCTGGCAGCGCTGCCCGCGCTGGCCTTCGGCATCCGGCGCGTTGTTGCCCGGCCGGCGCTCGCCACCGCGCTCTGCTGGGCGACCGCGAGCCTTGCGCTCTTCCTCTTTTTCAGTCGTTTCGTCAACGACAACTATCTCGCCGCCCTGCTCTTCCTCGCCGTCCTGGCCGGGGCGACCCGGCGGGGAGCGCGCGGCAGCGGCCAGAAAGCCGATCGTGCTATCACAACGGGCTCTGCCGCTGCGGCATAATCGGCTGAACCCGACATGCCGTACGCCTGGCTCGTCTTCCTGCACGTGACCTCGGTGGTGGGCTTCGTTCTCGCCCACGGCGCCTCGGCGGCGATGGGGTTGCGCCTGCGCCGGGAGACATCGCCGGATTCGATCCGGGGGATGGTCGTGCTCTCCACGCTCTCGACCCGAGTGATGTATCCCTTCCTGGTCCTGGTTCTGCTCACCGGGATCGCCGCCGGATTCGCCGGCCAGTGGTGGCGATTCAAGTGGATCTGGACGGCGATCATCGTCCTGGTGATCACGGTCATCCTGATGAACGTGATGGGGCAGCAGTACAACCCGCTGCGCGGCGAAGCCCGGGAACGCCGCCACCGCGGACCGGTGGCGGAGACGCCGGATGTGATCCGCAAGGTGGCCGCCAGCACGCGGCCGGGCCCGATCAGCGCCGTCGGCGTGGTCGCCTTCGTCGTCCTGGTCTGGCTGATGATCCTGAAGCCGTTTTAGCCTGATTTGACAGGCGAGTCGAATCGACCGTACAATACCCCTTCGCGCCCGAAAATCGGGCGAGGTCAAGTCATGCCCACCATTTCACAGCTGATCCGATACGGCCGCAAGCCGCTGGTGAAGAAGACGAAGGCACCGGCGTTGCAGGGCTCCCCGCAGCGGCGGGGCGTCTGCGTGCGCGTCTACACCACCACCCCCAAGAAGCCGAACTCGGCGCTCCGGAAGGTGGCCCGGGTCCGGCTGACCTCCCGCCAGGAGGTGACCGCCTACATCCCGGGCATCGGTCACAACCTGCAGGAGCACTCGGTGGTCCTGATCCGCGGCGGCCGCGTCAAAGACCTCCCCGGTGTCCGCTACCACGTGGTCCGCGGCACCCTCGACACGGCCGGCGCCAAGGGGCGCAAGCAGGGCCGCTCGAAGTACGGCGCCAAGCGCGAAAAGGCGAAGAAGGCCTAGCCGTGCCGCGGCGTCCACGTATTCAAAAGCGCGTCATTCTGCCTGACCCGATCTATACACACGAGGGCGTAGCGAAGTTCGTCAACGTCGTGATGCAACGGGGCAAGCGCAGTACCGCCGAGCGGGTGGTTTACGGCTCGCTCGACCGGATTCGCTCGGTGGCCAAGAAGGACCCGATCGAGGTCTTCGATGCCGCCCTCAAGAACGCCACCCCGGTGCTCGAGGTCAAGCCCCGCCGGATCGGTGGCGCTACCTACCAGGTCCCGGTCGAGATCCGGCCCGACCGCCGGTCGGCGCTGGCAAGGCGCTGGATCGTACGTTACGCCAGGGCCCGATCTGGGAAGAGTATGCAGGAGAAGCTCGCCGGAGAGCTCATGGACGCCGCTAACGGGGTGGGGGCCACGATCAAGCGGCGGGAAGAGACCCACAAGATGGCTGAGAGCAACAAGGCCTTCAGTCATTTTCGGTATTAGGAGAGACGTGGCAGAGACAAAAATGGCTCGGAGTTATCCGCTCGACAAGGTTCGGAACATCGGCATCATGGCCCACATCGATGCCGGGAAGACGACCACGACCGAGCGCATCCTTTTTTACACCGGGCGTATTCACAAGATGGGTGAGGTCCACGAGGGCGCGGCCACCATGGACTGGATGGTCCAGGAGCAGGAGCGCGGCATCACGATCACCTCGGCGGCCACCGCCGCCAACTGGCGCGGCCACCGGATCAATATTATCGACACACCCGGGCACGTAGACTTTACCGTCGAGGTCGAGCGCAGCCTCCGTGTCCTGGACGGCGCGGTAGCGGTCTTCGACGCGGTCGCCGGGGTCGAGCCCCAGTCCGAGACCGTCTGGCGCCAGGCCGATCGCTACGAGGTTCCCCGGATCGCCTTCATCAACAAGATGGACCGGCTGGGGGCCGACTTCTTCGGCTCCTGGAAGTCGATCCGTGAGCGGCTGGGGGCGAACGCCGTCCCGATCCAGCTCCCGATCGGCAGCGAGGATTCGTTCGAGGGCGTGGTCGACCTTATTAATAAGGTTGCGATCACCTATACCGACGACCTCGGCACCACCATCGAGACCGAGGAGGTGCCGGAGGCGATGCGCGACCAGGTCGAGCTCTACCACAAGCAGCTGGTCGAGGCGGTGGCCGAGTTCGACGACGAGCTGCTCCAGAAGTACCTGGAGGACAAGCCGATCGGCGGGGCCGAGATCGTCTCGGCGATCCGCAAGGGTACCATCTCGAACCGCCTGGTCCCGGTGCTGGCCGGCGCCGCCCTGCGCAACCGCGGGGTGCAGCCGATGCTGGATGCCATCGTCGACTTCCTGCCCTCACCGCTGGACAAGCTGGGCGTCGAAGGCATCAATCCGAAGAGCAACGTCCCCGAGCGGCGCAAGCCGGCCGACAACCAGCCCTTCGCCGGGCTCGCCTTCAAGATCGCGACCGATCCCTACGTGGGCAAGCTGACCTTCTTTCGGGTCTATGCCGGCACGCTCAAGTCCGGCTCCTACGTCTGGAACGCGACCCGGGGCACCAAGGAGCGGGTCGGCCGGATCCTGCAGATGCATGCCAACCATCGCGAAGAGATCCCCGAGGTCTACGCGGGCGACATCGCCGCGGCCATCGGCCTGAAGCAGACCACCACCGGCGACACGCTGGCCGACGAGAACAACCCGATCGTGCTCGAGTCGATAGTGTTCCCCGAGCCGGTCATCAGCGTCGCCATCGAGCCGCGCACCAAGGTTGACCAGGAAAAGATGGGCCAGGCGCTCGCCAAGCTGGCGGAAGAGGATCCCACGTTCAAGGTCCGCACCGACGAGGAGACCGCCCAGACCATCATCTCCGGGATGGGTGAGCTGCATCTCGAGATCATCGTCGACCGGATGCTGCGGGAATTTGCCGTCGACGCCAACGTCGGCAAGCCCCAGGTGGCGTACCGGGAGACGATCAAGCGCAAGGCGCACGGCGTCGGCCGCTTCGTCCGGCAGTCGGGCGGGCGCGGCCAGTACGGCCACGCCGAGATCGACATCGAGCCGAACGAGGCGGGCAAGGGCTTCGAGTTCGTCAACAAGATCGTGGGCGGCTCGATCCCCAAGGAGTACCATTCCCCGGTCGAGAAGGGCATCATCGAGGCCCTCAACAGCGGCGTGTTGGCCGGCTTCCCGGTGGTCGACGTCAAGGCCACCCTGGTGGACGGTTCCTACCACGAGGTCGACTCCTCGGAGATGGCGTTCACCATCGCCGGGTCGATGGCGGCCAAGGACGGCATGCGCAAGGGCCAGCCCGCGCTGCTCGAGCCGATCATGAAGGTGGAGGTCGTCATGCCCGAGGAGTTCATGGGCGAGATCCTCGGCGACCTCTCGTCGCGGCGCGGCCAGATCCTGGGCATGGAAGGGCGGGCGACCATGCAGGTCGTGCGCGCGTACGTGCCGCTGGGCAACATGTTCGGCTACGCCACTGACCTGCGGTCCAAGACCCAGGGTCGCGCCGTCTACAGCATGGAGTTTCATCACTACCAGGAAGTCCCGAAGTCGATCGCGGAAGAAATCGTTGCGAAGTCGAGAGCCTAAGGAGGATTCGAAGAAGGAGTAACAATGGCGAAGAAGAAGTACGAGCGCACCAAGCCGCACGTGAACGTGGGGACCATCGGTCATATCGACCATGGCAAGACCACCCTGACCGCGGCCATCACCAAGGTCCTGTCAAAGAAGGGATTCGCTGAATTCCGCTCCTTCGACTCGATCGATAACGCCCCCGAGGAGAAGGCTCGCGGCATCACGATCGCGACCGCGCACGTCGAGTACGAGACGGACAAGCGCCACTACGCGCACGTCGACTGCCCGGGACACGCGGACTACATCAAGAACATGATTACCGGCGCCGCCCAGATGGACGGCGCGATCCTGGTGGTGGCCGCCACCGACGGCCCCATGCCGCAGACTCGCGAGCACATCCTGCTGGCCCGCCAGGTCGGCGTGCCGCGGATCGTGGTCGCGCTCAACAAAGTCGACGCGGTCGACGACCCGGAGATCCTGGAGCTGGTCGAGCTCGAGGTCCGCGAGCTGCTTTCGAAGTACGAGTTCCCCGGCGACGACATCCCGGTGGTCAAGGTCTCGGCGCTCAAGGCGCTCGAGGGCGATGCCCAGTGGGAAGAGTCGATCATGAAGCTGATGGACGCGGTCGACAGCTATATTCCGGTGCCGGAGCGCGCCCTCGACAAGCCGTTCATGATGCCGATCGAGGATGTGTTCTCGATCGAAGGTCGTGGCACGGTGGTCACTGGCCGCATCGAGCGCGGCCAGGTCAAGGTCAACGAAGAGGTCGAGATGGTCGGCATCAACGACACTCGCAAGACCGTGGTCACCGGCGTCGAGATGTTCCACAAGCTGCTGGATTCGGGCCAGGCGGGCGACAACGTCGGCTGCCTGCTGCGCGGTATCAAGCGCGAGGAGGTCGAGCGCGGCCAGGTGCTGGCCAAGCCCGGCTCGATCAAGCCGCACACCGAATTCGATTCCCAGGTCTACGTCCTGACCAAGGAGGAGGGCGGCCGTCACACGCCGTTCTTCAAGGGCTACCGGCCGCAGTTCTACGTGCGGACCACCGACGTGACCGGCGAGGTCGAGTTGCCGGAAGGCACGGAGATGGTGATGCCCGGCGACAACATCAACATGAAGATCAAGCTCATCACCCCGATCGCGGTCGAGGAGGGGATGCGCTTCGCCATCCGCGAAGGCGGCCGCACCGTTGGTGCCGGCGTCGCCATCAAGGTCATCAAGTAGAGCGTGGCCCAGAAGATCCGGATCCGGCTGAAGGCCTACGATCACCGCGTCCTCGACCAGGCCGCGGACAAGATCGTGGACACGGCGCGGCGTACCAATGCTTCGACGGCCGGCCCCATCCCGCTGCCCACCGAGATCAATCGCTGGACGGTGATCCGTTCGCCGTTCATCGACAAGGACTCGCGCGAGCAGTTCGAGATGCGGACCCACAAGCGGATCATCGACATCCTGGACCCGAATCCAAAGGTTGTTGACGCGCTGATGCGGCTCAACCTGCCGTCCGGCGTGAACATCGAGATCAAGCTCTAGCCATGGCGACCAAGGGGCTGCTGGCCAAGAAGATCGGGATGACGCAGGTGTTCACCGAGAAGGGTGAGCTCCTGCCGGTCACCGTGCTCGAGGCTGGCCCCTGTACCGTGGTCGGGCTCCGGGCCGTCCAGAAGGACGGCTACGGCGCGGTCCAGCTCGGCTTCGGCGAGGTCAAGGAGAAGAAGCTCACGAAGGCAGCCGCCGGTCATTTCAAGAAGGCCGGGGTCAACGCCCACCGCCACCTGAAGGAGGTCCGGCTCAAGGCCGACGCCGCCTACACGGTGGGCCAGGCGCTCAAGGCGGATCTGTTCGCGGCGGGCGAGCTGGTCGACGTGACCGGCACCTCGAAGGGCAAGGGATTCTCCGGCCAGCACAAGCGGCACCATTTCGGCCGCGGCCCGGTGACCCACGGCTCGCACAACATCAAGCAGCCCGGATCGATCGGGTCGTCCTCGACGCCGTCGCGTGTCTACAAGGGAATGCGGATGGCGGGCCAGCTGGGCAATGCGCAGCGCACCACGATGCATCTCAAGATCGTTCGGGTCGACCTCGACCGCAACCTGCTGCTGATCAACGGCGACGTTCCCGGCCACAAGAACAGCGTCGTGCTGGTCCGCGACTCAGCCCGGCAGCCGAAGGGGAAGAAGTAAATGGCGGCGCCGAACCCGCTGTCGGTCGCGGTCTATGACCGCGAGGGGAAGGAGAGCGGCCAGGTCGCGTTGCCGGAGGCGGTCTTCAACGCGCCGGTGAACGAGGCCGTGCTGCACCAGGCGGTGTTGCGGCAGCAGGCCAACGACCGCCAGGGCACGCACTCGACGAAGACCCGCGGTGAGGTCTCCGGCGGCGGCAAGAAGCCGTGGAAGCAGAAGGGCACCGGGCGGGCACGTCAGGGCAGCACCCGGGCGCCGCAGTGGCGCCACGGCGGGGTGGTCTTCGGTCCGCACCCGCGCAGCTACGAGCAGAAGATGCCGCGCAAGCAGCGCCGGCTCGCGCTTCGCGCCGCGCTTTCCGTGAAGTCGCAGGACGGCGCCGTCCGCGTCGTCGAGGAGATCGCGCTCGACACGCCCAAGACGCGCGTGCTGGCAGACCTCTTCGACCAGCTGGGTGCCGGCGGCCGCGTGCTGTTCGTGATCCCGGAGCATGACCTGATGCTGGAGAAATCCACCCGCAACCTCGCCGGCATAAAGACGATCCTGGGCACCAACCTCAACCCGAGCGACGTGCTCACGGCCGACACGGTGATCTTCACGCGGGCGGCGCTGACCCAGGTGGAGGAGTGGCTCACATGAAAGAAGCCGTCCAAGTGGTGCAGCGCCCCCTGATCAGTGAGAAGAGCTACGCCGCAATGGCGACCGGAAAGTACCTGTTTCGGGTGCACCCCAGGGCGACCAAGACGGAGATCGCGCTGGCCATCGCCGACGCCTTCAAGGTGGAGGTCGTCAGCGTCAACACGATGCACGTGCGCGGCAAGGAGCGCCGGCGTGGCCGCACGCACGGCTTTCAATCGAACTGGAAGAAGGCGGTCGTGACCCTCGCGGAAGGACAGAAGATCGAAAGCATGTTCCAGGGCGTCTGATGCCACTCAAGAAGTACCGTCCCACCTCGCCCGGCCGCCGCTTCATGTCCGTCAGCGCGTTCGAGGACCTGACCCGGGGCAAGAAGGCGGAGAAGCGGTTGCTCGTCTCGATGAAGACGGACGCGGGCCGCAACGCCCAGGGAAAGATCACCGTCCGCCACCAGGGCGGTGGCCACCGCAAGCTGTATCGCATCATCGACTTCAAGCGCAACAAGCTGAACATCCCGGCAACCGTCAGCGCTGTCGAGTACGACCCGAACCGCAGCGCCCGGATCGCGCTCCTCACCTATGCCGACGGCGAGAAGCGCTACATCCTGGCCCCGGTCGGCCTGACGGTTGGCGATCGGGTGGACAGCGGGCCCGACGCCGATATCAAACCCGGCAACGCGCTGCCGCTGGCCAGCATCCCGGTCGGCAGCACGGTGCATAACATCGAGCTCAAGCCCGGGCGGGGCGGCCAGATCGTTCGCTCGGCCGGCATGTCGGCGCAGCTCCTGGCTCGCGAGGGCGACTACGCTCAGATCCGGATGCCGTCGGGCGAGGTCCGCCGGGTGGCGGTCATCTGCTACGCGACAGTGGGGCAGATCGGCAATGTCGAGCACGAGAACGAGAACGTCGGCAAGGCCGGCAAGAGCCGCTGGCGGGGCAAGCGTCCGGCGGTGCGCGGCATGTCGATGAATCCATTCGACCATCCGCACGGCGGTGGGGAGGGCCGATCCGGCGCCGGCGGCCATCCGCAGACGCCCTGGGGCAAGCCAACCCTCGGCTACCGGACGCGGCGCAACAAGAAAACCCGCAACATGATCGTTCGACGCCGGCCACCAAAGCGGAAGAGTAAGGGCTAACACATGTCACGTTCAACGAAGAAAGGACCGTTCGTTCATCCGTCACTGATGAAGAAAGTGACGGCGATGAATCAGCAGAAAGAGAAGAAGGTGATCAAGACCTGGTCGCGGGACTCGAGCGTCTTCCCCGAGATGGTGGGGCACACGCTCGCGATCCACGACGGGAAGAAGCACGTTCCGATCTTCATCACCGAGAACATGG
>VBHC01000166.1 GCA_005889535.1 Chloroflexota bacterium
GAAGGCTCACCGACCCGGCGGGGGATGACGCCGCCGCCGCTGCCGTTCTCTCGCACCTGGTCACGCTCATCGAAGCCATTGTTTTTGATGACCTGCGCCGAGTATTTGTCCAGCTGATCACCACTGGGCACGCGGACGATCTGCAGCGTGCCGTGCATCATACTGCCGACGTATTGGTTGGGCGGACCGAAGGCGCCCTGAACATATTCGGGGTTCGGACCCGCCCCCAGGCCCTTGGCGTTTGCCACGTAGAGCGTCTGTCCATCAGGTGAGACATCGACAGCCGTCGGATACCAGGCGGTTGGAAGCATCCCGACGACCGGGCGAGGGCCGGTGAACCGGACTACGTCGACATCGTTGTTGCCGGCGTTCGCCACGTACAGCGTGTTGCCGTCGGGGGCCATGGCCAGCGCATTGGGATTACTCCCCTCCGGCGCGTTGGGATAAGGCGCAAGGTTGATCGTCTGGACAACGGTGTTGCTGGCGGTATCGATCACTGACAGCGTGTCGCTGTCTCCATTGGCGACGACGACCTGGTGGCGCGCCAGCTTGGGGTTGGTGGCCAGCGCGTTGGGATGCGTGCCAACCTGGATCTTGGCGAGCGCGGTACGCGTCCGGGTGCTGATAGGCGTCACACTGTGCTCGCCCCAGTTGCTGACATAGGCTGTCGAGCCGTCAGCGGCAAGTGTCACGCCATACGGCTGACATTGCGGCGCCGATGGGGGATATTGAACCGGGCTGCCTTGCTCGTCGCAGGCGCCGACGGCCACGCTCTCGACGGATGCCGTGGCAAGGTCAATCACAGCGAGAGCATCGCCGCGGTTTTCCGCCGCGTAGAGCGTTAGCCCATCCGAGGCGATGGCAAGTCCCATCGGGTAATTGGGAACGGCGATCGAGCCGCTCTCGGTGAGACGGCTGCCGTCGAAGCCGTAGGTGCGCACCTTATTGTTGCCTCCGGCGGAGGCAAAGGCGCGATCTCCGCGAGGACTCCAAACGACGCCAACGTTGATGGCTTCAGGTGCCGTGTAGGCGATGGTTTGGCGCACCGTGCCGGAAGCCGTATCAACAACCTTGATGGACTCGGTTGACTGGCCAGCGCTGCTGATCAGTAGGGTGTGTCCATCGGGGCTGAGCGCCTCGCCGTAAGGTCGATCCGCCCACCACGTGGCGTCGGCCAGGTCGATCTGCCGCCCGGCTGGTGTAACGAACCACCCATTGGGCGTAACCGAGCTTCCGTCGCCCTGCGGGCCGGCGGTAAGGATGTGCACGGCCATCGCTGTCGTTCCCCCGACTGCGAGCGAGGCCGCGGCCGCAAGCACAAGCACGCGTTTGGGCAAATGCAAGCCAACCATGGTCGTCCCTCCTTGTCCCCTGTCTCAAAGCCGATGGCTGCACTTCGAGGATACGCGCATGACGACGCAGCTTGGCGTCGCTGTGCTACAAGAGGTCAATGGAGGGGCTCGGCTCGTGAAGACCGTCGAACTGCGGCGTCACACGGCCAGCGACGGCGACCGGCTGACCCCCGAAGGTATTGCGGCCGCGGTTGAGATCGGAAGCCGGTTCGGGGCGCCCTATGATCTCTTGATTTCGTCCGGCGCCCAGCGCGCCACCCAGACGCTGGCCTGTTTCCTGGCGGGCTCGGGCCAGCGCTCGCCCGCTGGCGTGACCGTCGACGAGACGTTTCGTTCGACCGTCGAGGAGCGCTGGTTTTCCGTGGCCCGGCAGTCGGGCGGCGGCGACATCGGCGCCTTTCAGAAGGCAGACAGTGCCCTCGTCGAGGAAGAAGCAAACCGCTTCGGCGGTGCGCTGCGCCGCGTTTTCGATTCGCTCGAAGACGGCGGCAGGGCGTTGATCGTCGGCCACTCACCCATGCATGAGGCAGCGGTCTATGGGCTCACCGGCCAGGTCATCGCCCCCATCGCCAAGGGAAGTGGGGTGCGCGTCATACAGCACGGACGCGATTTCCGCATCGAGCAACTGAGCTGATCGCAGCCGTGTCGATTGCGTTTCTCTAGGCCGATGCCTCTTCGATCTCGATCGAGCTTTCCCGCGCGGTTGCACCTTGCGGCTTCAGTACCGCGGCGGCGAGCACGATCGTAGCCGCGACCAGCGCCGCTCCTACGGCCCAGGCGAAGTGATAACCGCCGCTCAGCGCTGCGGCGGCGGTCTGGCCCTTCGCCATCAACTCACCGGTCCGGTCGGTCGACAGGGTGGCCAGCACCGCGAGCCCCAAGGCGCCCCCGATCTGAGCCGACGTGTTCAACAGGCCGGAGGCGAGCCCCGAGTCGCTGGGCGTCGCATCGGCCATGGCCAGGATCGCCAGCGCCGGAAAGGCGAGGCCGCCGCCGATGCCGAGCAGGAGAAGCGGCAGAGACCAATCACGGATGTAATCACTGTTCATTGGTCCCAGCGTAAGGAGGACCAGGGAGGCGGCGATCATCACCTGCCCGGTCAATAACACGGCGCGCGCACCGAACCGCATGATCAGCCGTGCGGACAGGCCGATCGAGAGCGCACCCATCGCCACGGCGACCGGCAGGAATGCGAGGCCAATCTGCAGCGGACGGTAGTGAAGCACCCGCTCGAGGTCGAGCGCGCCGAGGAAGAACATGCCGAACATACCGACCGTCATCAGCGCCTGGATGACGTTCGCCCCTGAGAGGTTGCGCGACCGAAACAGGCGAAGCGGAAGAATCGGATTTTGGGCGACCATCTGGCGCACGAGGAAGGCCACCAGCAGGCCGAGGGCAAGGGCGCCGAACCCAAGGGTATGGAAGGAGCCCAGGCCGTAATTGGCCGACTCGACGATCGTGTAAACGGCCAGCATCAAGCCCACCGTGACGAGGACGGCGCCGATGACGTCAGCGCCCTCGCGGAGACCGATTCCGGAATCCGTGTCGAGCAGACGAGTGGCCACCAGGGCGGTCGCGAGTCCGATCGGAAGGTTGACGAAGAAGATCCAGTGCCAGCTGATCGCCTGGGTGATGAGCCCGCCGGCCAGCAGACCGATCGATGCGCCCGCGGAAGCCACGAAGCTGAAAATGCCGATTGCCCGTGCCCGCTCGCCCGGCTCCGGGAACATGGTCACCACCATCCCCAGGATCACCGCCGAGCTGACCGCTCCGCCGATTCCCTGGACGAAGCGAGCCGCGATCAGCATCGGCTGGCTGAATGACAGCCCGCAAACCACCGACGCTACCGTGAACACGCCGAGCCCGAGCAGGAAGATGCGCTTCCTGCCGATCAAGTCGCCAAGCCGCCCGCCGAGCAGCAGGAGACCGCCATACGCGATCAGGTAGGCATTCACGACCCAGGCCAGACCGGCCTGCGAGAAGCCCAGGTCGCGCCGGATCGACGGCAGCGCGACGTTCACGATGGTCATGTCCACGACGATCATCAAAAAGCCGGCGCAGAGGACCATCAATGACAGCCAGCGCGAGCCGGTCGGTTCGGCGGACCTTGCGATCCGCAGTGCCTGGTTGGCGTGCTTTCCGCGAATACCCATCGCTGCCTCCTGAGGTTGTTCTTGCCTGTTTAGACTGGCCTCGGCCGAAATACTCATCGGTCGGCCCGGTGGCGGGACCACAGGCGGAACGGCGCATCGAGAAGCACCAACACGACCGCGGCGACCAGGACCCCAACGGCGATGTACCACGGCCAGGGGCCCATCAAACTAAGCAAGCTATCCTATTAATAGGATGCCGAAGACTCCTGAAGAGCAAACGGCCGAAACGACCTATTGCCAGAGCTGCGGCCACGATGTTCGCCCGCAGGCTACCCATACCGCATCCATGATCGGGGGCACGGTGGTGACCATTGAACGTTGCCCGGGGTGCGAAGCCGTGCTGGAGGCCGACCGATGACCAGCCTTCCGCCTAGCGGTTGGAAAACAGGGGAATGTTGGCGCCGCTGAGGTAGTCCATCGGCTGATCCAGCAGCGTCACGATCAACTGCGCAACATCGGCGGGCTTGAGCCCGGGCTTTAGCTCGGGATTCGCCTGGCGTAACAGGTCGGTGTCCACCGCCCCGGGACTGAGGCACAGGGCGCTGATGCCATACTCGCGGCCTTCCAGCGCAATCGCCTCGGTGAGGCCGATGACGCCGTACTTGGACACGTTATAGGCGGCGAGACCAGGGAACTTCTCGGTGCCGTAGACCCCCGATAAGGAGGCCAGGTTGATGATGCGCCCGCCTCCGGCCGCTTGCATCGATCGGAACGCCGCGCGGCAGCAGTAAAACATGCCGGTGAGATTGGTGGCGAGCGTTTGTTGCCAGGTCTCCGGGGTGGTCTTACTGAACGGGACCTTCGTCAAGATCGCCGCCGCGCAGACCAGCGCCGTCGCGCCTCCAAGCTCATCGGCGATGCCGAATACCCGGTCGACGTCGCCAACCTGGCTCAGGTCGCCAGGCGCCGGCGTGGCCGTTCCGCCGGATGACCGGATTGCTCCGGCGAGTTGGGTCAGCGCCTCAGCGCTGCGCGCGGCGAGGACGACGTGCGCCCCCGCCCCCGCCATCGCCTCTGCCGTCGCTCGTCCGATGCCCCGACTGGCTCCGGTCACGACGGCAACCCGCCCGTGCAACCAGGGCTGCCGGTCAGGCATGTGATGCCGGCGCCCTTCGGCGCACCTGCTCATAGAGACGTTCGTGCGCATCGAGGCTGCGGTCGAGGCTCAGGTCTGTCTCCGCGTGCCGGCGGCAGGCCGACCGCCGGATCGACCCGATGCGCATCACCGCCTGGGCCGCGCCCTTGACGTCGCCAGGCGGTACCAGGAACCCGGTTTCCCCGTCGCTCACGACTTCACCCAGGGCACCACGGCGGAAGGCGATGACCGGGGTTCCGGTCGCCTGCGCCTCGGCGGCGGCCAGGCCGAAGGGCTCCTCCCATTTCGCCGGGTAAAGCACCGCGGCCGCGCGGGCCATGACTCCCCAGAGGATCTCACGCGGCACGCCTGAATGAACGGTGACTCCCGACACCCCACGGCTCGAATCAGCCACGGCGGCAGCATATTCGGGATCGTATGGATCGCCGTAAAGATCGAGAGGGACACCGGCCGCTCTCGCGATGTCGATCGCCTCAGCGGCGCCTTTTTCCGGACTGAGGCGCCCCGCGAACACGAGGCCCTGGCCGGCCTGGTCGGACCAGGGAATCCGGTGAGTCGGGACGCCATTGGGAAGGATCGTCGGGATTCCCCAGGCCCTGGCCTGCCAGGCCGAAACGGTCGCCACGGTCGGCGCCGGCCGGGCGTGCCGGACCTCGGCAATAGCGGCGCCTACGGCGATGTCTGGCGGCAGGTGAAGGGTGTGGATGACCGGTGGGCCGAGAGAGGTCGCCAATCGCACGGCCGGCGCATCGAAAGCGTGATTGTGAACAACGTCGTATGGCAGGGTGCGAATCGCCGCGTACACGGCGGCAAAGGCGGCCTCGGCGGGCCGGTTATCAAGCGAGGCGCTACCGTTGGCACGATAGAGCGAGCCCCCCAACCGATCCGAATCGACGCCGGTGTCAATCACTTTGACGCCGGGAATTTCGGAGCCGGTCGCCGCATAGACGTCCACGGCATGTCCCCGGTCCGTGAGCCCGGCGGCAAGGTCGGCGAGGAGGGCCTGCGAGCCGCCCGCCTGGGGTTCGCGAATCGGTGTCACCAGGGGCGCGACGAACGCGATCCTCAACCCGCCACCGCCTTCCAGGCGAGGTCGCGGGGCGGATTGGTGCCCACCGTTTCGTAGGCCACGAGACGGTCGCCGCTTCGGCGGATCTCCGCGACCGCATCGGGATAGAAGATCTGCGCCACCTCGACGGCCTCCTCCACGCTGTCGAACTCCAGCCGCATCCGACCGGGAAACGATTGATAGATGTAGCCTCGCGCCAGCAGCCATTCCACACCGTTGGGCCAGACGATGACGACGCGTCCGCCGATCAGGCAGACGCGCTCCATTTCCGCAAGCCCCACGTCACCGCCGTGCGCCGGATCTTGCGTGAACGCCGAGGCCGCCACGACGAGATCAGCGGATCGATTCGAAACGGGAAGATCGTCAAAGAATCCGTTGAGCACCCGCAGGCTCTGGCCGGAGGCGGCCAGCCTGGCGGTAAGCCTCTCGCGCAGCGGTGCGGCCGGCTCGATCGCGATCAGCTCGTCGCAGCGATCGACGAGCGCCTCAGTCAGGCGGCCGCTCCCAGCCCCCACTTCGACGATCCGGTGAACCCGTCGGGGTAGCCAGTCGATGACCGCGGGATGGATCCGTTCGGGCCGTATCAGGCGGTCATAGAGTTTCGGCTCGAGGCGGTATAGCAACTCCCAGGCGATCGCCGGATTCGTTTGCGGGTCTGGATCGCCGTTGCCCAGAAATCGGCGACGTTCCGCCTCGGTCAGACAGCTGAGGTCGCTGGTCGAATAGCGATGGTTGAAATCGACCGGCCGCGTCCGAGGGCTGTCGAGGTCATTCCGCATCCGAGCACTCGGCCCAGTTCTTCTCGGTTTCGTAGACCCGCACCGACTTGAGTGACCCGTCAGGCAAATGCGGAACAAGCCGCGCCCAGAAAGCTACAGCCAGATTTTCGGCTGTCGGAATCCGTTCCGTCAGCCAGGGAACGTCCGTGTTCAGGTTGCGGTGGTCGACGTCGGCGATCACTTCCCGACCGATCAAGTCGGACAGCCGCTTGAGGTCGATCAGATACCCGGTGGCCGGGTCGACGTCTCCCCGAACCACCACCTCGACGGCATAGTTGTGGCCGTGGAGGTTGACGCACTTGCCGAATAAGCGCCGATTCTCATCGTCAGACTTCGCAGGGTCCCACAGTTGATGGGCGGCGTTAAACCCTTCTCGTCTGCTGATGCGGATACGGGTCGGCCTTGTCATCCGGCGTCTTCGGCTGAGTCTAAAGCAAGCCCAGGCGCTGCTCCCGCGTTACACATGGCGCTAATGCGCGAGCGGCTCTCGGGGTGGCGGTCGGCGGTTGTCTTCGCGATCTACGCGATCGGCATCTCCTGGATCTGCTGGCTTCCGCTGGTTGCCGCCAACCACCAGATCGGGTCCGTGGGGGGGACAGCCACGCCGGTCCTGGTCGTGCTGGGCACATTCGGGCCCCTGCTCGCGGCCGTGGCGATGGTTTCCCGGACGTCGGGCCACACCGGGCTGCGCGAGTTTCTTGGCCAAGCGCTGCGCTGGCGCGTCGGCATTCAATGGTATGCGGCGGCCCTTATCGCACCCATCGTGATTCAGACCACCATTCTCGGCATCCACGTCCTCAAGGGTGGCACCGTTCCCAACCTGTTCGATCCATCCCGGTGGCTGGCCACACCGCTGACCTTCATCCTCGTTCTCCTGATCGGCGGACCCTCGGGCGAAGAATTCGGATGGCGCGGATTTCTCCTACCGCGCGTGCAACCCGTCCTTGGCATGCTGAAGGCGTCGGTGGCGATCGGCGTCGTTTCAGCCGTCTGGCATCTCCCCCTCTTTCTCATCCCGATCACGGCGCAGAGCCATCTCCCATTTGGGCTGTTCGTGGTGCGCACGATCGCGCTCTCGATCATCTCGACCTGGCTCTACAACGGCAGCCGGAGGAGCCTGTTGCTCGTTCTCCTCTTTCACGCCTCGCTGAACACCTGGCCGAATTCGCTCTACGTCCTGGAGGCGGAAGGCGCGATTGGTCCCTATGTCAGCACGACGATCGTATACACGGGGTGGGCGATCCAGCTCATCCTGTTGGGGTTGCTGAGCGGCCGAGGTGATCGCCGCAAGCGCGTCGACGCCGCCTCGATGGCTGCCGCCTGATCGGGGCGCTGGCCGAAATCTGCCGGGCCGCGGCTCTTATGAGACTCATAAGCATTTGTCAGCCGCCGCTTATCTTCGAGCCTCAAGGTGTAAAGGTCAGCTCGTGCCCGAGGAGGTTGGAACCATGGTCGTGATGCCCGAGTCAGATCTCGAAAGCCTCGACGTCCTTTACATCGGCGACGATGACGCCCTCGCGGAGATGTACCGGCTGAAGCTCGAGCTCGATGGCTACTGGGTCCGCGTGGTAGATCTCGACAATGCGGTGGCGGAAGCCCGAGCACGCCGTCCCGACATCATTTTTCTGGAGCTACCAGCCGGCAGGCCTGACCGACTCGGCATCCTCGAGGACCTGCGCCACGTTGCTCGCCGCCCCGATCTTCCCGCCATCATCCTCACCGCATCCCGCGGGCAGGAGCTCAGGAACCAGGGCGCGACGTTATCCGCGACTGATTACATCGTCAGAATTTCGTCGCCCTAAGCTCGAAACAGAGACCTGCCTTGAACCTTTCTCGACAATCTGGTAGGTTCCCTGTGGACTTTTGGTGGCCGAACTCAGCAGCACTGGCCGGTTAATCGCCTTACGGAAGATAGGCGGCGAATTCCTCCGGCTTGGGCTGGTGGCCGTGGCCTACTGGCTGGCCGCCAAACTGAGCTTGAACCTGGCGCTGGTGCATGGCCAGGTTACGCCGATCTGGCCCCCGACCGGGATCGCCGTGGTGGCCATTCTGATCGTCGGCCGGAGGGCAACTGCAGCCATCGCCCTGGCAGCCTTTGTCGTCAACCTCCCAATTGGTCCCTCCCCACCGGGCGCCGCGGCGATCGCCGCTGGGAATACGCTCGCTCCCTTGCTTTCTGCAGAGCTCCTCCGCCGAGTCGGCTTCCACCTCGACATGGACCGGCTTTTTGATGCGATCGCCATCACGGTCGCGGCTCTAAGCGGCATGGCGGTCAGTGCCACCGTCGGCAGCCTGGTCCTCGTCCTATCCGGTGCGGTGCCGGGCGACAGCTTCTGGGGGACCTGGGCCGTTTGGTGGACGGGAGATGCGATGGGCGTGCTGCTGGTGACGCCCTTTCTCTTGAGCCTGTTGTCGCGACCCGCTTGGCCCCGCCTCACCTGGTCCCGGGTAGCGGAGCTCGGCGGCCTGCTGGCCGGAACCGCGATCGTGACCTACCTGCTTTTCCAGAGTGGGCTCAGGCTCGTGTACCTGGCGCTGCCGCTCGTCATGGCGACGGCCTGGCGCTTCCGCCAGCGAGGAGCAGCCCCCGCCGCGCTGATCGCCTCAACGGTGGCGATCTGGTCGGCCGTTCACGGAATCGGGCCTTTCGCTACGGAGAATCTATTCGAGAAAATGGTGACCCTCCAGGCCTTCAATATCAGCCTCGCGCTGGCGTCCTTCGTCCTCGTCGCCTTTGTCGAGACTCACGAACGAAAGGAAGAGCTATCGCGCCTTTACGCCGCCGAGCAGCTGGCCAACCAGGCGAAGAGCGCCTTCCTCAACCTGGCGGCTCATGAACTGCGCACGCCG
>VBHC01000167.1 GCA_005889535.1 Chloroflexota bacterium
CCTTCAACGATGAGCCGGCCCAATCCGCTTACCAGGGCAACTGGACGGAGATCTGCCCGGTGGCGGCGCTGACCTCGCGGCAGTACCGGTTCATCAGCCGGCCATGGGATCTGGATCGCACACCCAGCGTCTGCCCGGGCTGCAGCATGGGTTGCAACATCCAGATCGACGCCCGCAACAACAGGATCGGCCGTTTTCAGTCGCGCGAGAATCCCGCGGTCGACGACAGCTGGCTGTGTGACTTCGGCCGCTTCAGCTTCCCCAATTTCCAGCGCCAGGCGCCGGAGCGGCCCCGCATCCGGCGGGACGCGCGGCTGGAAGACGTGTCGTATGACGAGGCGATCGCGTTTACGGTCGAGGCCCTGAAGCGGGCCGGCGGCCAGGCGGCCGGCTGGGCGTCACTCGCCGACACGAATGAGGAACTGGTTCTCTTCCGGCGCCTGTTCCGCGAGGTCCTGCGATCGCCGCACCTGGACCACCGCAGCGCCGCGCTTGTGGATGCTGAGCCAGACGACATGACCCTATCGATCGCCGACATCGAGCGCCTCGATCACGTCGTCCTGCTGGGCGGCCAGGAGGTGATCGACGCGGCACCGGTGCTTCACCTGCGGTTGTTCAAGAGCGAGCGAAAGGGCGTGCACGTGCTCAAGGTTGCAACCGGCGAAACCAAGCGCGCCCTCGACGCGATCCCGGCCGACGCCGAGGCAGTGGGCATCCTGGCGACCGAGGCCAACAAGACGGCGGCCGTCGACCTGCAAACCAAGCTGCAGCGGAAAGTCAAAGGCAGCGTGCGGCGACTGCTCGTGACGACCGGGCCAAACGGCCGCGGCGCAAAGGACCTGGGGATCCTCCCGCACCTTGGACCCGGTTACGTCTCGCTGAACGGCCAGGCGGGGAAGGGCAGGACGGAATGGCCGGGGGCGGGGCTGCGGGCACTCTATGTTCACGAGTCCAGCCCACTTCACGGCTTCACACCGAGCGACGCGGAATCGATGTGGCTGCCGACCCTGCCACTGCTCGTCTTCCACCGCTTCAAGCCGACCGCGCTCGACGAGATGGCGCACGTCATCCTCCCCGGTCACGCCTTTACCGAGAAAGACGGCACCGTGACGAACATGGAGGGCCGAGTGCAGCGGATCTCCCGTGGCCTCGATGCCGACTGGGTTCTGGAGGACTGGCGCGTCTTCCAGCAGATCGCCAACGGGCTGGGCGCCGACTGGGGTTACGACGCCGTTGCCGACATCACCGCCGAGCTGGTGCGAAGCCTGCCGCCGTATGGGGCATTGAACCGCGGAGAACGCGTCCTCTGGAGTGAGCGCGGATGACCACCGAGGTGGTCGTCGAGACCCTGATCAAGACCGTGATCGTGATCTTCGGCTTACTGACCGGCTTCGCCTATCTCACCCTCTTCGAACGCAAGGTCCAGGCGCGCTTGCAGCAGCGGCCCGGGCCGAACCGGGTTGGCCCCTGGGGACTGCTGCAGCCGGCCGCGGACGGGCTGAAGCTGTTCTTCAAGTCCAGCAGCACGCCGTCCGGTCGGGATCGCTTCCTCTATCTACTGGCGCCGCTGATCTCCGTCTGCGCCGCGCTGTCCAGCTTCGCCATCATTCCCATCAGCGGACCGGGCCCGCTGCGGCTGTTCGGTCACTCGATCGGCTGGTACGTGATGAACGTCAACATCGGCGTGTTGTGGTACCTGGCGGTGACGTCGGTTGGCGTGTTCGGCATATTCCTCGCCGGCTACGCCTCGAACAGCAAGTACTCGTTGCTCGGCGCCCTTCGCTCATCGGCGCAGATGATCAGCTACGAGATGGCGTTGGGCCTTTCCTTGGTGCCGGTTTTCATCCTGGCCGGCTCGCTCAGGCTCGTCGACATCGTCAACGCCCAGCACACCTGGTGGTTCATCATTCCTCTTCTCCCGGCGTTCTTCCTCTACCTGGTTGCCGGTATCGCGGAGACCAACCGGGCGCCCTTCGACCTCCCCGAGGCGGAGACCGAACTGGTGGCCGGGTATCACACGGAGTACTCCGGGATGCGTTTTGCCCTCTTCTTCATGGCGGAGTACATCAACATGATCATTGTTAGCTCGATCGCGACCATCGTCTTCCTGGGCGGCTGGTGGGGCCCCTTCGGCATCCTGCCGGGCCCCTGGTGGTTCGTGTTGAAGGTCATCGTGCTGCTCTACGTCTACGTCTGGCTGCGGGCCACCCTGCCACGCATGCGCTATGACCGGCTGATGGCGCTGGGCTGGAAATCCTTGTTCCCGCTGTCCCTGGCGATGATGATGGTCACCGCCGTCGTCGTGGTTGCCGCGGAGGGTACCCTCTGATGGCCCTGCGCGAAGTCTTCCTGGGCCCCATTTACATCGCCCGGGCGCTGCTCACGACCTTCAAGCACAACACCCGGCCGATCGTCACCATCGAGTACCCGGAGCGGCAGAAGGCGGTCCCGCCTCGAGCGCGTGGCCGGCACATTCTCCATCGCTACGCCGACGGCCTGGAGAAATGCGTGGGCTGTGAGCTCTGTGCCATCGCCTGTCCGGTCGGCTGCATCGTGGTCGAGGCGGCGGAGAATACGCCCGAGCACCGCGTCTCGCCAGGGGAGCGCTACGCCAAGCGCTACGAGATCAACCTGCTTCGTTGCATCTACTGCGGAATGTGCGAGGAAGCGTGCCCCTACGATGCCATCACGATGGGCCCGCGGTACGACCTGGCGGATGACCATCCGGACAAGTTCATCGCCGTCAAGGAGGACATGCTCGAGCCGCTGAGCGCGAGCGTCGGCGACACGGCAGTCCCCTCCGGCGCGCCGTCCGCGCAAGCGGTAGCCCGCAAGTGGTAGTCGGGTTCGCCATCGTGGCGGCCTGGGAGCTCGTTACCGCCGCCGGCGTGATCGGCTTCCGGCGGCCGATCTACAACGCCCTGGCACTCGTCGGCAACATGCTCGGCCTGGCCGTCCTGTTCCTGATGTTGAACGCGCAGTTCCTGTTCGCCGCCCAGGTGATCGTCTATGCCGGCGCCGTGATGGTGCTGTTCGTCTTCATCATTGCCCTGATGAATCCGGTGTCGGACGTAACGCTGGGACCGGCCCGTGGCAGTGAGTGGATCTACGGCATCGTCTTCGGTGTGATCTTCGCCGCCCTCCTGGGGGTCCTGCTGGTCAACCAAGGGCTGACCGGCCGGCCTGGCCCCTTCACGCCTGAGGTGATCAACGCCGTGGGCAATGTCCAGAGCGTGGGGACCGCGCTTTACACCAGGTTCCTCTTCCCGGTCGAGGTGACGTCGGTGCTGCTCCTGATCGCCGCGGTGGGTGCTGTGTACCTGGCCATGCGAAGGATTCGCTGATGCCGGTTCCTGCCTATACCTTTTTGCTCTTGAGCGGCGCGCTGTTCACGATGGGCGCGATCGGCTTCCTGGTCCGCCGCAACCCGCTCGTCGTCTTCATGTGCATCGAGCTGATGCTCAACGCGGTGAACCTCGCCTTCGCGGCCGTCAGCCGCTACCTGAACTCCCTCGACGGCGTCGTCTTTGCCTTCCTCGTCATCACGGTAGCGGCGGCCGAGGTGGTGGTCGGCATTGCGATCATCGTGCAGGTCTACCGGGCCGGCCGGCAGATGGACGTCGACGGACTCGATCTGATGAAGGAGTAGCCGGGCCGTGGATACGCTGGCGCCGCTGGTTCTGCTGGCGCCGCTGGCCGGCTTCCTGGTCAACGCCCTGATCGGCCGGCAGCTGCCCCGCCGGGTGGTGGGCTGGGTCGGGGCCGGAAGCGTCGGGTTGGCCTTTCTCTTCGCGCTCCTGATCCTTGCCCAGGTGCTCCAGGGCCAGAAGCTGGACCAGACCTATTTCACCTGGTGGCAGAGTGGCGATTTCAACGTCCCCTTCAACCTCTATGTGGACGCGCTCTCCACCCTGATGATCCTGGTGATCACCGGGGTGGGTTTCCTGATCCATGTCTACTCCATCGGCTACATGGAAGAGGACCAGGGCTACTCGCGATTCTTCGCCTACATGAACCTGTTCGTCCTGTCGATGCTCCTGCTCGTCCTCTCCGGAAACCTGGTCTGGCTGATCATCGGTTGGGCGGGCGTCGGCCTGAGCTCATACCTGCTGATCGGTTTCTGGTTCGAGCGCACCTCGGCGGTGCTCGCGGCGCGCAAGGCCTTCGTGATGAACACGATCGGCGACGTGGGCATGATCTTCGCCGCCTTCCTGATCTTTCTCAACCTCCGGGTGATGGATTACACAGCGATCTTCGGCCGCGTCCATCAGCTGCCCAAGGGCGGCATGGTCATCACGGCGATCTGTCTGCTGCTGCTGGTCGGCGCGGTTGCCAAATCGGCGCAGCTTCCGTTGCATACCTGGCTGCCGGACGCCATGGAAGGCCCGACTCCCGTTTCGGCGCTGATCCACGCGGCCACCATGGTCACCGCCGGCGTCTACCTGGTGGCACGCATGCATCTCCTGTACGACTGGGCTCCGACGGCCGCCGCCACCGTCGCCGTGGTCGGCGGCGTCACCGCCTTCTTCGCGGCCACGATCGGAACCGCGCAAGTCGACATCAAGCGGATCCTCGCCTACTCGACGATGAGCCAGATCGGATACATGTTCCTCGCCGTGGGGATCGGCGCTTATGCCGCGGGCATGTTTCATTTCATGACCCACGCCTTCTTCAAAGCCTTGCTCTTCATGGCGGCGGGCAACGTCATCCACGCCTTCCATGACGATCAGGACATCCGCCACATGGGCAACCTGCGGGCCGGGCTGCCCATCACCTTCTGGACCTTCCTGGTCGGCACACTCTCCATCAGCGGCTTCCCGTTGCTGGCGGGCTTCTTCAGCAAAGACGAGATCATCCGAGCGGCATTGAACCTCGCGGGCAGCGAATTCTGGCTTGGCGTGCTGGCATTGATCACCGCCGGTCTCACCGCCTACTACATGTTCCGCCTCTTCTTCATCGCCTTCGGCTGGGAGTGGTTGTCGCGTGACGATCGCCACCTGCACGAGGCGGCGCCCATTCAGACTGTCCCGATCGTGATCCTCGCCACCGGCGCGGTGGTGGCCGGCTACATCCCGGTGTCGAACTTCCTGTCCCCGATCTTCGGCAACCCGGTCGAGCAAAACATCGCGGTCGTGATCGGGCTTGCCGCGCTGTCCGTCCTGGTGGGGCTCGCCGGCTTCGGCATGGCCTACCTGCTGCACGCTCGCCGGCCGGAGTTGGCGGTCGCCTGGCGGACCCGGCTGCGGCCTCTGCACACCCTCGTCGAGCACAAGTACTTCGTCGACGAGCTCTACGACCTGGTTTTCGTTCGGCCGGGGCTGGCGCTGGCTCGCTTCCTGAACGACCGGATCGAGCCAAAGGTGATCGACGGCGCCGTCAACGGGGTGGCCGACTTCTTCCTGGTTGAGGCGAAGGAGTTTCGGATGATCCAGACGGGCCGCGTCCGCAGTTACGCGCTCTGGACGCTGGGGGGCGCCATCGGCGTCGTGCTCGTCGTCGCCGCCTTCCTCGGCTACCTGCCGGTGAGGCTCGGCTGATGAGCTGGTACGCGCTCCCCACCAATGTTCCCTGGTTGACGCTGGCCGTCGTCATCCCGCTGTCGGGCGCGCTCCTGGTTGCGCTCACGCCGACCGTGGCCCGGCGCGTCATCAAGCAGCTCGGCGTTCTCGCTTCCGCGATCACCCTGCTGCTGGTCCTGGGGATTATTGGCGGATTTCAGCATGGCGCCGGCAATCTTCTTCAATTCGAGGAAGCCCGCCCGTGGGTGCCGGCGATCGGCATCAGTTACCACCTCGGGGTCGATGGGTTGAGCCTCTTCCTTCTCGGACTGAACGCCCTGCTGTTTCTGATCGCGGTGCTGGTGACCAACTCAGATACGCCGCGGTTGAAGCAGTTCATGCTGCTGCTGTTGATCCTCGAGGCGGCCACCGCCGGCATTCTATTGTCGCTCGATCTCATCCTCTTCTATGTCTTCTGGGAGGCGATGCTCGTTCCCCTCTACTTCTTGATCGGGGTCTGGGGCGAGGGCCCGCGGGTTTACGCCGCCTTCAAGTTCCTGATCTACACGGTCATCGGGAGCTTCGCCATGCTGATCGCGATCCTGGCGGTTGTCGCCATCACCTTCGCGCAAACCGGCCAGCCGAGCTTCGACTGGACGGTACTCGTCCAGCACCCGGCATCGGGCGTGTGGCAGCTGCCGTTGAACCTTGGCACTATCGGCATCCCGCAGCTGCTCTTCCTGGGCTTCGCCCTCGCCTTTGCCATCAAGATGCCGCTGTTTCCGCTGCACACCTGGCTGCCGGCCGCTTACACGGCCGCGCCGCTCCCGGTCGTGATCGTGCTGGCCGGCCTGGTGTCGAAGCTCGGCGCCTACGGTTTCCTGCGCTTCAACCTCTCACTCTTCCCGGACGCGGCGCATAGTTTGGGGCCCGCCTTAGCCGTGCTGGCGACAGCCGGCATCCTCTACGGCGCGTTCATGGCGCTGGTGCAGACGGACTTGAAGCGGCTGGTGGCCTACGCCTCGATGAGTCATCTCGGCTTCATCGGGCTGGGGATCTTCGCCGGCAACCTGCTCGGGATTGAGGGCGCCCTGGTGCAGATGGTCAATCACGGCGTCATCATCGCCGCCCTCTTCCTGATCGTTGCCATGATCGAGCGAAGGACCGGGACGCGCGACCGGGCCCAGCTCCGTGGACTGGGTGCCACGGCGCCGCTGTTTGCCGCACTGTTCCTCGTGATCTCATTGGCCGCCCTCGGCCTTCCCGGCCTGAACGGCTTCACCGGTGAGTTCCTGATCATGCTCGGCGCCTGGACCGCCTTCGTGCCGATGGCCGTCGGCGCAGGTATCGGGGTGATCCTGGCGGCGTGGTACGTGTTGCGTTTCTACCAGGGCAGCTTCCAGGAGGCGCCGCCGCAGCCGGCCGGCTACGGTGAGATGCGCATCGCCGACGCCGGGGTGCTCGCGCCCCTGCTCGCGTTGATGATCGTGGTCGGGGTGAGTCCCGCCTTCTTCCCGGCGGCGGTGGAGGCGACCGTCAAAGCGATGCCGGTGCTGCTGCGATGACTATCAACCTGAACGGCATCGGGATCGACTACGGCGCCATCCTCCCGGAGCTGATCGTGACCGGGACTGCCATCATCGTCCTCTTTCTCGACCTCCTCGTTCCCGCGAGGCGGCGTGGTTGGTTGGCGGTCGTCAGCATCATCGGACTCCTCGGCGCCATGGTTGCCACCATCCCGCTGTGGGGCCAGAACCGGGCCGCCTTCGGCGATACCGTCGTCGCCGACAGCCTGGCTGCCTTCTTCAACGTGCTGTTGATCGTCATCAGCATTCTCACGGTGCTGATCTCACCCCGCTTCTTGCGTGCCCTCGACCTCGACTACGGCGAATACTATGTCCTGCTGCTTGGCGCCACCGCCGGCATGATGCTGCTGGCTGCGGCCACCAGCCTGATGACGATTTTCCTCGGGATCGAGCTGCTCTCGATCTCGCTCTACGTCCTATCCGGCTTCGCCCGCACCGCGGTCCGATCCCAGGAGTCAGCCATGAAGTATCTGCTCCTGGGTGGCTTTGCCACCGGTTTCTTGCTCTACGGCATGGCGCTGATCTACGGCGCGACCGGGAGCACGACGCTCCGCGGGATTGCCGCCGTCACGACCGCACTCGGCGCGGGGGCATCGAGCAATGTCCTGCTCCTGCTCGGGATCGGGTTCCTGTCGGTGGGACTGGCCTTCAAGGCCTCGGCGGCGCCCTTCCACATGTGGACCCCGGACGTATACGAGGGTGCCCCCACCCTCGTCACCACCTTCATGTCGGTGGCGACCAAGTCGGCCGCGTTTGCGGCGATCGGTCGGGTGTTCATCGCAACGTTTCCGTCAATCGCCAGCCGCTGGTATTTCCCACTGGCGCTGATCGCGATCTTCTCGCTCTTCATCGGCAATTTGGTCGCGATCACCCAGGACAACCTGAAACGGATGCTGGCCTACTCCGGCATCGCCCATGCGGGTTACATCCTGCTCGGCATCCTGCCGGGAACCGCGGAAGGCTTTTCCGCCACCCTCTTCTATATCGTCGCCTATGCCGTGATGAATTTTGGCGCGTTCGCGGTCGTCACCGTCCTCGGCGCCGGTGGGGAGCGGACCGCTGAGCTCAACTACTGGCGGGGCCTGTTCTACCGGCGCCCGTTCCTGGCCACCGTGATGACGATCTTCATGCTCTCCCTGGCCGGCATCCCGCCAACCGTTGGCTTTTTTGCCAAGCTGTTCGTCTTCCGCGCGCTCGTCGACGCCCAGATCTGGGCGCCGTTGATCGTCGCCGTGATCATGACGATCGTCTCCTTCTACTACTACCTCCGGGTCGTCGTCGTCATGCTGGCCGCGCCCGATGAGGCCGCCGTCGAAAGGGAGCCAATCGGCATCTCGACCGGCACCGTGCTCGGGGCGGCCGCCGCGGCCACCATCATTCTCGGAATCTTTCCGGCGGTCGTCCTGAACTGGGCGACCCACGCCGCCTCCCTACACTTCTAAGCGACGATGACGGTTGGAGTTCCCGGGCGATGATCGCGCCGTCTCCCGTTCGGCCGGCGACCCGAGCCGCGGCGAGCCGCCGCGTCCCGGTGGCGGTCCGCTTGCTCGCGCGCGCTTGGCGCGAGCTCCGCAAAATGCGCACCGCCATCATCCTGCTCGCCATCCTGGCGCTCCTCGCCGTCGTCGGCACGTTCCTGCCGCAGCTGCCCCAGAACCCGCAGGGGGTAATGGGCTATGTGCTCCGTCACCCGGTGACGGCGCCGTGGTTTGCCCGCCTGGGCCTTTTCGACATCTTCAGCTCCTGGCCGTTCATCGTAATCGCGGTGCTGATGTACACCTCGATCGGTGCCAGCATGTTCATCCGGGTGCCCGCCGCCTGGCGGCGCGCCATCGACCCCGCGCAGCGCAACCGAGCGCTGGGCGCCGAGCTGGCGAGCATCATCTTCCACGCCAGCTTTTTCATCCTGCTGGTCGGCGTGATCTATGGCAAGGCCGCCGGCTTCGTCGGCAATGCGGCGGTGGTGGAGGGGGATAGTTTTACAGAGGCCCGCGCCAAGTACGACAACCTGAGCGAAGGCCGGCTGGCCACCCAGCACGCGGGATTCCAGGTGAAAGTCGACAGCTTCAGCGCCAGCTACTGGTCCAGCGGCTCGCCCAAGGATTTCACCTCGCGCGTCCGCATCTACGACGGCGGCCGCCTGGTGGAGAGCGCAAACAT
>VBHC01000200.1 GCA_005889535.1 Chloroflexota bacterium
CTTTCGGGTCGACCACGCGACCCTCGACTTCTACGGCGAGTGCCGGACCTGCGCCTCGCGCCACCCGCGGGGCCGCGCCGTCGTACGACGTGCGGCAAGATAACTGAGTAAGCGCGCGACGACGTAGCTCCAGAAGGCAACCGTCGTGATGAAAAACCCAACCGGGTAGGGGACGTAGTAGGCGACGGCCAGGCCGGCCCAGGTAAAGAGGACGGCCAGTGCCGCCGAGACCATGATGCCGTGGCTGGGACGCGCGGTCACCCGCTCGGCAATGGCGGCGGGCGCGACGATCAGCGCAAAGATCAACAGCACGCCGACCACCTGCACCGCCTCTGACACCGCGACCGCCAGGATAACCATGAAGGCGATCGAGAGGCCCCGGACCGGCACGCCTTTTGCCTCGGCCACCTCCTCGTCGAGCGTGGTGAAGAGCAGCGGCCGGTAGGCGATCACGAGCGCGAGCAGCGTGAGAACACCAGCCGCCAACGTCACGGCGACCTCCTGCCCGGTGATCCCGAAAACCTGACCGAACAGGATGCCGATGGCCCTGGACGCGGATCCCTTGTAGAGGGCCGTGAAGAGCAAGCCGAGACCGAGCGACCAGGCCATCACCAGGCCGATGGTCACATCGCGGCCACGAAGGCGCTGGCCCAGGGCACCCATGACGGCACCCGCCGACATGGTGAAGGCGAGCAATCCAACGATTGGTGCCAGGCCGAGCAGGACGGCACCCGTCGCGCCGGCAAAGCCGATGTGCGAAAGCCCATGCGCGGCGAATGAGAGGCCCCGCAGGACGACGAAGTAGCCGATGACGCCGGCCGTCAGGGCGACGATCGTTCCGGCCTCGAAGGCGTGTTGCATGAAGGCATAGCGAAAGAGTTCCTGGACATCGCGGACGAGGTCCCATCCAAAGTAGGGAGCAGCGGCGGGGGAGAGGCTGCCGACGATGGACAGGTCAGCCATCGTGATGGGCGCTCTCGGCCTCCAATCCGACGACGAACATGTGGCCGTGGCTGTCGTGCAGCACCTCGATGGGGGCGTCGTACAGACGGCTCAGACGCTCGGTCGTGATGACTTCGTCCGGCTTTCCAATCGTCAGCCCACCGTGAGCGACGTAGAGGACGCGGTCCACGATCGGGAGCAGCGGGTTGATGTCATGCGCGATGAGCAGCACGGTGAAACCATTCGCCTGGGCGAGCGAGGCGACCAGCTCGGCGATCACGTTCTGGTTGCGGAGGTCGAGGCTGGCGAGCGGCTCATCGAGCAGAAGCATCTCGGGCTCGCCCGCCAGGGCCTGGGCCAGCAGGAGACGCTGTTGCTCGCCACCGGAGAGACGTCCGATTGGGCGGTCGGAATAGGCGCCGGCCTGCACCGCCTCAACGGCGTGATCGACCCGTTGGCCGGCATCGACAACGCTTTGACCGATGGCCACGCCCCAATGGCTGCCGTCAACGCCGAGGTGGACGAAATCACGTCCGCGGATGGACAGGTCAGGGTCGATATCACGGCGCTGCGGGACGTAGCCGATCGCCGGATTTCCGCGACGCGGGCGGCGACCCAGGACGAGCAGGCTACCCGCCGCCGGCGAAAGCAGCCCGAGCAGCAAACGGAACAGCGTGGACTTGCCGCCGCCGTTCGGCCCCAGCACGGCAACGAATTCGCCGCGGTTGACCGTGAAGCTGGCGTCTTGCCAGACGAGACGATCGCCGTAGGCTGCGGTCAAGCCTTCGGCGACGATGGACGGTGCGACGGAGCGGGCCACCTCGCCCGTCATTGTCGGCTCAGCGCCGCCTCCAGTTCCGTGAGCTGCTTGACCTGCCAGTCCTGAAAGGAGGCGCTGGCCGGCTCCACGGTTTCCGAGATACCGACGATGGGGATACTGTTGCGGGCCGCCAGCTGCTTGAGATTCTCGGTGACTGTTGTCGAGGTCTGCGTGTTGTAGACGAGCACCTTGATCTGGTGATGAGAGATCTGGTCCTGGAATTCGGCTACCGTCTGGGCCGGGGGATCGTTGCCCTCGGAGATGGCCTGCATGAATTCGGCCGGTGAGATCAACTTCAGTCCCAGCGCCTGGCCCAG
>VBHC01000168.1 GCA_005889535.1 Chloroflexota bacterium
ATGAAAACTGGGCAGTCCACGACGTTGGCATCGCGGATGGCAGCGATCGCGTGGTGAGCCCTTCCGGGTCGTGGCTCCCGCTGGCCTACGCCGATGCAGGGATCTACGTCGTGCCGTTCGATGCCGAAACCGGACCACGTGCTGGCCTGTGGCTCTTCCGGACGAATGGTTCCAGGGCGGTCAGCCAGTCCGGCTACTGGTCGATCGTAGGCGGCGGCGCTGCATATGGCCACCCGACGCGGAATCCCCTCCTGAGCCCTGACCAGCTAGTCCGCTTGGATCTGGGCAGTGGGACCTCGAGCCTCTGGTTTCGGCGACCGAACGAGTACATCGACGTAATCGGATTCGATGGCTCGGGTCATCCCATCGTTTTTGCCAATGGCCGTCCGCCCGCCGAGGTGGATCTTGTCAGTTACCACGAGCTGTGGCTGGTGACTGGACGGAACACTGGAGTGAACCTCATTTCAGGAGGACTAAATTTTGTTCCGGCATCAATTTCCGATACGCACGGGATCTGGTTATGGTCGAGTCAGGGACTGTATCTTCTTACGGTAATCACGGACTCAGCTCGCATCCCGCATCCGGTGCTTGCCCAGATCGCGTCGCCCAGGGCCCAGCCGGCGGTCGGGACTTGCGCGTAGCCTGCCGTGCGAGGCTTTTACGCAAAGGCAGAAAAGCGCGGAGGTTGCCTCCAGCTTGAGTTCGAAACTTGTCCGGTCAGGGTCGTTGACCTCCCATCTTGGTATTCAGTTGCCGGTGGTACATGTTGAGCAAATTGGTCAACATGGGGATTTCTCCTCTCCGCTTGCTGGCCAACCTCTCAAGCCGGATCAGCCACGCCATAAGACTCGTCTCCCGCTGAGTCATCACAACTTGGTGTGGTGCCGTCGCTTGATCTCGAGCGTCGCGTGCTGCCCCAGCTGGATGAGCAACAGCTCCTGACCACCCTGACCGCCGATGAGGCCGAGCGCGTCACGCATGTAGCGCTCCCAGGGGTGCCGCTGCATGTAACCCTGGCCGCCATGGAGGTTCATGACCGCCAGGCCGATCTTGATCGCCTGCTCGGCGACGAATTCCTTCGCCGCCGTTGAAACGGGGTCGAAGAACTGGTCCCGCGAGCCGTAGGTTGTCGCTAGTGCATGGTGGACGATCGCCTGCGAGGCCTGGAGCGCGACGAACATCTCGCCTACCGTGCGCTGCACGTTGGGGAACTCGAGGACACTCCCGCCGCCGCGGTGGCGGTCGTCGAGCGCCACCATGCAGGCATCAAAGAGTCCCTGCATGTGGCCAAGCACCGAGCATGCGGTCATCAGGCGGCGGTTGCGGAGGTAGGTGTTCATGGTGCTAAGGGCGTCTGCGCCGACAACCAGGCGGTCCGCCGAGAGGTGGACGCCGTCCAGGCTCAGGCTTCCGAACCCCATCGAGCGCAGGCCCATCGTAGGAAGTGGCTCGACGCGGACCCCTCCTTGTCCTTGGCATAGACGAGGAATGCGTCGGCGAAGACCGCAGCGCCGATGAACGGCTTGTTCCCGTCGAGCCGCCAGCCGCCACCGACCTCACATGCGGTCGTCAGGTAGTCGAACGGGTCGCGGCTCTCGTAGGCCGCCGGGGGACAGACGAAGAGGCCGGCCGCCATCGGGGTTGCGTAACGTTCGGCCAGCTCCGCCCGTCCGGTTGCTAACAGCAATTCGGCAACGCCCGCGTTCACATCGATCACCGACGCAAGACCGGTGTCGCGGGAGAGGCGCGACACCTCTTCCAGGACGATCCCCCACTCGAACTTGTCCCGCCCCTCGCCTCCAATGGCGGGCGGAAGCGAAAAGCCCAGCAGGCCGAGACGCCCGGCTTCAGCGAGCAGCGCCTGCGGCAGCGGCTCGCCCAGACGGTCCCGCTCGTCGGCGCCAGGATTGACGCGTTCGCGGATAAAACGGCCGAAGCGACGTTCCGCCTCGGCGCCCAACACGGCGATGCGCTCCGTGTCGCGTTCCGCGCCGAGTGCGATCACGCTACCCGTTCCTCGAGGAAGGACGCGGCCAGCCCCGCAATTGTCTCGCGGCCGGTGAAATCGGTGAGGAACAGGCTCACACCTAAACGATCTTCGATGTCGATCGCCAGCTCGACCGCGGTCAGCGAGTCCATGCCGAGTTCTTTGATCGAGGCGTTCGGATTTACCTCGGCTGGATCCATGCCAAGAAAGCCCGCGAACGCTTGCTGCAACTGGGCGATCAGCTCGGCCAATGTCAAGGTGTTCATTGGGCCAGCTCGAAAGGGAGGATCGAGAACAGCTCGGCTCGGTCGAGCTGACCGTACATCCAGGCGTACACCGGTCCGTCCAAGTCGGCGCCGGCTGGAGCGGAATCGCCGCCCGCGAGCCTTTCCAGGGAGAGGGCCAGCCACTCGCCGCCAGCGGCCTCGAGCGCGAGCACGTAGCGGCTGCTCCGCCAGACCTGCAGGCAGCAAGCCGCCGCATGCAAGACGCAGTGCCGACGCGCCAGCGAGAGGTCGGTCGGCGTGGAGATCGTCGCCAGGCTTCTTCGCAGCGCCGTTGCCTGGTCCCGAAGCGCGCGCAGTGCGGCAGCGGCTCGAGGCCCGGCCTGCATGATCTCCTCCGAGTTGTCGAGCTGCCCGAACCAGTGCTCGACTAACTCATCACCGCCGGGATCGGCGATGCGTAGGCCGGTGCTCGACGGGTCCCATGCCGGCGCCGGTATACCCAGGTCGCAGAGCCGGTCCAGCTCGACCCGCTCGCCATCGCGACGCCCGATGCGCATGAGCTGGGCGAGTTGGGACGCGATCATGGAAAGCTGGACCAGCTGCGTCCCCTCGAAGATGCTGGTGATCACGATATCCCTGGCGATCTTCTGGAAGATGCCGTCGCCGACGCCCTCCCGTAGATAGGAGCGGGCGCTGAGGACGACGGACGCGTCTCGCACGACCCGTTCGCTCAGGTTCGGGACCAGGTACTTCGTGACCGCCGCCCACAACGACGCCCGTCGCGGCGCCAGTGTCAATGCGCGGGCCGTAATCACGGTCACGCACTCCGCGATCAGGATGTCGATGAAGGAACCCAAGAGCAGGGACCGGACCGCTGGAATATCACGGATCGGTTTCCCGTACAGCCGGCGGTCGCGGCCCCAGCCGAGCGCCAGGCGCAGCGCCGTGTCCGCGGCGCCCAGGGCCATGCCGCCGATCATCGTCCGGGTGTACTGCAGGGTCGTGAACGCCATCTCCATCCCACGACCGGGGCGCCCCAGCAGCGCGCTTGCCGTCAGGGGACAATCGTTGAACGCCATCCCGCCCATGTCGTGGCCGCGAAGCCCGAGCGTTCGGATCTTCGGCAGGCGTCGCAAGGTACCCGCCGGAAGTTGGTCGGGGCGGATGAAAAGCAGGGACAGCGCAGGCTCCATCCGTACCAGTGCGACCACGAACGAGCAGCGGGACGCGTTGCCGATGAGCCACTTCTCGCCTGTCAACAGGTAGCCGCCGTCGGCGGCCTCCGCTCGAGCCGTGCTGGCCAGAAAATCGCTGCCGGCTTCGCGCTCGGAGACGGCGAACGAACCGAACGCGCCGGCGCCGAGCAGCATCTGCGCGACCTGGCCGCGCTGGTCGTCATCGCCCCAGGCCCAAACCGGGATGGCGGCCAGCATGGTGGAGCCAAGTCCGGTCGTCAGCACCTGGTCGCGCCGAGAGACCACGCGGACCAGGGCCAGCAACTCTTCAAAGGATGTCAGACGACCGCCCAACGCTTGGGGGACGAGTTGAGCGTGGACGCCCCAGGTGCGCAGCATTTCGAAGGCCTCAGAAGGCGGCTCCTCCCGCTCGTCATGCCTGACAATTGTGCGGAACGAAATCGGCGCTTCTGGGGAGAAGGGGTCGCCGAGGATCTGCTCCAGGTCTTGGGCAGCGGCGTGGACCGGCCGCACCGCGATCAGTTCCATACGCGACCCGATAGACGGGTAGTGAACTGCTCGATTGCCAGCGCGCGCGGCTCGCCGCCCTCGACACCGACCAGCTCATGCACGAAGACCAGGCACCCCTGCCACTCGTGGGCGGACGAGAGGACGGCGCCCTCATCGAACAAGAAGAAGGGCCGGTTGAAAAGAAGGTCGAGGCGTCGCAACGGCGTGCTCAGAGCGAGGCGGAGCACGGGAATCCTCGAGGACTCGACCCTGACGAGCTGCTCGCGTCCACCGCTGGCGAGCGAGACCGCTTCTGGCCAGTACCACTGGTCGGCGACCTCGCATTGATGGCGATGGATGACGAACGGTGTCATTCCCCGCGCCAGCTCAGTGCCGTCTCGCAGGATAGCGGCGAGCAGTCCGGGCGCGGGAGAGCGATGCGGTCGAACCTCGATTTCATCGGGCCGAAAGGCCTCCATGACCCCAGATCCGAGCCTGGCCGGCGCGCCTGAGAGGGCCGGGTCGCCGTCAAGGCGGAGCGGAACGCAGCACGCCCGCATGCGGGTCGTTATGCCGCGCGCGCTATCGACCTCGACCTCACACTCGAACTGGGTCCCGCCTCCTCGGACGCGCCCCATCACCCTCATCTCGAGGCAATCGGAGTCGAAGTACCTGACGGGTTCATCGAAGATGAGCTGGGCCGTCCAGAGCACAAAGCCGGTCTGGTACTCGGCAACAAGGCGGCGATGGCTGAGCGCGTGCTCGCTGAGCCAGCGCCCCGCCGCATTGAAACCGAGCCGGCAGACCGCCGTTGGTTGCAAACCGAGCGGCGTGAAAAGGCCCGTATCAACCTGCATCTGGTATGCGTCCCACCTCGGCAAGGCTCAACCTCCGGAGACCGCGAGGAGCAGATCGACGGAATCGGCATCGCCAGCGGGACGGGTCAATTGCTCCCGGTTAAGTTGCTCGCCGTTCAGGAAGATCTGGTGCGTCGCTCGAACCCTGCCCTCGCGATCGAACAGCACCGGTTTGAGCGCGAGGTACTCATCGGCCAGCTTAGTCAGGGCCGCCCCGACCGTGGGTGCGGCCACGGTGATGACTCGCCGGTAGTCGGTGAAGCGAAGAAGGGCGCCGCTGACACGAACCATCATTGTTGGGAGAACCTCTTTGGACGCGTATCATTGCCGCCTTGCGGTTCCGGCGTCGACTCGAACGAGATGACCTCGTGGCCCCGCAGCGCCTCGAGAAAGGGCTGAAAGCTTCCGCATACGAAACACCGCACGACTCCACCGTCGATTTCCACCTTGCTGACGCCTCGCGCGCGCTCGATGACCCGGGCGGGAGGCGGGCTCACAAAACTGACCTCGACCCGGCGTATCGTCAGCTCCTCAGTCATGGAGATCAAGCTACGCGCCGGGCTGGGCCGGCGAAATCCGTCGAATTACTGATTCAATGCTGATTAGGCGTACGTGGTAGTGGTTTCCTGATCTGATGGCCCGACCGACGCATCGTCCGGGTAACCTGCCGCCTGAGCTGACAAGCTTCGTCGGCCGGCGCGGCGAGTTGGCCGAGCTCAGGAAGAAACTGGCCAGCGCTCGGCTCGTCAGTCTCGTCGGACCCGGCGGGGTCGGCAAGAGCCGCCTGGCGATCCGAGCCGCGACCGATCTTGCGCGTGGCTTCAAAGATGGCTCGTGGCTGGTCCAACTCGCCGAAGTCCGGGACCCTGACCTCGTGCCCAATGCCGTGCTGGCGGCGCTCGACCTTCGTGATCAGGCCGCCACCGAGCCGCCCGCCCTTCTGCTCAGCTACCTTCGGGACAAACGGCTGCTGCTTGTCGTGGACAATTGCGAGCACCTGCTGGGGGCAGCAGGCCAGCTCGTCGGAGAGATCATCCGGGCCGCGCCGGACGTGCGTGTCATCGCCACCAGCCGGGAGCCGCTCTCCGAGCCAGGCGAGCACGTGGTTCCCGTGCCGCCCCTCGAGCTTCCATCAGCCGACCTCAGTCAGCCTCTCGATCGGCTCCGACAGATTGAAGCGGTCATGCTTTTTGTCGAGCGCGCTAACGCGGCTTCGGGGAGATTCGAGCTAACCGCCGCGAACCAAGCTGCCGTCGTCGAGGTCTGTCGACAGCTCGATGGCGTGCCGCTGGCAATCGAGCTCGCGGCCGTAAGAACACGCGTGCTAACGCCGGAACAGATCCTAGACCGTCTGACCGATCGCTTCGAGCTGTTGACCGGTGGTGGCCGGGCTGCACTGCCGCGTCATCAAACGCTGCGGACCGCCATCGACTGGAGTTACGACCTGCTGGCCCAGGACGAGCAGCGTCTACTGAGCCGGTTGTGCGTCTTTGCCGGAAGGTTCACCCTCGATGATGTCGGCGCCGTTTGCACCCTGGACGGCGAGACCACTGACCAAACGCTGGGCCTGGTCTCCTCGCTGGTAGACAAGTCGCTCGTCATCAAGCAAGAGGCGAAGGGCATTGCCGTGTATCGCCTCCACGAGACGATGCGTGAATACGCCGTGCTGAAACTGCGAGGCGCGGGTGAGGTCGACGCTATGGGGCTGCGTTGTGCCGACTACTACGTGGCGACGTGTCAGCACCGCACCGTCGACGCTCGAGCAAGGCTGCTGGCGTGGCTGGCCTGGATGGACATCGAGATCGACAACATCCGTGCGGTTCTCCGGCATTGCCTGACCAATGGGGACGCACTGCGTGGGCTCGCTCTCGCGAACTCTGTGAGTTGGTACTGGTTTACTCGCGCGACGACCGAAGGTGTCCGGTGGCTGGACCAGCTGATGGCGCTCGATGGCGGCGCTGCTGACACGCGGGCCTGGGCGCTCTTCATCCGGGGCTTCCTCGCGGTGCTGCAGGGGGACCCGATCGTTGCCAGGCCAATGCTTGACCACGCGGTGGCCGCGGGACGACAGACAGGGGATGGCCGTCTGCTGTCGGCTTCCCTGACCATGGGATCGATCGCCGCGAACATGACCGGCGAGCCTGTCGTCGCCAGGCGATTACTCGATGAGGCGCCCCAAGTCACCGTTCCTCTCCGTGACCCCGAAGCTACCTTGGGTTTGCTTCAGGCTCAGGCCTTTAACGCCTTCTTCGCAGGTGAGCTCGCCACGGTGAAAGCCGTGTCGTCCGAAGGCGTTCGCCTTAGCCGGGAAACGGGCGACGTCTACAGGCTTGACGTGATGCTCATGAATCGAGGCCTCGGCGCGCTCTTCGCTGGTGATCTGGTTGAGTCGAAGCCTTTCTTTAAGGAAGCTTTGCAACACGCACGCGAGATCGATGACCGGGTGTCCCAGTTCTATCTACTTGATGTGCTGGGCTGTCACGCTGCTAGCTCCGGGCAGGCCGAGCTTGCGGCGCGGATGCTCGGAGCCGCGGAAACGATGCGGCTGGGCGCCGGCGCGACGCCCATGCAATTCTTGACTCCGCTGCTCGATCAGGCAACTGCGTCGGCGGTCGCGGCGCTCGGACGAGCGAGGTTTGACGCCGAGTTCAGCGCTGGAAGGGGCCTGAGCCGTGACAATGCCGTCCGTCTCGCCCTTGATGAAGCCGCTCCTGATGTCGCGGCGAGCTCCAATCGTGCGGGCCGCGGTCTGCTGGGGAGGCGGGAAATAGAGGTGGCGCAGTTACTCGCCGATGGCCTAACCAACAAACAGATTGGGGTGCGGTTATTCATCTCCGAGAAGACCGTTGCCAGCCACGTCAGCAACATTCTTAATAAACTCGGGTTTAGCTCACGTTCCCAGATAGCCGGATGGATCGGGTCGCCAGACCAGTAGACCAGCTGAATCGAAGCTGAATTGGCTGAGTCGGGATTCGCGGCACTGCATTGCGGTCTCACGATAGCGCAGTCGTTGTGGCGTCATTCCAAGCGGACCCCCGGTAGTCATTAAGGCCAGCCGCGGCGAAAATTGGCGAACAACGGCGAACGCTGATGAACAACACGACATCGGTCTTGAAAGCCACTTGGACGAACGGGCTTACAGTTTTCTGGAGCCCGCTACTGTCTCAAACGTATTTTGAGAAGGACAGGTGGTATTTGCGCCCCCGAATCCGCTCGGGGTGTTGACCACCCATTTTTGTATTCGTTCTGCCTGGTGGTAGATGTTTAGCGATTTGATCAACTTCTTAGATTCTCTGCGGATAACAGGACTTGCTGTGCAGGTTCCAGAACCCGGCGATTTGACTTGTTGGCGACGCAGGTCACCAACGTGCGCTGCCTGACGACGCCCTCTTCTAGTACGCGCTCGCCGCTTGAAAACTCGGCTCGACCGGCGAGATGTGCAGGATCGATCCCGGATCTCCTTGCCCGCAGTAATCCATAGGCACGTTGTTCATGAGGGAAACCTGAAGAAACGCCGTGTCATCCGGAGGGATCACCCGCGCCTTGACCGCGTGCATGTAGTCGGAGGTATCGCACCGGTACTTGTTCGTCACGATGTACGCTGACGCCGCCGGCGCGATCTCGACCATGACGGGCGGCGAGGACGTAACCATCTGGTCTCCTCCCCACACGTACTGTAAGGGGAGAATCCGACCGTTCGCATCGATCAAGGAAATCCCCGGATACCCGAACAGGTGGCAGCCCGTCCGAGACGTGTTCGTCAGCACGAGGGGCAGAGTGTGCTGACCGGTCGCCTCGCTGGTCGGTCCGCCCCACGCCAGGGTCAACTGTGAGGCGGCGCAACGGCTTGTGTAATGGACCACTGGGCTCTGAAATGCGCCGGGCGAAGTACTCGGGGAGGCGCTCGACGACAGCGTTGCACTGGGCGTCGGGGGCTGGTTAGCGGTCGGGCTGGCTACCGCGACCTGCCCACCTGACGCCGGCGGGGTCGTGCGGCTGGCGGAGGGAGTCCCCGAACAGGCCGCCGCCAGCATGGCAAACAGGAAGGCCGCACACACCGAGCCAAGGCGCCCAGCCATCGCACGGTAGAACGGACCGGACCCGCAGATCATTACGCCGCCCGCGATAAAACAAGATGCCTCGAGACCGTCCTACCAGTGGGACGGTCAAAGGATCGGCCTGCGGCAGCCCGGCTGATGATGACCGGGGCGGAGAAGTGTTATAGCTTCGGACGTATGTCTCGGCGCCTTGGAATTCTCACATTCGCCGTTGCTCCTTTCGCTGCAATTAAGCAGGAGTGGAGGTGGGCGGAGGAACTCGGTTTCGACCATGCCTGGATCCCTGATACCTGGAGCATCGAGGGGTTCTTTGACTTTGAGGCATGGACCCTCCTGTCAGCGCTCGCGCAGGCTACGTCCCGCCTACGCGTGGGAACGCTCGTCACAACGATCATCGCCCGCCACCCCGCCCTTATCGCTGCCGAGGCACTGACCGTAGATCAACTCTCCGAGGGTCGGGTCGAGCTCGGCGTTGGAGTTGGGGATCGTCCCGCCGATTGTGATGTCTTTGGGGTTCCCCGGTGGCCTCCCGCTGAGCGGGTAGCGCGCCTGGAAGAGCACCTTATCCTTCTTGATCGACTGCTCCGGGGGGAGTCTGTCACATCTCAGGGCGTTTATTACTCGGTCCGTGGGGCACAGCTCGCCCAGCCGGTTCAGCGTCCGCGGCCGCCGTTGGTCGTGGCTGCCGAAGGCCCGCGCGCGCTTCAACTCGTTGCTCGATATGCCGACGCATGGAGCACAATCGGCGGACAGCCGCCGCCGGTCTGGGCTGGCGGAAGTGGCGAGGAGGTGACGGAGGTCGAAGCGCTGGGGGCGACACGCGCTCGCGTCGAACAGCTTGATCGCTACTGCGTCGAGCTGGGTCGCGACCCCATAAGCGTCCGACGGTGCGTCCTTGCGTACCGCCAAGCGGTTGACCCCCTTTCGTCTCTCGATGCCTTCGACCACTTCGTGGGGTCATACGCGGAGCTCGGAATTGGCGAGTTTGTCTTCTACTGGCCACCTATTGCGAACTTGCGCGAGGGACGAGAGATATCACCGCACCAGCGCGTTGCGGTGGAGCGGATTGCCAGCGAGCGGCTGGCTCCGCCAAGGACCGAAGAACACAAACAGTAGGTTCGGGCTTCTGCTATAAACGCCGGCATTCGGTGGCGGTTGTCCCGTCCCCTAGGCGCCCTGAGCGTATTTACGGAGGACAATTGGTATTTGCGCCGCCGAGTCCGCTCGGGGTCGCCACCAGAACAACTTTCGAACTGGCTGCCGTTTCCGCAGCGGCGTAGATTACCTCAACTAGCGCAATAAGATCTGAGACTCTGGTCTTTGCGCCGAGTTGAGGGAGCGGCGTCCGGGCATGGGCGGTGATGGCAGCGCAGTGCTATCATCAGCCACTCCACGATGCTTCGCGCCGCCGCCCTGCTGGGCTCGCTGATCCTGATCGGCTGTACCAGCGAGGTTCCAGCCAGTCAAAGGTCGCCGAATGCTTCTCCTGCGGCGAGTGACGCCGTTCCACGACTATCGGGTTTCTCAATGGCTTATGACCCGGGAAGCCGCAAGCTTGTCATGTTCGGCGCCTCCGAGGCCGACTTCAAGCCGACGACCTGGACCTGGGACCGGAGCCAGTGGCGGCAAGAACACCCTGCCACGTCGCCACCTGCGTTTGGCGGATCGATGGCGTACGACCGGGCGTCGGCATCACTGGTCCTCTATGGACTGGGTTCTGACGGGTCGCCGCAAACCTGGGAATGGACGGCCGGAACGTGGGTCGAGCGCCACCCACCGGCCGCGCCGCCCCGGTTCTACTCATTCAGCCTGGGCGACAATGAGGCCGCCGGGAACGTCATCGCC
>VBHC01000201.1 GCA_005889535.1 Chloroflexota bacterium
TTACCGACGGCGTCGATCATGGCGCTTGCGGTGTCGAAGGCGGGCGCGTGGCCGGAGACCACCAGCTTGCCCGACTGATAGAGGATGGCGCGAGCCTGGCTGGCGCCGTCCGACAGCTTGGTCCGCCATGCCTCGTACGGGCCTGGTTGCTCGTCGACAGCGCCAAGGCCATGCAACCGCTCATGAAGCGGCTCGCGGTCGGCTGGCGCAACCGAGTAGGTCGTGGTTGGCCGAGTTTCACGCGCTGACAATCGGTCGGCAGTATAACGCCGGTATGCGATAGTTTCCCAATGGCGGACGTGGTGCAAGTCGTCGGGACCGACGACCCGGTTCGCCCCTTATTCTCCGCGGCCGGCGAGCTCAAAGCTGATGCCAGGAACGGCCTCGGGCTGGACGCCGCGGCGCTTCGCAACCTGTATCAAAAGATGATCCTGATCCGGCGCGCCGACCAGGAAGCCCTCAACCTGCAGCGGCAAGGCGAGCTTGGCTTGTGGGGTCAGTACCTGGGCCAGGAGGCGATTCACGTGGGCGCGGTTACTGCGCTCGAGGCCAGGGACTGGATCTTTCCGAGCTACCGGGAGTTTGGGATGGCGATGTGCCGGGGCGTCGACCCGGCCGAGATGCTGACCTGGTTTCGCGGACTGTCGCATGGGCCGTGGGACCCCCGCAAATATGCCTTCGCCCCGCTGGCGGTTCCGGTCGCGACCCAGGTGCCGCACGCGGTCGGTTTTGCCATGGGGTCAAGGTTGCGCGGCAGCGACGACGTCGTGCTGGGAACCTTCGGCGATGGCGCGACCTCGAAGGGCGATTGGCACGAGGCGATGAACTTCGCCGGCGTCTTCAAGGCACCGGTCGTCTTCCTCTGCCAGAACAACCACTGGGCGATCTCGGTGCCGCTGGCCAAGCAAACCGCGGGATCCATCGCCGAGCGGGCCCCGGGATACGGCTTCCCCGGCATTCGCATCGACGGCAACGATGTCCTTGCCGTCTTTGCGGCCGTCCGGGCCGCTGCCGAGCGGGCGCGCCGCGGCGATGGCCCATACCTCATCGAAGCCATGACCTACCGGATGGGAGCGCATACCAGCTCCGACGATCCGACCCGCTACCGGCTGGACAGCGAGCTGCAGGCCTGGAGCGCCAAGGATCCGATCGCGCGCTACCGGAGCTGGTTGCGGGGGCAGGGGCTGCTCGATGATGCCGCCGTAGCGAGCATCGATCGTGAGGCCGAAACCATGGCCGAGCAGATGCGTACCCGTCTGCGGGCTGCGGTTCCGGCGCCGGCGGGTGAGACCATCTTCGGTCGCGTTTACGAGCGGCCGCCGGATCCATTCGTCGAGGAGCGCGAGGAATTCGAAGCCTCGCTCGAGGGCACCTGATGGAACCGGTCACGCTGGCCAAAGCGATCAACCTCTCCCTCCGCGACGCCCTGGCGGGCGATGATCAGGTCCTGATTTTTGGCGAGGACGTCGGCACCCTCGGCGGCGTCTTTCGCATTACCGATGGCTTGCAGAAGGCGTTCGGGCCCGATCGCGTGTTCGACACGCCGCTGGCGGAGTCGACCATCATCGGCGTCGCGGTCGGACTGGCCCTGAACGGTTTCAAGCCGGTACCGGAGATTCAATTCGACGGCTTCATCTACTCCGCCTTCGACCAGATCGTCAGTCACGTCGCCAAGTACC
>VBHC01000202.1 GCA_005889535.1 Chloroflexota bacterium
CGTGCGACCGTCTGGAGGAGCCCGCGCATCGCGGGCGACTCGGCAACGATCTGTGGCCCCGGCGCGACCGGTGGCATCTCCACTCGTTCCAGGATCCGCATCGGTTCTCCCGTCGCCTCGGTGGACCTCAAGAGCTGCGGGATCGACAGAGCAACCGACATGCCATTCGTTTTCGGCTGAACACGGGCCCAGCGGCGTCGAACTCGCGCCCGAAGCGAAACCCTGTACGAACGGTCGTAGATGAGTGTCAAAGTTTCGTAAGCAGAAAATGACTCAATCCCGCTTGAAGCGGCTCTTGTCGATCCTCAGGCTCTGGATCTTCGAGTAGAGCGTCGTCGCCGGCATTCCCAGCTTCGCCGCAGCGCCAGACAGCCCCGAGACTTTGCCGCCCGCCTCGGCCAATGCGGCTTCGATGACCTGTCTCTCCTCGCCGTTCAGGTGCTCGTCGAGCGTTTGCCTCTTCCGCTCCTTTCGGGCCGGCCCGGAAGCGAGCCAGTTCGCGTCGACGGAGAATTCGTTCGTGTCACAAAGGATCACCGACCGCTCGATCACGTTTTGCAGCTCGCGGATGTTTCCGGGCCAGTCGTACGACTGCAGCAGATCAAGGCTCTTCCTCTTGATGCGGCTGAAGCGTTTCCCGGCTTTGGTCGCGAAACGGTCGATGAAGTACTCGACCAGGAGCGGAATGTCTTCGCGGCGTTCCCGCAGGGAAGGCACCTGGATGGGAAAGACGTTCAGGCGGTAGAACAAATCGGGTCGGAACGAGCCGGCATTCATCGCGGCTTCCAGTTCTTTGTTGGTGGCGGCGATCACCCGGACGTCGACCTGGACCGATTGGCTGCCGCCGACCCGCTCGAATCGGCGCTCCTGCAGAACGCGCAACAGTGCGACTTGAGTATGCAGCGGGATCTCCCCCACCTCGTCGAGGAACAGGGTGCCGCCTTGCGCAAGTTCGAATCGCCCCACGCGGCGCTCCAGCGCCCCGGTAAATGCGCCTTTCTCGTGGCCAAACAGCTCGGAGGCGATCAGGTCCTTGGCGATGGCCGCACAGTTCACGGCCACGAATGCCCGCGAAGATCTCGGTGACCGGCGATGGATGGCGCGGGCGATCAGCTCCTTGCCAGTGCCCGTTTCTCCGGTGATGAATGCGGTCGAATCCGTCGGAGCGACCTTGGTCACCCGCGATAGCACCGTCCGCAAGGCCGGCGAGCTGCCGACGATGTCCTCGAACATCGACGCCTTGTCCACCTCTTCGCGGAGCGCGACATTTTCCTGGTAGAGCTGGTCGCGCAGCGTCCGGATCTCCTCGAACGCCGTCTTGGAAGAAGTGATGTCCTGGACCGCCCCCACGAGCTCGAGGTTTCCAGAGTCGTCTCTCACCGCGTCCGCTACCACGTGGACGTGCTTGATGGAGCCGTCGCACATCACCAGACGGTGCTCGAAGTCCATCCCCGCTCCGTCTTGGCTGGCTTGCTCCACCGCGCGTCGGACGAGGGCGATATCGTCCGGATGGGTGCGCTGGAGAACTGCCTCCAGGCTCGGTTTGCTCGCCTCGTCCAGGCCGAGGAGGCGAAACGTCTCCCTTGACCAGACGATCTCTTCGCCTGAAAGACGCACCCCGAAGCTGCCGGTGTGGCTCAGGCGTTGGGCCTGGGCCAGATATGCTTCGCTTCGTCGCAACGACTGCTCCGCCCGCTTTCGGTCCTCGATGTCGGTGGCGGATCCGTACCAGCCCTCGATCTGCCCGGAGCTGTCGCGCAGTGGCACGCATCTGCCCAGGAACCAGCGGTACGCTCCGTCGGCGCGCCGCATCCGCGCTTCGGCCTCAGCAGGCTTGCCCTCGGCCTTCGCTCGTTGAAAGTTGGCTTGCAACTGCTCGAGATCGTCCGGATGAATCGCCGCCGTCCAGCCCAAGGCCAGTGTCTCCTCCTGAGAGAGGCCCGTATAGTCCAGCCAACGCTGGCCGAAGAAATTCCTCAGTCCGTCGGCCGATGCGGTCCAGACCAGCGCGGGAATGTTGTCGACGACGCGTCGCACCTGACGCTCGGCTTGCCGGGTTTTCTCCTCGGCCGCCTTGAGATCCGCATACAGGTGCGCGTTGTCCAATGAGATGGCGGCCTGCGAGGCCAGAA
>VBHC01000203.1 GCA_005889535.1 Chloroflexota bacterium
TTGAGATGTGGACGTCGACTGCCGAGGCCTCTGCGGATTTCACCACGTTCTGTAGTGCTTCCAGGCAGCAGAAATAGACGGCTCCCTCCACCTCGCGGGGTTGCCGCGGGACGTCGTCGACCCGAAGGTTGACGGGAATCGCGAGCCGGCGGACATGCGAGGCGAGCGCGGCTTGAAGACCATCGGAGGCGAGCAGTGGCGGATAGATGCCCCGGGCGAGCTCGCGCAGATTGTCCAGTGCCTCATCGGCATCCTGCTTGAGCTGAGCCAGGATCGGACGGGCCTTGCTCTCCGGCTCGGCAGCCGCCTCCGCCAGCCCGACCTTGATCTTCAGCGCCACCAGGTGCTGTTGGGCGCCGTCGTGCAGATCGCGCTCGAGCCGGCGGCGCTCCTCATCCTGCGCCGTGACCAAGCGTTGACGCGAGGCGCGCAGGTCGTCGAGACGGGCCAGCAGCTCGCGAGTGAGCCCCACGTTCTTCAGCACCAGCCCCGCCTGACCCGCCAGGTCGCTGATGAGCTTTTGCTCGACATTGTTCAAGGTCTCACCGCGCCTCTTGTCGACCGCCAGGGCGCCGAGCAGCTCGCCCTGGTGGCTGACCGGGACCACCGTGTCGCGTGGCATCTGGGGCAGCGTGCCGTTCTGCATGGCCACCGGCGTGACCGTTTCCGTCGACGGCGGCGAGGCTGAGGCGAGCACGAGTCGCTGACCGGAGCGCACCCATATCTCCGCGCGTTCGGCGCCGGTCCCCTGGGCCAGGATCCGCGACATCCGGTCGAGGATGTCTTCGTGGGAGTAGGTCTCCGAGAGGTGCTCGCTGAATTGGGAGAGAGCCTCATACGGCGTCGCGCGCCTGCCGTAGACCAGCCGGTTGGCCAGCCGCTGGGCTCGCTGGCGCAGTGGCTGGAAGGCGAGGGCGATAACCGCCGTCGACAGCAGCGACAGCCAGAGCCGCTGACTTCCTCCGATCAGGGCCCCAATGTTGATCACGATCAGGATGTAGACGCCGGTGATCACCGCCGCCAGCCCGCCGTATACCAGTGTTTTGTTGATGATGAAGTCGATGTCGTAGAGGCGGTAACGCAGAATGGCGATGCCAACCGCAATCGGCAAGGCGGGCGCCACAAGCGGAATGAGGTAGTCGTTCTGGAACGCCGGGACACCAACCTGCAGCCCAAAGGACACGAGCAGGAGCGCGGCAGCCGCCATCAGCCACTTCAGCTGCTGGCGATCCTGTGTGTTACCACGCCGATAGCGCAGCACCAGCGACAGGATGGCCGCCAGGCTGGTGCCCAGGATCAGGACGAGGAAGGGGAGAAACAGGAAGTTGCTCACGCCTGCCAACGCCCTCACCGCCATCGGGTTGGCCACCCCGGTCGGTGCTGACGCCGGATCGAGCGCCGTGATGAAGGCGATCAGCACCATGAGCGCGGACGACCAGAGCAGCACGCGCCACCGCGGTCCGGGGAGACGCCCGTCCGGGTAGTAGAGCGGCAGGAGAACGAGGAATAGTTGGAAGACAGCGATCCAGGCGAACTGGCCGATCCAGTAAATCCAGTCGGGCGCGGGCAGCCACGTCCACCCCAGATCGATGGCCAGGCCCGCATACAGCTTGGGCGCGATGAGGAAGGTTGCGGCAAACGCGGTGGCGATCAGCAACCAGCCAACGAGATTGCGCGGCTGGGACGAGGCTACCAGCGCCCCCACCGTGGCAAAGGCAAGAATGGGAAAGATGGAGACGACGTCGGAGGCATCGGGTCGAAAGTCGGCCCGAGCCAAGCTCCAGTCTGGAAGATAGATGGCAAGTCCTCCGAGGACCAGTAGCGCCAACACCAGCAGCCACAGCAGCGCGGGGATGTAAAACGAGCCGCTCAGCGACGGCGCGAAGCGGCGGACAGCTATCCCCACCGGTTCAGGCCGGCGTCAGGGCCGCGATCCGGTAGGCCTGCACGGAGGCGTGCCGTCCCTTGACCTGAGCCGGGGGAAGCGTCTCCGCCTCAATGGATTTGCCCAGCGCTCGATAGGTCGCGTCGCTCAGGATCGTCTCCCCTCCTCGCGCGAACTGCTGCAACCGCTGGCACAGATTGACGCTGTCACCCACCAGCGAATACTCGAGTCGCTCATCC
>VBHC01000111.1 GCA_005889535.1 Chloroflexota bacterium
ATCCAGACATTCTTCGGCCGCGCGACTTTGCCGATCAGCTTCTCGATCGCACCCGAAACCTTGTCTTCGAGCTCCTTGCTGGGCTTCTGCCCCGGCTTGAGCGCGACATACATCTCCACCGCCTTGCCCCGCATCTCATCGACCACCGGCACCGCGGCGGCTTCGGCTACCTCCTCGACCGTGAGGGTTGCCGATTCCAGTTCTTTGGTGCCCAGCCGATGCCCGGCGACGTTGATCACGTCGTCGACGCGTCCGAGGATGCGGAAGTAGCCATCTTCCGCCTGCAACGCGCCGTCTCCGGCGAAGTACGGCCAATCGTGCCAGTCCTTGCTGTTCTTGTTCTTGTTGTACTTCTGGTAGTAGGTCGACACGAAACGGTCAGGATCGCCGTAGACCGTCTGGAAGATACCGGGCCAGGGATTGCGGATACAGATGTTGCCGGCTTTCGTACTGCCTTTCGGGACCGGCTTTCCCTCCTCGTCGAGGATGATCGGAAAGATGCCCAGCACCCCCGGACCGCAGCTGCCAGGTTTCATCGGCTGAAGGGCGGGCAGGGTGCTGCCCAGGAAGCCGCCGTTCTCGGTCTGCCACCAGGTATCCACGATGGCGGCCTCCCGCTTCCCGACGCTGTTGTAGTACCAGCGCCATACCTCAGGCTCGATTGGTTCGCCGACCGTTGTCATGTGCTTGAAGTGGTAGTTGTACTTCTTCGGTTCGTCCGGGCCGAGCTTGCGTAGCATGCGGATGGTGGTCGGGGCGGTGTGAAAGATGTTGACCCCCAGCCGCTCCGCGATCCTCCACGGACGGCCGGGATCCGGGTAGGTGGGCACGCCTTCGTACATGACACTGGTGGCCGCCAGCGCCAGCGGGCCGTAAACGATGTAGGAGTGACCGGTGATCCAGCCAATGTCGGCGAAGCACCAGTAGGTGTCCTCCGGATGGATGTCCTGGTAGTACTTGGAGGTCCCGGCGACATATGACAGGTAGCCGCCTGTGCTGTGCTGGGCACCCTTCGGCTTGGCTGTGGTACCGCTCGTGTACATCAGGAAGAGGGGCGCTTCGGCCGGCATCGACACCGGCTCGACAATCTTTCCGCGGTAGTCGGCGAGCACCTCATCCACGAAGAAGTCGCGGCCCTTGACCATCTCGGTCTTCGACGAGTATTTTCCGGCATGCCGGCGCCAGACAAGGACCTTGTCGACCTCGAATCCCTCTTTCTTGGCGGTGGCGATGGCCTCTTCGGCCTTGACCTTGTGATCCAGCAGCTCCCCATTCCGGTAGTAGGCATCCATGGTGACGAGCACGCGGCTTCCGGAGTCCGCGATCCGGCCACCGCAGGCCGCCCCGCTGAAGCCGCCGAACACCTCGGAGTGAATGACGCCGAGACGCGCGCAGGCCAGCATGGCGACTGGAAGGTCGGGGACCATCGGCATATGGAACGTCACGCGGTCACCTTGCTTGAGCCCACAGAAGTCACGGAGTAGCGCTGCGAACTCATTGACGCGCTTGTACAGCTCCTGATAGGTGATCGCCTGGGTGACCTGGTCCTCCGGCTCAGGGACCCAGATGAAGGCCGCCTTGTTCCGGTATTTCGCCAGATGGCGATCGACACAGTTGTAGGAGGCATTCAGGCGACCGCCGACGAACCACTTCCAGAAAGGTGCGTTACTGGTATCGAGGGTCGTATGCCAGTATTTATCCCAGGTCAGAAGGTCCGCGTACTCCTTGAAACATTCCGGGAAGTTCTCTTCCTTGAATCGGTCGAAGATGCTCGGGTCACTTGCATTGGCCTGGCCAATGAATTTCGCGGGAGGGACGAAGTACTCCTCTTCTCGCCAGTGGACCGCGATCTGCGCTTCGGAGACTTCGACTTCTTGCGCCGCGTTCATTACCTCATCGGTTTTGATCGTCATCGCGTCATACAGCCTCCTTCAACCAGAGTCCAACTTTAAGGACGACGCCGAGCGTCCCGCCACATCGCGACGCCAACGGGTAAGACATATCGGCCGGCCATTCCCGAAATCACATCGGCTGCGGAGGTGTAAAAGGCGACGGCTGCCGTCAGGACGCCGACCAGGCCGCCAACCAGCACCAGGCCCTCGCCGGCTTTGCTGCCGTTGAAGTTGCCGATGAAGAGGAGGATCTCGGTGATCTCGAGCGTCAGGAACACCATGAAGACAGCGGTGTTCACCCGCATGCTCCAGAAGAGCATGTAGGTGTTGAAGATCGCAAAGGCCAGCAAAAACCACCCGACCGCGTTCGGGACGTCTGCCACGGGAGCTTTCCCGAAGACGACCAACAGCACATAAGTGGCCAGGCTGAGCCAGAAAGCACCGTAGGTCGAGAACGCGGTGGCCGTAAAGACGTTGCCTCGCCGGAACGACCACATGCCGGCTAAGAATTGCGCCAGACCGCCGTAGAACAGGGCCGGGCCCAGCCAGATTAGGTCCGGGGCCCAGCCCGCGTTATGGGCGCTGAGCAGCAAGGTCGTTAACGCGAACCCCGCCAGCCCAAGTGGCGCCGGGTCCGCCACTGCCGGAACCGGAGCGGCTCTCATTTCCTGTGCCATCGATGCTTCACTTCCTTTTCATTGCTGATAAACAGGCGTCGGCGCGTGAGCGGCTCACGGGGCATGAGGGCGGTGAGCAGAGAGCGCCAGCTGCGAGGGGTAGTCCGTAACTTTCACCTTCCCCTGCTGCGAGATCGAGTTCAAGCTCATCCTAGCGCAGCAGCCACAGGTCGGGCAGGCTCAGGGCCGGCGGGTGGCCTCTATGTTGCCCCTCCTCCCTCCACGACCGGTCAAGGAGTATTCCCTCTCACGAGCCCAAGAGGCCGCCCGCCTGGAGCCGACGATACGCCGTCCGCGGCGAGAGTCAAGGCGGCAAGTTCACAAAATGGGCGGTGAGAGGCTCGAACTCCCGACATTCTGCGTGTAAGGCAGACGCTCTACCAGCTGAGCTAACCGCCCGCGGCGACTAATTATGCAACGTGGGCGGCGGGCATCCCCGGCAGCGCGAAGCGGTTCGAGAAGTGGGCCACCACGGCGTCCTCGACCTCCGGCAGCGCCGGCGCGCGGCCGAGCTCGACCGCCATGGAGGTCACCCCTTTATCGGCGATGCCGCAGGGCAGGATGTGGGTGAATAGGCTGAGGTCGGTGGTCACATTGAGCGCGAATCCGTGGGTGGTCACGCCCTGGGAAATCTTGACCCCGATCGCCGCGATCTTTCGGTCGCCGATCCAGACGCCGGTGTAGCCGGTCAGCCGCCCGGCCGCGATCCCGAAATCCGCCAGCGTGTCGATCAGGCAATCCTCCAGAGTGCGCAGGTAGCGGCCGACATCAGGCGCCGTCCCCAGGTCGACGATCGGATAGCCAACCAGCTGCCCCGGGCCGTGATAGGTGACGTCGCCACCTCGATCCACGTCGAGGCAGGTGATGCCGCGAGCCGCCAGCTCGGCCGCGGTCAGAAAAACATGGTCCCGAGTGCCACTTCGTCCAATGGTGTAGGTGTGGGGATGTTCGAGCAGGATCAAAGTGTCCGGGGCAAGACCGTCGCGCCGGGCGTCGGCCAGCCGATTCTGTAGCGCCCATGCCTCCTGGTAGGACACAAGTCCGAGGCGGCGAACATCCATGATCAGCCGGCCGCCGCCCGAGCCGGTACCTGGCTGGCGGCATGGTACGAACTGCGCACCAGCGGCCCGGACTCCACGTGGCGGAAGCCCAGCTTCAGCGCCTCGACCTTCAGCATGGCAAATTCATCCGGGGTCACGTAGCGCGCGATCGGCAGATGGTTCGCGGTGGGGCGCAGGTACTGGCCGACGGTCAGGATCTCGACGTCGTGGGCCCGCAGGTCGCGGAAAACCTGGATCACTTCGTCGATCTCCTCCCCCAGGCCGAGCATGATGCCCGACTTGACGAAGACCGTCGCATCCATTCGCTTGGCGCGCTGCAGCAATTCCAGCGATCGCGGGTAGCGGCCCTTTGGCCGCACCTGCGGGTAGAGGCCGGGCACAGTCTCGATGTTGTGGTTGAGGATGTCCGGCTTCGCGCGCATCACGGTGGCCAGCGCCGCCTCGTCGCCCATGAAGTCCGGGATCAGGACCTCGATGCCGCATGCCGGAATTCGCCGGCGAATCTGCCGGATGGTCCCGGCGAAGATCGCCGCCCCGCCGTCTTCGAGCTCGTCCCGGTTGACGGAGGTGATGACGGCGTGCTTCAGGCCCATCCGCTCGACGGCTTCCGCGACTCGCACCGGCTCGCCCAGGTCGAGCACGCCCGGCCGGCCAGTCTTGACGGCGCAGAAGCCGCAGGCCCGGGTGCAGGTGTCACCCAGGATCATGAAGGTGGCGGTGCGCGCCTCCCAGCACTCGCCGATATTGGGGCAGCGCGCCTCCTCGCAGACGGTATGCAGCTCGAGCCCGCGCATGATGCCCTTCAGCTCGGAGTAGTTGTCGCCACCGGGAAGGCGCACGCGCAGCCACTCCGGCCGCTTGGTGTCGATCGGGACTACCGCGTTCCGCTTGGATCGGCCGTAGAACTTGATCGGAGCGACGTCAGCCATGTCCTAAGTATCCCAAAGGTCCGTCGAATTCGGCGTCAATACAGCGGGACCTGCTCGGAGAAGCCTTCGAGCCAGCGGCGGACGCCCTGCAGGAACCGCGCGGCGGAGACGCCGTCGAGCACCCGGTGGTCGAAGCTCAAGCAGAGATTCATCATCGATCGGATGGCGATCGCATCCCCCTCTACCACCACCGGCCGCTTCACGATGGCGTCCATCGCCAGGATGCCCGCCTGGGGCGGCGCGATGATCGAGTACGACAGGATGGTGCCGAAGGTGCCGGGATTGTTGACCGTGAAGGTCGCGCCCTGCACGTCCGGGATGGTGAGCGCGCCGGCCCGCGCCCGCTTCGCCAGGTCGTCCGTCACCTTGGCCAGCCCGGCGATCGACATGCGATCGGCTTGATGGATAACCGGCACGATCAAGCCGTCCTCGACGGACACCGCGACACCAATGTTGATCTCCTTGTGCGGCACGACGCCATCGTCGCTCCAGCTGGCGTTCAGGATGGGCACCGCCTTCAGGCCCTCGACCACCGCTTTGACGATGATCGGCACGAACGTGAGATCGATCCCCTCTCGCTGCTTGAAGCTGTCCCGGGCCTGCTGCCGGAAGCGCACGACGTTGGTCATGTCGACCTCGGCCACGGTCCAGGCGTGGGGGATGGTCTGCTTGCTCCTGACCATGTTGCTGGCGATGGCGCGCCGCATCGGGCTGAGCGGGACGGGAGTGCCGGGCGTCGCCGGCACGGCGGCGGGTCGAGGCGCAGCCTCCGCTCCCCTCTGACGTTGTTCGCCGTTCGCGGCAGCCGGCTGTGCCCGCTTGGCCACGTAGTCCTCGACATCTTTCTTGCTGATCCGTCCGCCGATGCCGGAGCCGTGGATGGCGGACAATTCGGCGTCGCTGATCCGGTGCTGTTCGATCAGGGCGCGCACCGCAGGAGAGAGTCGCGTCCTGCTCTCATCCGACGCCCTGCCCCGATCCTCCCCCGGGGAGGGAGATTCTCGAGGCGCCTCGCGCTCCGCTGAAACGGAAGGGGGTTGGGCCGAGGCTCGGCCGGGCGCCGGGGTTGCCGCGACGGCCTCTTCGATCACGGCAATCTCGGTACCCACCGTCACGGTGGTGCCCTCCTTGACCTTGATCTCTTTGAGAACGCCGGCAAGTGGCGCGGGCACTTCCGCGTTCACCTTGTCGGTGATCACCTCGACCAGCCCTTCGTATTTCTTGACCTGGTCGCCCGGCTGCTTCAGCCATTTCGAGATGGTGCCCTCGGTGATCGACTCGCCGAGCTGCGGCATTTTGACGGAGGCCATCTGCCGATTGGCTCGCCTAGTAGGCGGCCAGCTCCTTCGCTTTATGGAGGATCCGGTCGGCGTTCGGCATGAACGCCTGCTCCAGCACGTGGTTGAAGGGCATGGCAGGGACGTCCGGCGCCGTCAGTCGCATGAGCGGAGCATCCAGGGCATCGAAGGCCTGCTCCATGATGATCGCCATCACCTCGGCAGCGATGCCGGCGAAGCGCGTGTCCTCGTGGACGACCAGCACCTTCCCCGTCTTCTTCGCGGTCGCGACGATGGCGGCCTGGTCGATCGGCTTGATGGTGCGCAGATCCAGCACCTCCGCCGAGATGTCCTCGGCCGCGAGTTTCTCAGCCACCTCGAGGCAGTAGGTCAGCATCAAACCGTAGGCGATCAGGCTCAGATCCGTGCCTTCGCGCTTGACCTCGGCCTTGCCGATCGGCACCACGGCGTCGCCGCCGGGCACCTCGCCCTTCACCAATCGGTAGGTCCGCTTGTGCTCGAGAAAGAGGACCGGATCCGGATCGCGGACCGCCGCTTTGAGCAGCCCCTTGGCATCGGCCGGCGTCCCGGGCGCGACCACCTTCAATCCCGGGATGTGGGCGAAGGTCGCCTCGATGCTCTGCGAATGGTAGAGCGCGCCGTGCACTCCGCCGCCCCAGGGGGCCCGAATCACCATCGGCAGGCTGAAGTCACCGGCAGTCCGGTAACAGAAGCGGGCCGCTTCCTCGATGATCTGGTTCATCGCCGGGGCGATGAAGTCGGCGAACTGGATCTCGGCGATCGGGCGCATCCCATTGACGGCGGCGCCGATCGCCACCCCGACGATGCACGACTCGGCCAGCGGGGAGTCGATCACCCGCAATTCGCCGTACTTCTTGTATAGCCCGTCACTGGCCAGAAAGACGCCACCGCGCTGACCCACGTCCTCGCCGATCAAGAAGACCGACGGATCGCGGGCCATCTCCTCATCCATGCCTTCGCGGATCGCCTCGATGACGGTCTTCTGCGCCATCAGCTCACCGTTCCCTGCTTGTAGACGAACGTCATCAGGTCATCCGGCGTCGGGTCGGGCGCCTGCTCGGCATACTCCGTCGCCTCGTCGACCTGCTGGTCGACCCGCTCGGTGATGTCCTTTTCGACCGGATCCGTCAGGGTTGCGCTCTCTCGGAGGTACTTCGCGTAGCGCTGGATGGGATCCTTCTGTCGCCAGGTGGCGACCTCTTCGGCCTGACGATAGCGCTTGTCGTCGTCGTCGCTGGAGTGTGCCGTGAACCGGTAGGTCTTGGCCTCGATCAGCGTCGCTCCCTCGCCCCGGCGGGCCCGCTCCACCGCGTGTCGCGTCACCTCATAACAGGCCAGCACGTCGTTGCCATCGACCACGACGCCCGGAAATCCATAGCCGGCCGCCCGGTCGGCGAGGTTGGGGATCGCCATCTGACGGCTCTGGGGGACCGAGATCGCGTAGCCGTTGTTTTCACAAACGAAGATCACCGCCAGCTTGTGAATGCCGGCGAAGTTCATCGCCTCGTGGCAATCACCCTGGCTGGCCGCGCCTTCGCCGAAATAGGCGGCGGTGACCGCGTCCTCCTTGCGCTGTTTGGATGCCAGCGCGATGCCCGCCGCGTGGAGCAGCTGGGTGGCCACCGGACTCCCGCCGGTCAGGATGTGCAACCGCCGGCTGCCAAAGTGCCCGGGCATCTGGCGGCCGCCGCTGTTAGGATCTTCGCGTCTGGCGAAGAAGGACAACATCTGGTCTTTCGCGGTCATGCCGAACCAGAGGATGACGCCGGCGTCGCGATAGTAGGGTGCCACCCAATCCTGACCCGGACGGAGCGCCGCCGCGCTGCCGACCTGGGCCCCCTCCTGGCCCTGGCACGAGATCACGAAGGGCGCCCGACCCTGCCGGTTGATCAACCACATGCGCTCGTCGACGGCACGCGCCAGCCGCATCACCTCGTAGATGCGCAACGCCTGGTCATCACTCAGGCCCAGCGACCGATGGCGGCTCTGACCGCCTTTGGCTTCGACTTCCTGGGTTTTGGTCGCCATCGTCAGATATGGATGGCGAGGCCGTCGACCGCCAGCGCCGCTTCCTTGACAGATTCCGAAACCGTCGGGTGCGGATGGATGCTGGCGCCGATCTCCCACGGGGTCGACTCGAGCAACTTGGCCAGCGCCGTTTCCGAGATCAACTCGGTGGCGTTGGGGCCGATGATAAAGACGCCGAGCAAGTCACCGGAGTCGGCGTCGCTGATGATCTTGACGAAGCCTTCGGTTTCGCCCAAGATCACCGACTTGGCATTGCCGACCAGTGGGAATTTTCCGACCTTGACCTTCAGCCCCTGGTCTTTGGCCTGCTTTTCCGACAATCCCAGGCTCGCCACCTGCGGGTAGGTGTAGGTCGCCCGCGGCACGCGATTGTAGTCGAGCGGCTTGGGGTTTTTGCCGGCGATGTACTCCATGATGTGTTCGCCCTCGTAGTAGGCAACATGGGCCAGCAGGAAATTCCCGATGACATCTCCGGCCGCATAAACGCTGGGATGCCCGGTCCGATAGTGCTCGTCGGTCTTGATGTAGCCCTTTTCAACCTGGATGTCGAGCTTCTCCAGCCCAAACCCGTCGGTGATGCCCTCGCGCCCGACGGCGACAAGCAACCGCTCACCATCGATGGTCTGGCTCTGCTCGCCAGTCTTCACTGCGACGGTCATCTTGCCGTTCGCCTGCTTGAGCGTGTCTGCCTGCAGCTGGGCGCCGGTCAGCACCGTGATGCCGCGCTTACTGAGAACCTTGGCGAGCTGCTGCCCGACATCGGAGTCTTCGAGCGGCAGGAGGGTGGGGAGAAATTCGACCAGGGTGACCTTCGCGCCGTAGCCGTTGTAGACGCAGGCGAATTCGGTGCCGACGGCGCCCGCGCCCACGATGACTATCGACTTCGGCATCCGATCCAGGCTGACCGCATGGTCGCTGTTGATCACCCGATCGCCATCCATGTTGAGACCGGGCAGTGACTTGGGCCGTGACCCGGTTGCGACGACCAGGTTCTTCGCATTGATCGCCTGACCGCTGCTCTTGACCACCACCTTGTGTTCCGACTCGATCACGCCTTCGCCCTGAAAGACGGTGACCTTGTTCTTCTTGAGCAGGAACTCGGTGCCGCGCCAGAGCTGGTTGACCACTGTGTCTTTCCGCTTGAGCACGGCCGGCCAGTCGACCTGCAGGCCATCGGTCTTGATGCCGAGCGCGGCAGCATCGTGGATCTGGTGAGCTAGCTCCGAGGAATGGAGGAACGACTTGGTAGGAATGCAGCCGCGATGCAGGCAGGTCCCACCCACCTTCTCTTTCTCGATGACTGCGACCTTGAGCCCCAGCTGGGCTCCACGAATGGCACCGACATAGCCGGCGGAGCCGCCGCCGATGACGGCTACGTCAAACGCCTCATCGGGCATACGAAACGATTGTACCCAGCCACCGACGGGTCACCTAACTCTCCAGCAGCGTCAGCGCGGCGGCGAGCTGAAGGTCCTTGGAGAAATCGTTGGGCGCCTGGTCGACCGCGTACTCATCCTGGGCACTGGGCAGCGTCACCGTCTTGTCCGGGGTGATCCCCGTCTTCTCGATCGAGTGACGGTTGGGCGTCAGCCAGTAGGCGATCGTCAGGTGCAGGTCGCCGTTGCCGTTGCGCAGCGGGAAGTCTTCCTGAACCGAACCCTTGCCGAAGGTCTTGACGCCGACCAGCTTTCCCCGGGCATGATCCTTGATCGCGCCGGCGGTGATCTCCGAGGCGCTCGCGGAGTTCTCGTTGACCAGCACCACGAGGGGATTGCCGAAGGCACGCCCGGTGCCGGTAACACTGCGGATCTCGTCCTTCCCATTACGCGGCACCAGGATCGTGCTGGTCCCGCTGCTGACGAATTCGCTGATGAGGTCGTTGGCTGCATCCACGTAGCCGCCCGGGTTATCCCGCAGGTCCAGCAGGATCCTGCTGACCGACCCCTTGAGGTTGGCCTTCAACGCCTGGTCGAATTCGGTGGCCGTTCGGCTCCCAAAGTCGAAGACGCGGATGTAGAGCACCCGGTTGTCGAAGACATGCGTGGCGACACTGGGCACGTTGATCTCCTGGCGGGTCAGGTCGAAGTTCAGCGTCTTGCCATTGCGGCTCACCCGAACCTGGACGTGCGTGCCAGCCTTTCCGCGGATGTGGTTGACCGCGTCGTCGGCCGTCCATCCGGCGGTGCTCTGCCCGTCCACCGCGGTGATCACGTCCCCCGGCTTCATGCCGGCCGTCTCCGCCGGCGTCCCGGGGAGGACACTGGCGATCAGGATCTGGTCGCCCTTCTGCTGCACCGAGGCGCCGATCCCGGCAAACTGGCCGTTGAGGAAGCTCTGGTTCGAACCGTACTCATCCGGCGTCAGGTAACGCGAGAACTGGTCGCCGAGGCCGCCCACCATCCCGGAGGCCGCACCCTGCGTCAGTTTCACGCCATCGGGGTTCGACTTGACATAGTGCTGCTGGATGTTGGTGAAGACTTCGTCCAGCACACGGTAATCAACATTCGACTTCGGTGGCGTGTAGAACAACAATGCCCTGGTCCAGTCGGGGGCATAGCCACCCCACTGGAACTCGGCCAGGCTCCCCGCGTAGAACGCCACGATGGCGACCACGATCAGGATCGCGATGTTCTTGAAGCGACTCATGAAAGGATTATCGCCGGGTACGGACGCAGACCCGGGGACGGAAGCCGCGTGGCCGGCCGGCTCGATCACGAGAGTGGCAGGTAGGCCAGTGGGTCGACGGGCGTGCCGGCGAGATCGATCTCGAAATGGACGTGGGGGCCGGTAGAGTTCCCGGTGGAACCCTCGTAGCCGATGACGGTGTCCTTGTCGACCTGAGCCCCTTCAGCGACGGCCCAGCCGGAGAGATGGCCATACAGCGTGGTGAAGCCGCCGGCATGGACCATCACCACGTAGCGCCCGTAGCCGCAGAGGGCGCTCGGGTTCCAGCTGCACCCCATGGCGAAGTTGTGCACGATCCCACCGTCGGCCGCATGCACCGGGGTGCCATAGTCCGTCGCGATGTCGAGGCCGCTATGGAAGTGATGGCTGGGGCAGCTGGGATCGTAGGGCTCGAACGGATAACTGGTGCACCCGAAGCCCTGGGTGATGACCCCGTCGATCGGCCACTTCCACTTGCCGGATGACCGCGCCCGAAAGCTCTCGCGCACGAGCGACGCGATCTGCGACTGCAGGGCCGCCCGTTGCGCCTGCATATCGGCCAGTTGACGCTGGAACTGGGCTTCGATTGCGGCGATCTGTTGCTGACGGGCGGCCCGCTGGTCGCGCATCGCCTGCAACTGGGCCTTCTGGTCCTTGATCTGCTTGACGACCTGCGCTTGCTGAGCCTGCTTGCTCTCGAGGTCGGCCTTCAAGGCCTCCATGGCGGCCCGTTCCTTCTGCAGCTCGGCGACCTGCCGGCGGTCCTCGCGAACGATGTCGTTGAAGAAGAAGATCCGGTTCATCAGGTCGGTGAAGTTGGCCGCCGAGAAAACCAGCTCCAGCCCGCTCACCTGGCCGCTCTTGTACATGATGCGCATCCGGCGGCCAAAATCGGCGATGTGCTGGGCGAGCTCCGCTTGCTTGAGCGCCAGCTCCTCCTTCGCCTGGTCGATCTGTTGCCCGATCACGACCAGCTTTTGCGTTTCCTGGTCGATCTGCGTCTGCACCGTCCGCAGCTGGGAGTCAAGGGCCGCGATCTGACCCTGCAGCGCCCGCTCCTGCGCGAGGAGCTGCCCGATCTGCGTCCGGGTGGCGATGATCTGGCCGTTGAGGCCCTGCAGCTGGCGCTGTTTGTCGTAGACGCTGTCCGAGACGGCGCCGAGCAAGACAACGGTCAATACCGTTACGGCCAGGGCCGCGTGGAATCGCGACGGCCTCACTGCTTGAGGAACCGCCTTACGCCCAGATAGCTCCCAACGCTTCCGAGTAACAGGCCGAAACCGAGCATCGCCGCCAGCACGATTCGCAGATACACCGGGTCAAAGGCAAGCGGAACAAAGATCAGCACGCTCTGGAGGTTGATCACCGCCGGCCGGTAGCCAAAACCAACGATGAGGACGGCGACCGCGGCACCCGCGACGCCCACGATCAGCCCTTCGACGATGAATGGCCAGCGCACGAACCAGTCCGTGGCGCCGACCAGCTTCATGACTTCGATCTCCTTGCGGCGCAGGTAGATCGCGGTTCGGATGGTCAGCATGATGATGAAGACCGAGAGCCCCGTCAGGCCGATGATCAACACCAGCCCCGCGATCCCCGCCACTCGAGCCAGCAGGATGATCTTGTCGATCACGTTGGGCTCGTAGTTCGTCGAGGGGGATTTATCGACCAATGGCGAGTTCCGAACTTCCTGGTCGATCGCCGCGAGATCGCGGATGTCCTTGACTGTGACGTCCAGGCTGGCCGGCAGCGGGTTGGTGCCCAGGGTGTCGATCACGCTTGGGTCCAACGCCGGCAGCTGCCGAAACCTTGCCATGGCCTGATCCTTGGACACGTAGGTCACGTCGGTCACCCGCGGGTCATTCTCAAGGTGCAGCTTGAAATCCATGGCGCTGCTGAGCGGCGTCGTGTCCGCCAGATAGACCGAGATGGCGCTGGCCTTCGTTTTCTCGAGGGCCACGATCTGATCGAGCGAATGCAGGACGAGCAGCAGGCTGCCCAGCGCGAGCAGCACCACCCAGACGATGAGCACGCTGGCCACACTGACGGCGGCATTCCGCCAGAAGTTCTGCCAGGCGCTGCTGAAGGCGAAGTCAATGCGATTCCAGAGCCGGTGCATGGTACCCTCCTGCATCTTCGTCTCTGACAATCTGGCCACCTTCAATGGCCACCACCCGGCGCCGCATCACGTCGACAATCTCGCGGTTGTGCGTCGCCATCATCACCGTCGTCCCACGCGCGTTGATCTGGAGCAGCAACTGGATGATCTCCCACGACGTCGCCGGGTCAAGGTTGCCGGTCGGTTCATCCGCGAGGAAGATCCGTGGGTCGTGCACGAGCGCGCGCGCGATTGCCACCCTCTGCTGCTCACCGCCCGATAGCTGCTCGGGAAACTTCGTTTCCTTTCCTTCCAGACCGACGATGCTGAGCACTTCCTCGACCTTGGGCTTGAGGTGGCGCAGGGCGCCCTCGGTGACACGCAAGGCAAAGGCGACGTTCTGGAAGACCGTGAGATTCGGCAGCAACTTGAAATCCTGGAAGACCATGCCGATCTTGCGGCGCAGGTACGGCAGGTGCCGGCGCTTCAGGCGGCTCAGGTCCTGGCCCTCCACCTGAATCGTGCCGGCGGTCACCTTCTCTTCCCGGATCAACAGGCGAACCAGGGTCGACTTGCCTGCTCCGCTCGGCCCGACCAGGAAGACGAAATCCTGCTTGGGAATGTCGAGGGTGACGTCCCGCAGCGCCACGGTCCCATTGGGGTAGGTCTTCTCCACGTGTGCGAGGTGGATCTGCGGGGCAGCCTCGACTACGGCGGCCACGCGCGCCCTCTCTGGCGACAGTATGCGGGTCGGCTGGGTCGTGGTTGTTGCTGGCACGTAAACAAATCCATTCCGAAAGCCGGTGCCACGACGGGCTGGCCCCTTGAGGGCCGGATGACTTCGGAAGTATAGGGCATCCTGTCGCGCATTGCTGCCTCAGTTCACTGTGCGTCCAAAGCTTGCCCGCCTCCATCTTTATACTCAGGCGAATGCCCAACCCGGCCGCTCCACTCGTGAGTGTCGAGCGGGCCGATGTGGCGGAGGCAATCCATCTCGGGCACCTGGCCGTGGTCGATGCGGATGGCCAGGCCCGCGCCGTCGCCGGCGATCCCGACCATCTGACCTATTTCCGCTCGTGCGCGAAACCGTTTCAGTCCATGGGCAGCCTTGGGACCGGGATCGCCCATCGCTTCGACCTGCGCCCCGACCATATCGCGATCATGTCGGCCTCACACAACGGCGAACCCCGCCACGTTGAAATCGTTCGCGACCTGCTGGCGCGGGCGGCGATCCCCGAATCGGCGCTCCAGTGCGGGGCTCACTGGCCTATCCACGAGGCCTCGGCCGCGATGGCTCGCCGGCAAATGACCGAGCCGCTGGCCGTCTTCAACAACTGTTCCGGCAAGCACGCCGGCATGCTGGCGGCGGCGAAGGCACTCGATGCGCCGCTTGAGACCTACCTCGAGCCCGATCATCCCCTGCAGCGGCGGATTTCTGACGTGATCGCCGCGTACACCCACCTCCCATCGCCATCGATTCATTACGGCATCGACGGTTGCAGCGCGCCGAATGCGGCGGTCCCACTGGCGACGATGGCGCGGAGCTTCGCTGCTCTGGTCCGGTCCGAGGAGGAAACCCCGCGCGCCGTGGTCGCGGCCATGACCGGGAATCCCTTCCTGGTCGGCGGAACCGATCGGTTCGACACCCGTCTGATGGAGGCGACCAGTGGCCGGCTGCTGGCGAAGGGCGGCGCGGCCGGCGCACACTGTAGCGCCGATCGTGAGTCCGGGCTGGGCCTGGCCATCAAACTCGACAGCGGCGACGGCACCTGGACGGCCGTAGCGGTGATGGCGGCGCTCGATCGCCTCGGCTGGCTGAAGCCGGCTGAGCGTCAGGCACTCAGCGCCTTCGCCCGTCCGACCCTGCGCAACCATAGGCGACTGGCCGTTGGCATCGTCCGTCCGGTGCTCCAACTCGATGTAACGGCCATGTAACAGCAGGCGTGACCTGCCCGTGTCCGCGGGTTATATGCGAGTGCGCCGATTGCTGGGTTGGCCCGATCCGGGCCAGGTTGCCCTCAGCGCCCTGATCGGAATCCTGCTGGCCTTTTACGCCGCGCGCTTCCTGCTGCCCCTGCTGGCTCCCCAGCCGCCCCGCGCCGACGACTTCCAGGACTACCTGTTCGCCGCCCAGCAGATCGCCACCGGTGGCGACCCGTACGCGAACTTCATCCGCAACCACGTGCCCTGGGACTGGTCCCTGAGCAGCGGGTACCTCTATCCGCCGGCATTCGCCGTCACCCTGATTCCCCTCACCTGGGTGTCGAACGACCTCGCCGTCCGGATCTGGTTGTTCCTGATCCAGGCGGCGGTCCTGGCCAGCCTGGTGATCATCTACCGCGTGATCGGCTGGCCGCGTCGCGCCGAGCTGCTCGCGGTTGTCGCCGTGCTGACCACCTTCTTTCCGCTGGCCAACACCGTGTACGCCGGAGCGATGAACTCCCTGCTCTTGCTCTTGCTCACCGGCAGCTGGGCCTGCTGGCAGCGCCGCCAGGACATCGCAACGGGCGCGCTGGTCGGCATCGCGGCGATCTTCAAACTGTTTCCGCTCGCCCTTCTCCCCTACCTCGTCTGGCGGCGCCACTTCACGCTGGTCGCCGTCCTGGGTCTCACCGGCCTGGGCGGGCTCGCCCTCGGCCTGGCCGTGACCAGCCTTGACCACAACATCTATTACTTCCGCGAGATGCTCCCGCACCTGGCAGCGGGCACCGGCTACCGCGAGAACCAGTCGCTCGCCGGCTTCACCGCCCGGATCTGCCAGCCCTCGAGCGCCGACGCCGGCGGCGGGGCGGGATGGTGTGGGCGGGTGCTCGACTGGCCGCTCATTGTCGGATTGCTCGTGATCGTGCTGCGCGCCACATCGCGCGCCTCGCGGACCGGCCTGGAGTTCGCGCTGGCCGTCAGCGCTCTGCCCCTCGTCAGCAGCGTGACCTGGAGCTTCCACCTGGTGATCCTCATCCTCCCCATTGCCCTTTTGATCCGGCTGGCGTTCACCGGCGCCGTGTCGCGGGTTGGCGGTCGGGTCCTCATGGCCGCCTGGCTCTGCTTTTCGGTGCTGCCCGGGCTCCACTACCTGCTGATCGTCCACCCTCTCCCCCACTGGCCAGGCCCGCTCGACCTGGTCTCGCTGGGTGTGGCGCGACTCGCTGGCGAGGCCTACGTCATCGGGACCCTCATCATCTTCGGTAGCACGTGGGTCGCCCTTCGCAACAGCCGTCAGGCCGCCGCCGAGGCGGTGCGACCGGCAGTGGCCGCCTAGCCCATGGGGAAACATGCCCGGCCGGCCGTGATGGCGATCCTGATCAGCTTTGGCTTACAGGGGGCGATCGTCGTCGTGGGCTGGCTGTTCGGCGGCGCCTTTGGTACGCCGATTCCGGATGGCAAATCCAGTGGAATCAGCTCGAGCCTGTTGGGCGGGTCGTCGGACCTGTCCATGCTGCTCGTCGGCGTCAACGTCGTCGTGACCGCCGTGCCGACATTTATCCTGGTTCGTCCGTCGACGTCCCGCCGGCTTGGCCTCATCGGCCTGGGGCTGCTGGCGGCCCTGGTCGTCGTTGGACCGCTGCTCCTGGTGGCCCGCGACTTCCAGGTGAACACGGTAGCGCTGGTGCTCGACATCGTCCTGGCCGTGATTGCCGGGCGGCTGGGCATCGCGATCAGTCGTGATATGTGATGTCGTCGCCGCCTGATCCCTACGCTTGCGGGAGCAGCTTTTCAAGTGGTACCGGGAACCGAAAGCTGGGTGGCTCTTTGGAGCTGAGCGACGTCTCCTCCAGAATCTCACGCTGATGGAAAAGCCAGAGAATGCGCTGTGAACGCACGCCGAGTTTGGCCCTCTTGCCATCAAGATCGAGGCTTGCGTTAACACCTCGCGGATTCGCTGAAGCGCCCTGGAATATCCAGCTCAATGTCATGGGCCGCGAGAGTTCGTGTTGCAGCGTCGCTGCGAACTGATCGAGATCACTGCCGCCGTTGATCTGCCACTGTGCGACCGGATGACCCAGGTCCATCTGATCATGATCCGTGAGGTCCGTCAGCGCGGTCCAGCGCAAACCGATCTGCGGAGATTCGGACCATACGACCAGGGAAATTCCTCCCAGCCAGTGGTGCGGAACGATAAGCAAGGCTACGCCCGGGCCTTCTCCGGTTACGAAAGTCTCAGCCGGCTCGACCATGCCTGGTGCACGTGACTCGAGCTCCTGGCGCACCCTGGCGATGACCTGGCCGTGCTCGGTGGAGGTTTCATATTGCCGGGCAGCTCCCAACGCCAGGTATTCACTCATGAGCTTCGGGCTCGAGCGAGTTAGGCTGCCTTCCCCTCGCGGCCCGCGTCCCAGCGGAGGAAGGCTTCCATGAATGCCGAAAGATCGCCATCCAGGACCGCCTGGACATTGCCCGTCTCATAACCGGTGCGGTGGTCCTTGACCAGCGTGTAGGGGTGCAGGACGTAGCTGCGGATCTGGCTCCCCCACTCATTGGACTGATGCTCGCCTTTCAGCTCCTGCCGCTGCTCCGACCGCTGCTGTTCGCGGAGCGCCACCAGCCGGGAGCGGAGCACCTTCATCGCCATGTCGCGGTTCTTGATCTGTGACCGCTCGTTCTGGCAAGTGACGATGATGCCGGTTGGCAGATGTGTCATGCGCACCGCCGACGACGTCTTGTTGACGTGCTGGCCGCCGGCGCCGCTCGAGCGGTAGACGTCGACCTTCAGGTCCTCCGGCCGGATCTCGACGTCGGCAGCCTCCTCGATCTCGGGGATCACCTCGACCAGCGCGAACGACGTATGCCGCCGGTGGGCCTGGTCGAAGGGCGACAGCCGCACCAGCCGGTGGACCCCGCGCTCGGCACGTAACCAGCCAAAGGCGCGCTTGCCGGAAATCCGGACGGTGACGCTCTTGTAGCCGGCCTCTTCACCAGGCGACTCGTCCAGGATCTCGCCCTGCATCTTGGTGCGCTCCGCCCAACGCAGGTACATGCGCAGCAGCATCTCGGTCCAATCCTGCGAGTCGGTTCCGCCCGCGCCCGCGTGGATGCTGACCAACGCCGGATGCTCGGCATAGGGGTTGGCGAAGAGCAGGTCGACCTCCTGCTTGCCGACGTCAGCATCAAGAGCGCGCAGCTCCTGTTCGAGCGTGCTCTGCAGATGGCCGTCGTCCTCGGCGATGGCCAGCTCGGCCAGGCCGACGATGTCGCGCGCTCGAGCTTCGAGCTTTCGCCAGACCTGGACCTCTTCCCGCAACCCTTTCGACTCCTGGGCGAGCCGCTGGGCTCGCTGGGGGTCCTGCCAGATGTTCGGGTCGGCTAGATCGCGCTGCAGCCCGTCGAGGCGCTGGCCTTTGTTGGGCAGGTCAAAGATGCTCCTGGAGCTGGAGGATCTTTTTCAAGAGATCGTTCGCGCGCTCGAGGATCTGTTCCATCATTCAGTGCCCGTGGCAGTTCTTGAATCGCTTGCCGCTGCCGCAGGGGCAGATGTCGTTACGTCCGACGCCGGCGAAGTTCAGCGACGGTGGGCGGCGGAACGGCAACCGGGCAGGGGCGGCCGGCGCAGCGCTGCCCGCTTTCGGGGGCGTCGGCGCCTGCGTGACATCCTCCGCGCGTACCGGGTTGGCAGCGGCCGCGGCCCGGGCCCGGTCCGCTTTGGACCCGGCCGGCTTGACCTTGGCCGACGTGGTCGCCTTCTTCTTGGCCATCGGCGCTACATCCTACCGCCCATGGCACTTCTTGTACTTCTTGCCGCTGCCGCACCAGCACGGATCGTTTCGGCCCAACTTGGTACCCGCCGGAACCGGGGCCTTCGCCCCACCGCCGTTGGGGCTCGCCGATCGAGGCGCCGAGGCCGGGGGGCTGACCAGAGCCGGCGGAGGTGGGGGCTCCCTGGTGATTTGCACCCGGTACATGTTCGACGCGATGTCGAACTGGATGTCGTTGAGCAACTCCTGGAAGGCCTGAAACGCCTCATTCTTGTACTCGACCAGCGGGTCCTTCTGCCCGAAGGCGCGCAGCCCGATGCCTTCTTTGAAGTGTTCCATCATCGTCAGGTAGCTGATCCACTTGGAGTCGATCGTCTTGAGCACCACGAATTGCTCCACCTGCCGCATCATCGGCTCGGTGAGTTCCGCCTCCTTGGCCTGGTAGGCCGTCTGCGCGTACTGCATCAGCCGATCGATCACGGCTTCCTTGGTCTCGCCGAACTCGTCCGGTGGGATCTCGGCGAACGGCGGGAGCGGAAAGACCGTTCCCAGCTGACCAACCAAGCCTTCGATGTCCCAGTTGTCGGGATGCCGCGACTCGCAGCGCTCATTGACCGCATCCTCCACGACCTTGCGAACCCAGGAGAGCACCAGGTCCCGTAGCGCGACACCCTCGAGCACCTTGCGCCGCTCCCCGTAGATGATCTCGCGCTGCTTGTTCATGACATCGTCGTACTCGACGAGATAGCGGCGGGCGTCGAAGTTGTGGCCCTCGACCTTGGTCTGTGCCCCTTCGATCTGTTTCGATACCAGGCGTGACTCGATCGGCTCGTCGTCGCCGACGCGCAGCATGTTCATCATGTTCTTGATCCGCTCGCCACCGAAGATGCGCATCAGGTCGTCGTCCAGAGCCAGAAAGAAGCGGGACGAGCCCGGGTCACCCTGGCGGCCGCTACGGCCGCGCAGCTGGTTGTCGATCCGGCGGCTCTCGTGCCGTTCGGTGCCGACGATGTGCAGGCCGCCGGCTTTCGCCACCCCTTCGCCCAGCACGATGTCGGTCCCGCGACCCGCCATGTTGGTGGCGATGGTGACCGCCCCCGGCTGGCCCGCCTTGGCGACGATCAGCGCCTCCCGCTCGTGCTGTTTCGCATTGAGCACCTCGTGCGGTACGCCGCGCTTCTCCAGCAGCCGGGCGAGCCGTTCCGATTTCTCGACCGACACGGTGCCGACCAGGACCGGGCGACCGGTGCCGGCCGTCTCCTGGATCTCGTCGGCCACCGCCTTGAACTTGGCGTCCTCGGTCTTGTAGATCAGGTCCGCATGGTCATCGCGGATCATCGGCTTGTGCGTGGGGATGACGACCACCTGGAGCTTGTAAATCTTGTCGAACTCCTCGGCCTCGGTCACCGCCGTACCGGTCATGCCGGCGAGCTTCTTGTAGAGGCGGAAGTAGTTCTGATAGGTGATGGTGGCGAGCGTTTGGGTCTCCTGCTGGACCTTGACCCCTTCTTTCGCCTCCACCGCCTGGTGCAGTCCATCCGCCCAGCGCCGGCCCGGCTGCTGCCGGCCGGTGAACTCGTCGACGATGATGACTTCGCCGTCCTTGACGAGGTAGTCACGGTCGCGCTTGAAGAGCGTGTAGGCCTTCAGCGCCTGGTTGATCTGGTGGGCCTCATCGACGTGCTCCAGCTCGTAGACGTTCTTGATCCCGGTCCAGCGCTCGACTTTCGCGATTCCGTCCTCGGTCAGCGACGCGGACTTGGTCTTCTCATCGACCGTGTAATCCTCGGAAGAGAGCCGCGGAATCAGGCGGGCGTACTGGTAATACTTCTCGGTCGACTCCTGGGCCTGCCCCGAAATGATCAGGGGGGTGCGCGCTTCATCGATCAGAATGCTGTCCACCTCGTCGACGATGGCGAAGTTCAGGCCCCGCTGGACGCACTGCGTCAGATCGACTGCCATGTTGTCGCGCAGGTAGTCGAAGCCGAACTCGCTGTTCGTGCCGTAGGTGATATCCGCCTGGTACGCCTCTCCGCGCGTGATGGGACGAAGATGCTGCAGGCGCGGGTCCGGGTGGGTCTCGTCGAGGAAGTCGGGGTCGTAGAGCAGGGACATCTCGTGGCCGATGACCGCCACGGTCATGCCCAGCGCCTGATAGATCGGCGCGTTCCAGCCGGCGTCTCGACGGGCCAGGTAATCGTTGACGGTGATCAGGTGGGCGCCCTTGCCTTCCAGCGCGTTGAGGTAGAGCGGCAGCACGGCGACCAGCGTTTTGCCCTCACCGGTTTTCATCTCGGCGATCTTTCCCTGGTGCAGGACGATGCCGCCGACGAGCTGCACGTCGAAGGGCCGCAAGCCGATGGAGCGGCGGGCGGCTTCGCGAACCACGGCAAAGGCCTCGACCAGCACGTCCTCGACGCCCTCACCTTGCTCCAATCGCTGGCGGAACTCCGCGGTCCTGGCCTTCAGCTCATCGTCGCTGAGTTTCTCCATCAACGGCTCGAGCTCGTTGACATCGGCAACCCATTCCAGGTGCCGCTTGACCTCGCGCGCGTTGGGATCGCCTAAGACCTTGGTAAGAACGCTCATGGATTACACGCTATGCCGCAACCAGTAAGCATACCCGGCCTCCGGCGGGCCAAACGAGAACTCGCCTTCAGCTGAGGTCGGCTTCCACCAGGCCCAGCGAGCCGTCGTGGCGCCGGTAGAGCAGGTTCAGCTCCTGGCTGTCCTCGTTGAGAAAGAGAAAGAAGGCGTGACCCAGGCCCTCCATCTGGTCGCGGGCCTGCTCCTCCGACATGGGCCGCATTTTGAAGCGCTTGACTCTGGCTACCCCATTGGGCCTGACTGCCGTGGTAGCCGACGTCGTCGGGATCTGGGCGGCTACGGCCGCCGGCTTCGCCTTGCGATGGTCCTTGAGCTTCTCTTTATGCTCCCGAATCTGCCGGACCATCTTGTCGATCACGAGATCGACCGCCTCGTTCATGTGACCGGCCGACTGAACGGCCTTGAGGATGTTGCCGGTGCGCCCCGTTACGTGCACGGTCAGCTCGGCCACCTTCATGTTCTCGAGACTCTTGTTCTTCTCGGTACCCAGCTCCATACGCGCTTCCAGGATATGGTCGAAGTGGCGCGCCAGCTTCTCGAGCTTGGCCTGCGCGTACGCCTTGATCTGGGGATCGGCCGCGGACTTCTTGGCCTGAATCAAGATCTCCATGGTCGCCTCCTGTGAGATCTTTGTGCCCCGAGTATAGAGCACGCGCTTCGCCGATTCGGCAGCGCGAGCGGCGGCGCCTCTGGTTGTCCTAGTGGCCCGGCCGTTCGTTGGCGCGACGATCGGGGAAGACCCGCGACAGCTCGGGCGGGATCGGCACACCAGCCGCGAAGAGCTTGTCCATGATGTGCGGCCGGATGCCGGTCGGCCGGAAGACGCCGGTCATCACGCCCTCCTTGCTGATGCCGTGCGATTCGTAGAGAAAGATCTCCTGCATGGTGATGGTGTCGCCTTCCATGCCCGTGATCTCAGTGATGCTCGTGACCTTGCGCTGACCGTCGCGCATGCGCGAGAGCTGGACGATCAGATCGATGGCCGAGGCCACCTGCTGCCGGATTGCCCTCATGGGCAGATCGATGCCCGCCATCAGCACCATCGTCTCCAGCCGGGACAGGGCATCACGGGTGGTGTTGGCGTGCAGCGTCGTGATCGAGCCGTCGTGGCCGGTGTTCATCGCCTGCAACATGTCCAGCGCCTCGCCGGCACGGCACTCGCCGACCACGATCCGGTCCGGGCGCATACGCAGGGCGTTGATGACGAGATCGCGGATGCCGACCCGATTTTCCCCGTTGAGGTCCGGAGGCCGTGACTCCATCCGGCAGACGTGCTCCTGGTGGAGTTGCAACTCGGCCGCGTCTTCGATGGTCACGATCCGCTCGTCGGGCGGGATGAACGAGGAGGCAACGTTGAGCAACGTCGTCTTTCCCGTCCCGGTCCCTCCCGAGATCATGATGTTCGCCCGGGCCATGACACAGGCCTTGAGAAAGCCGACCGCCTCATTGGTGATCGTCCCGAAGTTCACGAGGTCCTCGGACTGGTAGGGATCGCGGGAGAACTTTCGAATCGTCAGCATTGGCCCGTCCAGGGCAATCGGCGAGATGACCGCATTGACGCGGGAGCCGTCCAGCAGGCGGGCGTCGACCATCGGAGTGCGGAAATCGATCCGCCGGCCGACGGCGGAGACGATGAAGTCGATGACGCGGAGCAGGTGGTTCTCGTCGTCGAACTTTCGGTCCGTCAGCAGGATCTTGCCGTTGCGCTCGACGTAGATGTTTTCATGGCCGTTGACCATGACCTCCGTCAAGCTGTCGTCGAGGACCAGATCGCGAATCGGTCCCAGCGCCTCGTAATAACGGGCAAGCTCGTCCTGCGAAACCTCGGACGCATTGACCATCTAAGCCACAATCCCCCAAAACCGAGATTCAGGGACAGGTGGACTGTCCGGGGAATGTAACGGCGAGTGCCGGCAAAGTTTGCGCCCTGGCGAGCGCCAGGAAGGCCCCGATCGAGCCGCCCGCTCGGCCAACGGCTTCGGCGGCAGCTTCCAGGGTGGCGCCCGTGGTGCTCACGTCGTCGACCAGCGCCAGCTGCTCAGGGGGCGGCTGGGTCCCCGACCAGCAAAAGGCCCCCACCATGTTGGCTCGGCGCTCGGTCTCCCCCAGGCCGACCTGTGCGGGCGTGGCCCGCACTCGGGACAGGCTGGCGACCACCGGCAGCCCGAGCGCCTGACCCAGGCACCGCGCCAGCCGCTCAGCCTGATTGAAGCCGCGCTCGCGCTGGCGAGCCGCGTGAAGCGGGACGAACGTCAGCACCGCGATCCTGATGCCGGACTCGCGGACCGCGCCGGCGAGGCACGCCGAAAGCGCGGTCGCCAGCTCCGGCCGGGGACGGTACTTGTACGTGTGGATGGCGCGCTGCAGCGGACCGTCCAGCCGGCCAACGGTGATCAGCGGAATCCCGGCCACCATGCCCGGCGGCATTGGCGGGACGCGCGCCGCACAGCGACCGCACCAGCTGGCGCCATACGCGCCACAACCGCCGCAGCGCGGCGGAAAAATCAGATCGAGGAAACCCACTCAGGCGGCGATGAGCAGCTGGTCGCCGGCCTTGATGGCGTACCGCCGGATGGTGCCGGCCGGCAGCTCGGCGACCCTGTCGGCGCGCCAGACGAGTGGCACCAGCCCAATCCAGGGCAGCAGCCGTTCGTAGGTCTTCACGACGACCCCCTTCTTGTCGACGAAGACGGCATCGATCGGGAAGCGCATGAACATCATGTGGATCCCATTGCAGCCGTGGATCAGCAGCCCACCGTTCTCCGGGAGGCGCCGGCGGCCCATCAGGCCAAGGCCACGCGCGATGAAATTGCTCGCCATCTCGAGGGGTTGCGCGACGATCGTCCCGTCCTCTTTTGTTAGCCGCAAAACTTCTTCTCCGTATTATACGACCGGGCGGTCCGGGGCCGCCGCCACGGCGCGTTTTATTTGTGCTGGAAGGTGTGGATGATGATGATGACCGCCGGTCCCATCAGCACGATGAACAGGGTCGGGAAGATACAGCCGATCATCGGGAAGAGCATCTTCAACGGGGCCTGGGCCGCCTGTTCCTCGGCGCGCTGACGGCGGCGGCGGCGCATCTCTTCGGACTGAATCCGCAGGACTTTCGCGATACCGACGCCGAGCTGCTCGGACTGGATCAGCGCCTGGATGAAGGTGTGCAGCTCCTCGACGCCGGAGCGGCGACCCATGTCATCGAGCGCCTCGAGTCGGGGCCGGCCGAGCCGGATTTCGTTGAGCACCTGAGCGAACTCATCGGACAGCGCATTCTTGAACTTCTCCGTCAGGCGGCCGATGGCAGCATCGAAGCCAAGCCCGGCCTCGACCGAGATGGTCAGCAAGTCCAGCGCGTTCGGCAGCGCGAGTCGAAGTTCTTTCTGCCGACCCTTGATCTTGTTGTTCAGCCAGACGTCGGGCAGGTACCGCCCCAGCAGGAAGGCGACACCGCCGGCGCCCAGCCGCAGCGGAAAGCTGGTGCTGAAGACCAGGCCGCCAATCCAGAAGCCCAGTAACGCGACGACGATGCCGGCGATCACCTTGAAGACCTCGAAGCCGTTGACGCTGAGCGCATACGGTCGACCGGCAAGGTTGATCTTGTTCTGGAGCACAATCTGCCGGTTCTTCGCCATGCGGGCGGTGAGCAGGCTGCCCAACCGCTCGAGCGCCGGCTTGATGAAGCGCTCGCTGAAGGGCAGCGAGAGCTCGATCTCGTCGAGGGTCAAGTTGTGATCGCGGTACTGCGCCAGCCGTTCCGCGATCAGGTCCTGTCGCGGCTTTGCGGTGACGGCCTGGATCGCGATGAAGACACCGCTGAAGGCCAGGAAGGCGAAGACGATAGTAAAAATGTTCATTCGCTACACCTGGATGTTCGTGATTTTCGAGATGATGCCGTAGCCGATGGCGATCGAGACCAGGCCCATCCCGATCAGGACGTAGCCAAGCCATTCGTGGAACAGGGGCGTGATATAGCTGGGTGAGATGAAGGTCAGGATCAGGGCCAGCGCGAACGGCAGCCCCGTGATGATGTAGCCGGAGGCGCGCGCCTGGGCCGTCAGGGTCCGGATTTCACCCTGGATCCGGATCCGCTCCCGGATCGTGAAGGCGATGGTGTCGAGGATCTCCGCCAGGTTGCCGCCGACCACCCGGTGGATCTGCACCGCGGTGACCATCAGGTCGAAGTCTTCGCTCTCGATGCGCTTGACCATGTGCTGCAGCGCGTCGTCGACCGACACGCCGAGGTTCATCTCGCGGACCGCCCGGCTGAACTCGTCGGCCATGGGCGGCGATGAGCTCTTGGCGATGGTGGCCATGGCCTGGGCGAATGAATAACCGGCCTTCAGCGCGTTCGACAGGAGGACGATCGTGTCGCCCAGCTGGTTGTTGAAGGCCTTGAGCCGGCGACGCTGCCGGAACTTCAAGAAGAAACCAGGGATGAAGTAACCCGCCGGGACGCCCGCGAGCGCCAGGACCGGGTTGTGGAAGCGCAGGAAGAGGACGGCGCAGAGCAGGAGAATCAGGCCGACGATCAGCATCACGTATTCCGATACGCGCAGCTTGAGGTCCGCCTTGGCCAGCTCCTCGGTCAGCCTCGAAGTGCGGCCGCCCTTGTTGCGGGTCAGGCTCTTGTTGAAGCCTTCCAGGAAGCCTTCGAAGATGCCACCCTTCTTCGCCGTCGGACTGGCAGCCGGGTTGTAGCTATCCATGTGCAGCTCAACCTCGCTCGTCTTCCGGCCGGACATCAACGCCATCACGACAATCAGGGCGGCGATCGCTGCCATGGCCGCGAAGAGCAGTTGGATCGACACTTACTTGCCTCCTTGCCCGGCAGGATCCGGCACCGGCGTAAAGAGATCCTTTGGCACGCCTTCGCCCGATGACTGCAGGTGATCGAAATACTTGGGAACGATGCCGGTGGCCGTAAACCAGCCCTGCACCTTGCCGTCTTCGCTGACGCCTGTCTGTTTGAACACGAAAATGTCCTGCACCTTTACCTGGTCCCCGTGCAGTCCGAGCACCTCGCTGACGGCGATGATCTTCCGCGACCCGTCCCGCAAGCGGCTCTGCTGCACGATGACGTTTATGGCGGAAGAGATCTGTTCCCGGATCGCTCGGGAGGGCAGCTCTGCGCCCGCCATCAACACCAACGTTTCCAGGCGGTTCAAACTGTCACGCGGCGAGTTGGCGTGAATAGTCGTCAACGATCCGTCATGGCCTGTATTCATCGCCTGGAGCATGTCAAGGGCTTCGCCACCGCGGCACTCCCCTACCACGATCCGATCTGGCCGCATGCGTAACGCATTGACCACGAGGTCCCGGATCGCGATCCGGCCTCGGCCCTCCACGGTCGCCGGCCGTGACTCAAGTGTTACAACGTGCTCCTGGTTCAGCTGGAGCTCGGCGGCATCCTCGACGGTCACCACCCGCTCCTCCTCGGGAATGAAGCTGGACAGGACGTTGAGGGTGGTGGTCTTGCCGGAGCCGGTGCCGCCCGAGACCAGCATGTTCAGCCGGGACCGCACGCAGGCCCGCACGAACTGCGCCATCGGGTCGGTCAGGCTGCCGAACTTGATCAGGTCGCTGATCTTGTAGGGGTCCTTGGAGAACTTTCGGATGGTCAGGATGGGCCCGTTCAGGGAGAGCGGCGGGATGATGACGTTGACGCGGGAGCCGTCCTTCAGCCGGGCGTCGACCATGGGAGAGCTCTCATCGATGCGCCGCCCGATGGTGGAGACGATCCGGTCGATCACCCGTCGAAGCTGCTCTTCGCTCTCGAACTGAGTGGTGGACAGGGTCAGCTTTCCCTTGTGCTCGACGAAGATCTGGTCTGGCCCGTTGACCATGATCTCGGTGATGGTCGGATCGCTGATCAGCGCCTCGATCGGGCCCAAGCCGAGGAAGTCGTTGAGCACCGACTCCAGCAGGCGCTGCTTCTCCGGCTTGGTGAGCGACAGGCCCATCTCCGCCACCACCGCGTTGAGCGCGTCGGTGATGCGGGCCGCCCGCTGCTCCCGATCTTCGTCTTCGCCCTCGTCGATGTTCTCGATCAGCCGCGCTTGCAGACGGTTCTTGATGCGTTCCGCCTGGAGCTCGAAGGAGGTGCGTACGCGCGTGGACGACGTACCCTGGCGCGTCCCCGGGGTCCCACCGGCCTGCGGGACGTAGGCGCCCTCGGGCACCGCCGTCGGATCGGGGCCCTGCTGCTTCTGGACGCGATCGAGGAGCGACACCTAGACCCGCCTCAGCACGGTAACGGAGCGCTGCCGGCAAGTCACGCAGCGTGGTTTGTCCGGGTAGGCGGCGACCCCCGAATTCATCTCAACCTTCCTAACGGCGGGCGAACAGACCCTTGCGGGGTTTTTTCTCGGCCGTCTCCGGCTCGGCGGCAGGCGCCGAGGGCAGCAGCTTGGCGACCAGCTCGCGGATCCGCTGGCTGATTTCCGACTCGGGGTGAGTGGTCACGAACGGATTGCCCCGGTTGATGGAGTTGATCACGAGCTTCGGATCGTTCGGGATCTGGCCGGCGATCGGGAAGCGCAGGTTCGCCTCCACACTCTCCTTGTTGAACTCCGAGTGCGCGTCGGACTTGTTCAGGAGGAGAACGACGCGGTCGGGTGAAATCGACAGAGAGTCGAAAATTTTGAGGGCCAGCTTGGTGTTCTTGATCGCCGGAATGCTGAGCGAGGTGACGACCACCACCCGATCGGCGTGGTCCAGGACCTCCAGGTTGATCTCACCCAGATGGGCGCTGCTGTCGACGATGATGTAGTCGAACATCTTGCGGAGCTCGCTGAAAATGCGGCGCACGTGGTCGACGGTGACCAGGTCCGCCAGCTCCGGGCTGATCGGGGTCAGCAGCACCTTGATGCCGTAGGGGCCGTCGACCATGATCTCCCGGATGAAGTCCGGATCCATGTGGTCGATGTTTTCGATCAGGTCGGTAATGCCCTGGGAGTGGTCGAGGTTCAGCAGTACGCCGATGTCGCCGAACTGCAGGTCGAGATCGACCAGGGCGACCTTCCCCTTGGTCTCGTTCGCCATGGAGACGGCCAGGTTGGCCGCGATCAGGGACTTGCCCACGCCGCCTTTGCCGGAATAGAAGAAGAAGACCTGTCCATGCTCCCCGCGGCGCGAGGATTGGCCGTCGGCGGGGGCCGCTGGCGCGGCGGCCGTTGTGCCGGTCGATTTGGCGAGGAAGGATTCCTTCTTCTGTTCGAGCTGGTAGACGCGCCGGATACTGGCGATCAGCTCGTCGCCCGAGAAGGGCTTGATCAGGAACTCGCGGGCCCCCGACTGCATAGCCCGCCGCAGGTAGTCCCGCTCGCCCTGGACCGACATGATGATGACCGGGGACCCGGGCGCCTCCTGGGCCAGCATCTCGGTCGCCTGGATGCCGTCCATGATCGGCATGTTGACGTCCATCAGGACGAGGTCCGGGGCGACCTTCTTCGCCTGCTCGACGCCCTCCTTGCCATTGACGGCGGTGGCGACGACCTGGATGTCGGGCTCGAAGGAGAGCAGCTTCTGGAGATTGTCCAGCGTGCTGGGGATGTCGTCCACGATCAGGACTTTGATTGGCTCGCTCATCTGGTCATCTCGTTAAAGAAGGCACCCCGCGAAATCTTCCGATTTCGCGGGGAGCCTGTCAACGTTTTTTTCTTGGCCGGTCTACTTGACGTGGTAGGTGTTGTTGAAGGTGTCGATATCCGTGATGCCGGTTGGCACCTCGGGCACCGGGTAGTCCTGAACCGACCGGAGCACGAACTTGTAGTTGGTGTTGTCAAGCAACCATTTGAGGTCCTGAGCCTGCTGCAGCGTGACGATCACCGTGAGGCTCGAGGTGATGCCACGGGCGTTGGCGCCGCCGGCCGGCCCAACCCGGATGATCTGAAGGTTGGTAAAGGTCGTCTGCGTCTTCGTCTTCTGCTTCGCGTCCGCCGGGTTCGGGTTATAGCTGACGATGATGTCGATCCGGTCGTCGGGCTGGATGTTGCCACCGATCCCGACCAGTTCGCCGGTTGGGATCTGCATCGCCACCATCCCCTTGGGGATGGGCAGGAAGGCCTGCTTGGCCGGCTGCACGCCGCTGGCGTCGCTCACCAGGTCATAGTCGATGATCGCCGAGTCCTTATGGATCGGAATCGCGGCAAACTTGCCGACCACGACCTCCTTGGTCCGGTAGGCAAACGGCGGTGCCTGCTCGGTCGAGTATTGCGCGATGGTCACCATGTCGGCCGTGATCTGGGTCGACGCCGGGATGTCTTTGGTCGCCACCACGGCGGGGATGTTCCTCGGGCCGGTGACCAGCGAGTTAGCGCCGCCCCCCGTCCGGCCCACCAGCAAAGCCCCTCCAAACGCCACAATGGCGAGGAAAAACCCGAAGATCAAGAGGATGCGGTTGCTCTTCGGCTTTACCTCAGTCGCCAATCAACTCACCTCCTGATATTCGGCGCCAGCGCTTGTCGGCGTGACGCTCCTTCGCGTCATGTATCTATGAGTCAGCGGTCTTCCTTGCGCAAGCTGATGATTCGTGACCAGCGGGGCCAAAAAACGAAGAGAGCCTGCTTGCGCAGGCTCTCTCTTGTTGCTCCCAAGAGCGTTGGGTGCGTTACTGGCCGAGACCGCCCGAGATGTTGCAGAACACGTTCTTGACCTGGTTGCCGAGCACGATCAGAACTACGATCACGACCACCGCGATCAAGACGAGAATGAGGGCGTACTCTACCATACCCTGCCCTTCCTCACGGTTGAGCAGCTCACGGAGGCGCAGATAAAGGTTGGTCAACATGCTAATTCACCTCCTTTTGAAGTGGATCGACCACAGTCTCACACTCAGTGGCGTACGGATCAACGCACGCTCCGCCGAAGAACGGCGAAAGACTTTTGACGAGTCCGTAACGGCGAGCGCGTTCCCTTGCGAAAACAGTTACACGGTGACTTGAGCGGCCGGTTGCGTCGCCGCCGGTGTCCTCCAGCGTGCCCGTCGCGGCGACAGGAGTCGCACGCTCCGGTTGCACTTTTCCGGACGCGCCGCCGCCCGGCCGACGCTAAAGCTGCGCGCTTCGCGCGCGTGCCGGTCCGTGCCAAGGCCGGCCCGGCGCTTTCTTAGTGGTACTAGCGCTTGGCGAGAGGGATTTCGACTTTGACTTCGGTGCCCCGCCCGGGTTGGGAGCGGATCTCGAGGGTCCCCTTTTCCAGCTCGGCGCGTTCGCGCATCGAGAGCAGGCCCAGGTTCTTGTTCTTGTGGAGGTTTGCCTCCGTGCGGGCGACATCGAACCCCTGGCCGTCGTCCTTGACGACCACCGAGACCCGGGACGGCTGCAGGTTCATGGTGACCTCCGCCATCTTTGCCCGGGCGTGCTTGTGCACGTTGGTCAGGGCTTCCTGCACGATACGGAACAGGACGCCCTCGGTGTTGCCCAGCAGCCGGCGCTCCTGCCCCACCACGTTGAAGCGGGTCGCCAGGCCGTAGCGGTCGCCGTATTCCTTGATGAACTTGCGCAGCGTGGGGACCAACCCGAGGTCGTCGAGCGTCATCGGCCGGAGGTCGAAGATCAGTTGGCGGGTCTCCTCCAGCGCATTGCGGACGCTGTTCTTGAACTCGGCCAGCTCCGTTACCAATTGCTTGGGATTGCGGTCGAGCAACCGCTCCAGGATCTCCGCCTGCAGCACCAGGTTGGCCATCGACTGCGCGGGACCGTCGTGCATGTCGCGGGCGATGCGCATCCGTTCCTCTTCGATGATCTGAAACACCTGCCGGGAGGCGTCACGGAACTGCTTGTCGCCATCGGCCGGGGGCTGATGGGCGCCATTTTCTCCGTACATCCGCTGCAGGTCGGCCAGGATCTGACTGGCCGAACGCAGGAACTGGCCCTGGTCCTTGAGCTCGGCGCGGCGGCTGGCAAGCGCCTCGTACTCGATCTGCACCCGTTCCACGCTGAGCTGTGTTTCCCGAATGTTGCCGAACGTCTCCTGGACCTCCGACGGCGAGAACTGCTTGAGGTTGTTGAGCAGGTGCTTTTCGACGACTCGGGACTCCTCGGCCAGATCGCGGACTCGCTCGAGGGATGCCTCCAGGTCGCGCGACTTCTGCTCGGCCGTCTCGAGTTCGGCCTCGACCGTCTGCAGGCGAGCCGTGACCGATTGGTGAATCAACACGAATGGATCGAAAATCTCATCCGTGGCCTGGATCGCACTCATATAGGACTAGGGAAACGGCCCCCGCTCCCGGCTGGAGCCCCCGTTTGGCGGCCCAATGATAGCAGGAAAATCGATGAATTCACGCTGAATCTCCGTAGCAGATGAGCGAACGGGCGTCCTTCATCCTCGGACGGGCGCTACCGCTGGGAGTCTTTGGCTTCCTGGTGGCGATCCAGGCCGAGCTCGCCTACTCCGGGATCGAGCGCGCCGTCAGCGGCGAGCTGGACCGTGCCGAAGCCATGTATCTGCTCAACCGTGTCCTGACGGTGGCCTTCTTCGCCTTCCTGCTCGGGATCTACGCCGTGCGCAGCAAGGCGATCGCCCACGATCACAATCCGCTCGCCATCGCGGTCGCGCTGATCGGCAGCTTCATCCTCTATGGCATCTTCTTGATCCCGGGCCAGCTGCGCAGCACCGACGTCTGGGTGCTCGCCTTGAGTGATATCTGCCTGGCCTGCGGCATGGTCCTCGCCCTCTACTCCCTGAGCTATCTCCGAAACCGCTTCAGCATCGTGCCCGAGGCCCGCGGACTGGTGACCAGCGGCCCCTACCGGTTCGTGCGCCACCCGATCTATCTGGGGGAGATCATCGCCGGCTTTGGCCTGGTGACGCCGACCCTCTTCAGTCTGCACGCGCTGGTCCTCGCCATTTTTGTGGCTGCCCAATTGTGTCGGACGTACTACGAGGAGCGAATGCTGCAGAGGGTGTATCCCACCTACGAGGGCTACGCCAGGCGGACCCGCCGGCTCATTCCCTTCCTCGTCTAGTAGATTGGCAAGCCTGGCCCGCTCCTCAGTTCCGTCCTCGCTCGAGCCAGAGGCTGACCGCTGGCTCGCCCGAGCCGTGCGCTGGCTCGACCTGCCGCATTTCTTCACCATCGCCATCTTCGTGACGATGCTGATCGCCGCCATCCAACCGGTCACCGACCCGGACTTCTGGTGGCACATCACCACCGGAAACTGGATCCTCAGCCACCACGCCGTACCGCACCAGGACCTGTACACCTTTACCGTTCCCGACCATCGCTGGATCACCCACGAGTGGCTGAGCGAAGTCGTGCTCGCGGTGCTCTATGCCGTTGGACGGCTGCCCCTGGTCAGCCTGACGCTGGGCGCCGTAACCGCCGCCGGATTCCTGCTGGTCTACCTCGCCATCGATCGCCGGGTCAACTTCGTGATCGCCGGACTCGCCCTGGCCCTCGGGGTGGCGGCAGCCAATCCCATCTGGGGACCGCGCATCCAGATGATCACTTTCGCGCTCAGCGCGCTGACTTACCTGTGGGTCAAGCGGTTTTGCGAAGGCAACAGCCGCGCGCTCTATTTCCTGCCCGCCGTCATGCTCGTCTGGGTTAACCTCCACGCCGGGTTTGTCCTCGGCTACGCGATCCTCGGCGTTGCCCTGGTGGTGGAGGGGCTGCGCTACCTGCTCCGGCGTCCGGGGTCAATGCCCCTCCCCCGATTGCGGGCCATGACGTTGGTGCTTGCGGCCTCGATCGGCGTCGCCATCCTCAACCCGAACGGCTGGGATATCTATCTCTATCCCTTCCAGACCGGGGGCAGCCCCGAACAGCAGCGGCTCATCGTCGAATGGTTCTCGCCCAACTTCCAGATGTCGCAGATCTGGGCCTTCGAGGCGATGATCTTCCTGATCATCGGCGGGCTCGCCCTGTCGCGCCGCATCGAGCCCCGCCAGTTCCTGCTGCTCCTGATCGGGCTTGGCCTCGCTCTGCACTCCGTGCGCAACCTTTCGCTGTTCATGCTCGTCGCGGTCCCCGCCCTGGCCGACTATGCCCAGCAGGCGCGCGAGCGCCTTCCCTGGCGGTGGCCGCTGCGGGTGCCGAAGACCACGCCGGTCACCTTCGTCGCCAACGTCGCCATGGTGCTGGCGCTGGTCGCGCTCGTGGCGCTGGCCAGCGTGCCCAGCGCGCTACAGCGCGTCGACGGGAAGCTGGTCGCCCGGGACTTCCCCATCAAGGCCGCGGATTTCCTCGTCCAGCACCCGGCCCCGGGCCGCATGTTGAATGCCTACGGGTGGGGCGGCTACCTGATCTTCCGCTTATACGGTCGCGAGCCGGCGGAGCCGGTCTTCATCTTCGGTGACGCGGCGCTCTCCGGCGACGCGTTGCTGCGTGACTACGATCACCTGCAGTCACTGGGTTCGGACCAGGCCCAGTTGTTCGAGCATTACCGCATCAACTGGGTGATCTTCCACACCAGTGACCCGATCATTACCGGTCTGCGCCAGGACCACAACGCGCCCGGCCATGTCGGGTGGTTCGAGCTGCGCACCTTCGACAAGGCGACGATCATGATGCGCGACACCCCCGACAATCGCTCATACGCCGCCCGGGCAGCGACGTGAGTGGTGCCGGCCGCCGGCGGCTGCGCCAGCGGCTGCTGATCGTCTTCCTCGTCGCGATGACGATCCCGTATGTCCGCCAGCTGGCGAGCTCACCGACCGTGGGACAGGACTTCCGGGCCTTCTTCGCGGCGGCCACCGTCGTCGCGCACCACGGTGATCCCTACGATTGGCCCTCGCTGGCGCGCGTCGAGGCTCAACTCTACGATGCCCCGCGGCAGCTCGAGCCGGGCGACCCGGCCTTCTATGAGTTTCTCGCGTATCCGGAAGGTCCCTGGCTCGCCTTCGCCCTCGTCCCGTTGACCTCACTGCCGTGGCAGGTCGCGGACGCGATCTACACCACTCTTCTGTTGCTGGTGCTGGTCGCCGCTTCGTTCACGGTTTTCGCCGTGCTGGGCTGGCGGCCCAGACGAGCCTGGCTCGGTGCCGCCTGCGCCGCCCTGTCCGCGGTCGGGTTCATCAATCTCTTCATGGGCCAGGTCTCGGTCATCGTGTTCGGCGCCTTTGTCGCGGCCTGGTACCTGGCCGGCCGCGGCCACGGCTGGTGGGCCGGCCTGGCGCTGGTGCTGATCTGGCTGAAGCCCAACATCGGCCTTCCGCTGCCGCTGGTCATCGTTTTGCTCGAGCCGTCGATGGCGCGCCGCGTCGTCGGGGGCTTCCTCGCCGCCTCGGCGGTCGCCTTCGGCGCCGCGACCGTCGTGCTTCACGCCGGCTTTGTGGAGTGGCCGCTGCAGATCCCGCGCATGTGGCAGGCGGTGCAGGGCATCCAGCCGGATATCGCCTCCATCGAGAGTTTTTTCTACCCTGGCCTGCACGGCTGGCCAAAGCTGGCGGCCCTGCTGCTGACCATGGCCGCCGCCACCGGCTATGCCGGATGGGCGCTGCGGCGTGCTTCCGACCCACAGACCCGCGGGCTCACGCTGTTGCTCGTCTGGCTAGCCGCGCTCCCCTTCGTCCAGTCGTACGACATGATCTTGCTGCTGCCGCTGGTGGTGGTGCTGCTCGGCCCGCGGCTCGAGGGCTGGGCCGACCCGCTGGTCGAGGTCACGATCTGGGCCTTTTTGATCTTTCCCCTCTGTTATTTCCTGGGGCTCCGCCTGGGGTACTTCAACGGCTTCACCGCGATCCCGGTCACCCTGCTGTTGCTCGCGTGGCACCGTCGACGCATCGCCCGGGCTCCGGCCCAGCTCGCCCCGGCGGTGGCCGCATGAGCGTACGCACCTGGTATGGCATCCGCCGGCTGTACGAGCCTCGATTCCGGGAGCGCATCCTTTTGCTGCTGGTCGTCATCGCCGCCGCCTACTACGCCGTCTGGTCGATCGCGCAGTGGGTCGGCCTGACGCCCGCCGCGTTGCGCTTCGACTTCGTCAATTACTTCGGCGGCGCCCAGGCAGCGGCGCACGGCGGCGACATCTACGGCGATTTCAAGCGCTCCTGGGGCACCGAAGCCTGGGTGGTCGCGTACATCTATCCTCCCTTCTTCGCGGAGCTGCTCGCGCCCCTGACTCCGCTCGGACTTTTGACCGCGGCTCGGATCTGGCTGATCGCCGTGCACGGCGCATTCCTCGGATCGCTGGCGCTGATACTTCGCATCCATCCCGAGCTCTCCCGCACCGGCCGCCGCCTGCTGCTGCTGGCAGCGTTCGGCTTCATGCCGGTCTATCTCAACCTGAAGTTCCAGCAGGTGGCCACGGTGTGGCTGCTGCTCGTCACCATCACGCTGTGGGCCGCCCTGCGGCGCCGGGATGGGATTGCCGGAATCTTCATCGCGCTGGCCGCATCGCTCAAGGTCACGCCGATCTTTTTGATTCCGCTCTTCGCCCGGCTGGGCCGTCTCCGCCTGGCGGCCATCGGCGCTGCGGCGCTGGTGGCGCTGACGGCAACCACGATGCTGGCCTCACCCGGCAGCTGGCAATTCTTCACGGTCGTGCTCCCGCGGATCGGCTTGGGCACGGCCAACTGGGACAACGGTTCGATCGATGGGCTCGTCAGCCGGATCGTGCAGCTCTCGCCGAACCTATTGGGAAGCATGACCCAGAGTGCGGCCAAGGTCGTGATCGCGCTGGCCGCCGTTGTCGTTATCGGCGTCACGATCTGGCAGGCCCGGGGCGTCGCCCCACGCGAGCCGCGCTTCAGTGCGATGCGAGCGTTTGAGACGTCGTCAGCGGACGCTCGATGGACGCTCCGGCTCAGCGTGGCCGCGCTGATGACCTCGTTGCTGATCGCCAGCAGCGTGACCTGGCAGCACCACCTCGTCACCTTGCTCCTCCCGGTGGCGACCGCGGTCGCCTGGATCACGGTCCGGCGGCCCGGCCATCGATACGGGTGGTGGTTGTTCGCCGGTTACGCGATGTGCTGGCTCGACCGGCGCGCCTTTCCGTTGCCGGCCGACCTGCAGGTGCACGGCGCCGGCCAGGCCGTGCTGGTGCTGGCCGGAACATCGGTCAAACTCCTCGGTCTGCTGTTGCTGTGGACGCTGCTGCTGCAGATGTTGCGACGAGAGCGGTCCGGCGCGGTCATGCAGCCTGCGCGACCCGCGGCGGGCGCCGCCGCCTGATCCACACCGCCCGGCCGTACCAGGCGAGGCAGGCCAGCAGCACCACCGGTGCCAGGTTGACCAGCGGCCGTCCCAGGTCGACGAGCAGGGCCAGCGCAATAGCGAGGCAGGCTGGCGCCGGGCTGGGCACCGCCCCCGCACGGTAGAGGACGAACCCGAGCCAGGCCGGCACGACCAGGAGGACGGTGTCGTAGGGCAGCGCATGCGGAGAGAAGCCGATGGCGATCCCGGTCGCCAGGGTGGCGACGGCGATCGAGCTCCGGTGACGAATGGCAATTGGCGTCAGCACCGCCAGGACGACACCCCACATGGCGAAGCCGACGATGGTCGGCAGCGGTCCGGGAAGCAGGGGCGCGATGGTCGCGATCAGGCTCTCGTTGTAGCGCACCACGCCCTGGCCGGCGTCGAGGGCGCTCCAGACCATGGCCAGCAGACCGGATGGACCGCCGGCGAGCATCGGGCTGAGGCCCACGACGACGGCGCCCCCCATCGCCGCGCCCAGCGCCCGCCACTGGCGCCGGGCGCCAAGCAGGATCAGGTAGGCCGGCAGATACTGCGGCTTGAGCGCCAGCAGCAGGCCGCCAACGAAAGCCAGGCGCCATGAATCCCGGCACCAGGCACCGATGAGAAGGACTGCCCCCAGGAGAAGCAGCGCCGTTGACTGGCCCTCCGAGAGAAGAGCCCAGGTCGCCGGAAAGCCGAGCAGCCCCAGGAGCGCGATGGCCGGCGCCCGCCGGCCAAGCGGCAACCATCGCCCCATCAGGACGAGCGACAGGCAGAGCAGAAGAAGCGTGATGAGCTGCCAGGCGTGGAAGGCCACCTCCAGCGGAAGAAATGTCAGCGGCACCAGGGGCAACGCCCCTGCCAGCGGGGCGTCGAACGGGAGCCGCGGGTCAATCGCGTTGTCGGACAGGCGCAGCATCAGCGGGCCGAGTTGATCGGTCTGGTAGATGGCGTCCGGCCGGCCCTCGCGGATCAGCAGCGCCGCCGAATAGGTGATCGTGAAATCGGCGCTGCGGCGGGCGAGGCTGGACTCACGGCCCACGACGAGCAGGCCGGCGATCACGAACCCGACCGCCACGGCCATCGTCCACCGCTGCCAGCGGCCGGTCATCGGGTCACCTCGAAGAGCGCCGCGCCGCCCTCACGCTCGATCAGCCGAAGTCCAGGGTCACGCTCGAGGCTGCCGGTGGCCTCGCCGTCGGTGGTGAGCACATAGTCGATATGGTTGGCCGCGAGAAACCTGGCGCGCTCGACCTGGTCCCAGTCATGAAAAAAGGCCAGCGCTTCGGAGGACTTGCGGGGGGCATCGATCGTCATCTCCGGGTGGCCGGCGAAGACGCGGGCATCGGTCTGCGCCGGGACGAAGATGCCGTCGAGGTAGGTGGTCAGCACCAGATCCCGGGCCGATACCTGCGGGGCCAGCCGCGCCAGGAGCACGGCTTCCGCGCGGCTCTCGTACTCCGCCCGCGGATCCAACCGGAAGCCCGCGACCCAGTACGCCTGAGCGAGGCTGAAGATTCCAAAAAAACTCGAGGCCGTGAGCGCCACAGCCAGCAGCCGCCGCCGCCAGCGAAGCCCCCGAACTTCGCGCAGCAGCGCAAGCAGGCCGGGCGTTGCGCACAACCCGAATGGGATGGAGCTGGCCATGAAACTGCGGCCCAGAACTCCGCTGATGCCGGGCGAAAACATGAAGATCGTCATCCCCGCGATCCACAGCGCGGGGAGCAGAAGATCACCGCGAAGCCGGCGGCGCCAGATCGCCACGACGATCAAGCCGCTGGCCATCAGGTGCGAGAGGACCAGGAACCCGAACGGATCGCCCACCTCCAGCACCGGACGGATCACCGACAGAGCGGCGGGCGTTGTGCGCCAGACCCAGAACAGATAGATCAGATATGGCAGCTGCACCAATGCGCCGGCTAACGCAAACCAGCCGGCGTGGCGATGCCGCCGAACGATCGACCAGCCCAGCAGCGCGCCCACGGCGAGAAGGGCGAGCTGCGGATAGATCAGCTGCAGGCCCAGGATTGCCGCGATTCCACCGAGCAGCCAGCGCCGGCTGGCGCGATGACGCAGGCGGAGCCCGGCCACCATCGTCAAACACATCAGCGCCATGGCCCAGGACAGATGCGGCGCCATCGCGATCAGGTCCGCCACGCTGGTGCCAGGGACGCTCATCTCGGTGGCACGGGTGACGACCGGCCCGATGTGGACCTCGCTCGGCAGGAGCGCGCCGACGCCGCCCCCCAGGACGCAGAGCAGGAAGGCCCAGCGGCGCAGCAGCCGTGGCCGAAACAATTCCCCGGTCAGCATGAAGACCGCGGCCAGTAGGGCTCCCGCTGCGGCCACCCGCGCGAGGTGATAGAGCCATGGCCCGGCCGCCCAACCCAGCAGGTGAGCCGGCCACAGGTACCAGGAGTAGAGCACGATGCCGGGCAGGGTCTCCGCTGTGAACGCGGAGTGGAAGAGCCAGGCGCCCTGCCAGCCGGTGCGCCACATCGCCTGGTAGACGTACGCGTCGCGGGCGATGACGACGTATCCGGAGAACACGCTGTCCGCTGGCACGCGAATGGCGGCGAGCGCGATCGGCGGAATCGTGAGCAGGCAGAGCACGGCACCGACGACCGCCGGCCACCGCCAGGCTGCCGGACCGCGCCTCGTCCGGGGGTTTTGCTCAGCCACCGCCCAGCGGCGCGCGGCGAAGGCCATCAGGCGGCGAGCCGCCCAGCCCGGTCCGCGCGCGACGGCGCCAGGCTCGCCGCGCCCAGGGGCAGGACACAGAGGAACAGGGTGATCACGACCGCGACGTAGTTGTCGTTGAAGAACCGCGCGAAGAACATGAAGGCGAGCAGGGCACCGGCGTAGCCAGCCATCCAGCGACCGACGGTCGGCCGTCGAGTCAGCGCGCGGCCGGCCAGCCAGATCACCGGTACCACGGCGGCGAGCTGAAACGCCCCGAACGGAAACGCGTCGGTGCGGTGAGTGATGAGGCCGGTCGCATAAAGCATGGCGCCAAAGCCATAGCCTTGAATTGGATAGGCATCGGGTACCCCGCCGCTGGTGTAGAGGACGACGTCCGTCCAGAAGGCCTGCGGATTGGCGATGAAGAATGGAATGATCGTCACGATCGGGGTGATGACCAGGACGGCGAGACTGGTGAGCAGCTCACGATGGCCCTGGCCGGAACGCCACCGCGTGAGGAGCAGGAGCAGCAAGAAGGGCACCGCCAGCCAGGCGAACGGTTTCAACGCGACCGCAATGCCGAGCGCGCCGGAGGCCAGGATCGGATGGCCACGCGACAGGAACGTCAGGCTCAGAAGCACGGCGGCCAGGAACTCGATGTCGTTGCGCCCCGACCACAGGTACAGCGTGATCAGAGGGCTGACGTAGATCGCAGCCATCAGCATCATGCGGCGCTCCGCGGAGAGCGGCAGCGCCGCGATGGCGATGAGGCCGAGCAGAGCGAAACCGATGAGAACGATCCGGTAGTCGAAGGGCAGGCCGAGCGCGCCGGTCAGCAACCGGAATGGAATCCCAACCAGCACGGTCAGCGGAAGGTACGCCATGTGGTGCAGCGCCGGGTTGCCACCGGTGGTCAGATCCCAGGGCAGCCTGGCCATCGGCGTGGCGGACCAGTCGACGCCGTAGACCGGCTGCCCGCCGAGGACTCGGTCGATCGCCGACTCGACCTGGAGCATGCCGTCGTGCTCCATGGTGAGCCCGACCCTCGGCCGCTCGAGCATCGCAGACAGCGTCGGTCCGATGGCGGTGAAGGCGCCGAGCGCCGCCACGCCCCAGGTCGCTAACCCGGGACCCGGCTTGAGCCGGACCAGTACCAGCACCACGACCAGGCCGACCGTGGCGGTCGCCGGCAGCCAGATTCCGATATGCGGCCGCAGCGTCCACAACACCGACAGCTGGAGCCCGCCGAGCACCGCCAGGTAGGCGAACGGGGTGGTCAACCGGGCGGCGACCCGGGTCAGCGATACCCCAAGTCCACCGGCCGGCGGTCGTGCGCCAGCCATGACGACGGTGTAACGACGAGTGTGAGGAACCCCTTCTCCGGGGCGTTATAGGCTGGCAGTGTCGTTTCCTCCCTCCGCGGCTCGGGCGATGCCGGCTGCGCCCGCCTCACGGAAGGTTCGGCCGGCGTTCGTCGCCCAGGCCGGCTTGATCGGCTCTGCGATCGCCGTCTATCTCGTCGTCCTCGGTGCCGCCGGGTTACGCCACCAGGACCTCGCCGCCTACCTGGGCGCCGCCCGCGACATCTTTGATGGGGCGCCGCTCTACGCCACGTTCCTCCACCATCCATTCCCCGACCCGACGCTGAGGCCGGCGTTCATCTACCCGCCGGTGTTCGCCCTGCTGATCGCTCCGTTGGGGCTGCTGCCTGAGGCGCTGGCGAGCGCGATCTGGCTGTTGATCGGCCAGGCGTCACTGATCGGCGCGATCGCCCTCATCGTTCGCTGGCGAAGGCCACCAGGCTGGGCGGTGACCACGCTGGTGCTGGCGACCCTGACCTTCTATCCGCTGTGGATCGATGCCGTGCAGGGTCAGGCGAACCTGCCAATCCTGCTGCTGGTTACCGCCGGCATCATCGGCATCGTCCAGGGCCGGCCGCGGTTCGGTGCGGCGCTGGGGGTCGCCGCCGCATTGAAGCTGACCCCGATCATCCTGCTGGTCTGGCTCGTGCTCGACCGCCGCCTTCGAGCGGCGGGCTGGATGGTCGGCGCCCTCGCCGCCCTCACCGGCGTTGGCGCGGTATTTCGCTTCCACGACACTGTCGTCTTTGTCGGGCAAGTCCTGCCCACCCTGGGCCACGGCACGGCCTTCTACGCCAACCAGTCGCTTAGCGGTTTTCGCGTCCGGGTTTCCAGTGCCAACCCCTACACCCGGCCGTGGGTCGAGATTCCGTGGGCCTTCCTCCTGCCTGCCGCCGTCGGCGTTCTCCTCGTCGGCGGGTGGTTCTGGCGTACGCAGCATCATTCGGGGCTGGCCCGCTGTGCCGCCTTCATACCGCTGATCCCGCTGCTGTCGTCGGTGACGTGGCCGCATCATCTTGTCATCCTGCTGCCCGTCATCTGGTTGGGCGCCATCGCCCTCGCCGAACGCGAGTGGCCGATCATCCCCACGGTTGCCCTCGCCGGCTTGCTCTTCGTCTTCAGCGTGCTGTCCCGCTATCCGGCCGGCCCGGCCTTTGGCCAGGCGGGTTTCCGCGATGCCCAGACCCACGACCCCATCGTGTTCGTGGCATCCAACGCGATGTTCTTTGGAACCCTGATGGTCTTTCTGGCCGCACCATGGCTGCTGCGCTCCCGCTAGACCGGCCGCGTCCACGCCCGACCGCCCGCCGGCGACCGCGGCTCACCTTTGCCCTCGGCTTCGCTGCGGCCATCGCGGCGCTCTCGCTTCTGCCGTATCTGCTGGCCTACGCCTGGACGCCGCCTGGCCATCATTTCGCCGGCTTCTTCTTCATCGCCGACGACGCCACAACTTACCTCGCGAAGATGAGGCAGGGTGCGGACGGCTCCTGGCTCTGGTCCGATCCCTACACGAGCGAGCCGCATGGTGGCGTCTTTCTGTTCGGTTTCTATCTGCTGTTCGGCCATCTGGCCGCGCTGCTTCATCTCCCGCTGATCGCCACCTATCACCTCGCCCGGATTTCCGGCGCCCTCGTGCTCGTGCTGGCGGTCGACCGTCTCTGCCGGCGGCTGCTCCCGCCCGAGCTTCGCCGCCTCGGACTGGTCCTCGTCATCCTGGGGTCGGGCCTCGGCTTTCTCGCGCAGGCAGCGGGCAATCCCGCCATCTTTGGCACCAAGCTCGAGGCGCTCGACCTCCATCTTCCCGAGCTGAGCGGCTGGTACTCGATCATCGCCATCCCGCACTTCGCCTGGGCGACGGCGCTCATCATCGCGAGCCTGCTGGGGCTGCTGCAGATCGCCGATCGGCCTGGCCGGCGCTCCGTGGCGCTGACCTCGGCGGCGCTCCTGGCGCTCACCGCGATCCATCCCCAGATGATCCCGGTCATCGCCATCATCTGGATCGGGTACCAGGTGCTGCTGCTGGCGTGGGGCCGGCGACCCGCATGGCGAACCCTCGCCGCCGAGATGGTGCCGTTTATCGCCACCGCGCCGCTGCTCGCCTACAACGCCTGGATCCTCTTCTCCGACCCGACCATCGCCGAATGGGCACGGCAGTGGCGCCATCAGGCGCCGGCCCCACTCAGCCTCGCGGTCAGCCTGGGGGTTCCCCTCCTGCTGGCCATCGGCGGGATGGTGATCGTCTGGCGGCGCCGCGACCAGGGCCTGGCGCTAATGCTGACGTGGCCGCCGCTGGTCATCCTCCTCCTCTACCTTCCCAACCTGGCGAACATTCAGCGCCGGCTGCTCGACGCGCTCTACGTCCCGATCGGCATCCTGGCGGCGATCGGCCTCCGCGCCCTGACGGCCCGCCTCCGCCGCGCCTCCGCCCGCCGGGTCACCGCCATCCTGGTGACCACATGCTGCTTCGCCTCGGCCATCGTGCTGGCCATCGCCCTGCGCTTCGCTTCGGGCGCCTTTCCCGAGGCCTACGTGGGCAACGATGGCTGGCAGGCCATGGCCTGGCTGTCCGCGCACCATCAGGCCGGCGACCGGGCGCTTTCCTCTCCCCAGGCGGGGCAGCTACTGCCCGCCTGGGCCGGGGTCAGTGTCTACGTCGGCCACTACAGCGAAACGCTCGACTATTTCCAGAAGATCCACAACGTCGCGACCGTGCTCACCCCGGGCCAGCCGCCGGCAACCGTGCAGGGATTTCTCAAGGCCAACGGCATCACGCTGCTGTACTGGGGACCCGACGAGGCAAAAACCGGCTTCATGCCGGCGGGGCAACCGTATTTGCAGGCTGTGCATGACGAGGGCACCGTCGTCATCTATCGGGTGATGGGAGGATAGACGGTGGCGATGCTCGAGCCGGTTCGAAGGCCGGCGGCGATTGTTGCTCACCGTCGATGGCCTTCGCCGGCGCTGATCGCCCAGGGACTGGCGGTCACCCTCTTTTTCTCGCTGGCCGCGCTGCGCTTTACGATCGCGCCCCTTGACCGCTACGACGAAGGCGTCACCCTGACCAAAGCCGCCCTGACGGCGGCCGGGTCGATTCCCTTTCGCGACTACTGGATCACCTATGGACCACTGGACACATACGCGCTGGCCGCTGCGTTCAAAGCATTCGGGATCAACCTGGTCATCGAGCGGGCCCTGGGGGTCGTGGTGCTGGGGCTGCTGTTCCTGGTTACGTATGCAGTGACCGGGCGACTCGGGCTGCGCGGTGGCATGCGGTTGCTCCTCACCGGGCTCATCAGTGTGGTACCGATCTCGGTTCCCGCCTTCAACTCCGCGTTCCTGGCAAACCTGGTCGGCGTGTCGGCGGTGCTGGCCTTCCTCTGCGGCATCGATGACGACCGGGCGCGCTGGCCGCTGCTGGCCGGGGCCCTGGTCGGACTGGCATCCTTCTCTCGACCCGAGTTCGCCCTTGCGCTCGGAATCGGGCTGGGCGCCGGCTATCTGGTGATGGGGCTAACGATCATGTCAGTCCGGGACCGGCTGATGCCCTATGTGCTCGGTGCCGTGAGCGTTGCCGCCGGCCTCTGGGGTGGCACAGTCCTCATGGCCGGAATCAGGCCCGTCTGGTTCGACCTGGTCACCTATGCCACCAGCCTCTACCCGCGGGCTCGTGGCATCCCGTTCGGTCAGGGTGACGAGGCCCCCATCGTGATCGTCCTCGGCGTGGTGTTTTCGCTGATCTGGGTCTGGGCGACCATCCGCGCCTACCGCCAGCGCGCGGTCGCCGGTGAGCGAGCCCGGCTGGCGGCGCTGCTCGTCGGCGGCATGCTGATCTTCACCTGGGTGCGCACCCGGGCCGACGGGATTCACGCGATGGACGCCTGGCCGCTGACGGCCATCCTGCTCGCCCTGCTGCTCGAGCGCCGCGGCCGGCAGGTCCGACCGGCGACTGGCGCGCTGCCGGCGCTGGTGCCAATCGCCGGCATCCTCTTGTTGAGCCTGGGGGCGGGCGGGCTAGCCTATCGCGACCTGGCCCGGCCGCACGCCGCGGCCGGCATTCCGCACAGCGGCATCAGTGGCCAACGCGCCTGGATGCCGACGCCCGAGCTGGCCGGCGTCATTCGGGAGATCGATGCGGTCACCCCGCCCGACCGTCCCATCTGGGTCGGACTCCAGCGAAATGACCTGGTCACCTTCAACGACACGATGCTCTACTTTCTCAGCGGCAGAAAGCCCGGCACCGTCTACTACGAGACCCTGCCCGGCCTTACCAATAGTGAGCCCGTCGAGCGGGCCATCGCGTGTCAGCTGGCGCGCGCCGGCGTCGAGTTGGCCGTGCTCGGCCCAAATGGCGCCGGCGAGCCGTGGAATCTGAGCTCAGTCAATGGGTCGCCGTATCTCGATCAGTGGTTGGCCGCTCGTACGACGGCCCGTTCGCAGCTCGGCCCCTATCTGCTGCTCAGGCTGACGCCTGGTTTGCGTCCTTCAGACCGATGTCCTTAGTCGGGTGTTTGCGGACACGTCCGGGGATGGCCAGCAGCTCGAGGAACATCGCCGTCGAGTCGCGGATCGGGTGCACCCGGCTCTGCGGCGAGTTGATCCAGCGGGTCGGCACCTCAACAACCTGGTAGCCGGCGTGCTGCGCTCGGTAGAGCACCTCCACGTCGAAGCCGAAGCCTCGGGTCTGTAGCACCGGAAAGACCCGGTCCGCGACTTCCGCCGTGAATGCCTTGAAGCCGCACTGCGTGTCGTGCACGCCGCCGAGCACGAAGATGCGGACCAACCGGTTGAAGATCTTGCCCATGGTTTCCCGGTACCAGGGCTGATGCAGCTCCACCTGGGAGGACCGCAATCCGCGGGAGGCGATCGCTACTCCGGCCCCGGTGTGAAGCGGACGCAGCAGCTTTTCCATGTCATCAATGGGAACACTCAGGTCCGCATCGCTGAACACCCGGTAACGACCACGAGCCGCCACCATCCCGAGTCGCACCGCCACGCCCTTGCCGGCATTCCGCTCCGCGACGACCAGCTTCAGCTGCGGCCAGCGCTTCGCCCGCTGCGCAACAACTTCGGCTGTGGCATCGCGGCTGCCGTCATCGACCACGATCACCTCGGCGGTGAGGCCTGCGCGCTTGAGGTAGGCCTCAATCCGGTCCAGGGTGGCGGGCAGCCGCAGCGCTTCGTTGAAGGCCGGGATCACGATTGAAATCTCCGGCGTCATGCGGCCTTCTCCACTTTCCGCATCTCGGCTTTGAAGGCGAGCAACTCACGGAAGGCGCGTGCCACGACACGCAGGTTGGCGCCGGTCTGTTTGCCGGACATGCGCGGATAATGGTGCACCGGCACTTCCACGATGCGGGCATGCATCTGGCGGGCCAGGACCAGCACCTCGGTATTGATCAGGGCGCCATCCGAATGCAACGCCATGCGGGCAAGGAGATCGCGCCGGATCAATTTGAAGGCGCAGTTGACGTCGCGCACCAGCCGGCCGAAGATGAGCCGCACCAGCGTGAAGAAGGCCCAGGCGTTGAGCCGCCGAAGCAGCGGGTCGCGGCGGCGCTTGCGGTACCCGGCCACGATATCGGCGTCGGCCGCCCGGGCGAGCAGCTGTGCGACCTCCACGGGATCAAACTGGTTGTCAGCATCCATCAGGAAAATCCAGGGAAACCGCGCGGCCTGGAATCCCGATCGCAGCGCGGCGCCGTATCCGCGATTGACCGGGTGGCGAACCACCCGCAGGTTCGGATGAGTGGTCTTGAGCCGGTCCAGCACGGCCGGGCTGCCGTCCTGGCTGCCGTCGTCGACCACGACGATCTCGAAGGCGCGAGCATGCCTCTCGAGCGCCTTCGCCATCCGGCCGACCGATTCCTCCAGGTTGGCGGCCTCGTTGAAGGCCGGCAGGACGGCGCTGATCTCCACCGATGACGCAACGGCGGTCATGGAGCGAAGCCTACTCGGGTGAAAACGGTGGCCACCCGATCACGGCTAAACAGCTGCCATTCCGGGTTCTGCCCGAGCAGTCCGACGAGGGGATGCCCGTTCGGCAGCACGATCGCGTCCGGGTCGGCGTCCGCGATAACCGAAGGCCAGCCCTCGGCCAGGTAGCTCACGCGCAGGTATCGGCTGAAGAGCGCCGATCCGTAGACTTCCACCCGACCATCGATGAAGATGCGGCTCCCCTGGGGATAGAGTCGCCACAGCAGGTAGCCGCCATAGTCGTAGTAGTTGAAGATGCGGATCGGTTTCCCGATGGCCTGGAGCGCATCCGTCGCCTGCACCGGAAAGACCGAGGCGATGGCGTCCGCCTCATCGGCGGAGCGGAGATTCGGGAGGGCGCGGTAGGTGATCATGACGACAACGGCCACCACCAGCAGCGCCAGGTTGAGCACCCCAAGCGCGGCAGTGGGAGGGTTGAGCCGGATCGGCGTCCAGCGCAACGCCGCCTGGGCGGCCGGTCGGCGGACGGCCGTGGGCAGGATCGCCGAGAGGGTGACGAGCAGCGCCTGGGCGCCGCGAGCGGCGAGCGGCGCCGCGCCGATGACGAACAACGGTACGTTGCGCTGCGATGCCAGCGCCAGGTACAGAAGGGCGAAGGCCCACAACCACTCGTGCGTGCGGGCCTTGACCTTCCCGGTCGCCAGCCCACCCAGGATAAGGAAGACGATCGCTTCGAACATCACGCCGGCCATCGAGTGGAAGTCCGGCGATGCCCATTCCTGGATGTTGTTCTGGATCAGGGGCGACGTCAGCGTGCCCAGCGGAAACAGCAGGGTCTGGACACCCGACGGGTTGACCACGGACAGCAGCGTCCCGGCCCCGATCGCCGACCCGAACAGGATCCGGCGTCGCGCCGGCATCCCGGTCGCGGGCGAACGCCGGGCATCGAACCATTCACCGATCAAAAACAGGCCGGCGATGATGACGCCCACCAGGAAGCCAGAATGCAGGTTGGCCCACAACCAGATGAAGGGCAGAAGCAGGAATGGACTGAGGCGCCCTTGCCGGTAGAAACCGAGCCCGACCACCAGCACGCCCATCATCAGGAGGTTGAGCAGCTGGGGACGGGCTCCCCAGGCTGTCGAACCCGCAAGCGCCCCGACCAGGGTCAGCACCGCGGCCAGCGTCGGATGCAAGTTCGACCGCCGCAGAATGACGTAGAGGCAGATGGCGCCGGCCGTCACCACGCCGGCGAAGACGGCAACCAGGAGCGGCAGGCCGCCAAGCTGGTAGAGCAGGTACATGGTGAGATCGGCCAGCCACTCGTGCATCACCCAGGGGTGGCCGGCGGCGCTGAAGGAGTAGAGATCGACGTGGGGAATGGTGCCGGTCGTGACCATGAGGCGCCCGTTGGCCAGGTGCCACCACAGGTCGGGATCCAGCGGGGGCACCGCGGCCAGGCTGAAGATCGCCGTAAAAAGGAGCCAGCGAAGAACAACCGCGCTGCTAACCCGGCGCAGCGCGCCGACGACGACAGGCATCAGGGCATGTAACGAGCGGGTGACGGGCATCCTTCATGAGGTCGTCATCGGGGCTCGCGCATCACCCGCAGGACGAATTGCGGCAGGGCCAGCATGCGTCGCCAGCGCCAGGGCTCCCGGCGCAGCCGATGGAGCCATTCCAGACCGCTGTCGCGCATCCAGCGAGGAGCGCGCCGAGCTCGACCGGAGATGAAGTCGAAGCTTCCGCCCACCCCCATTCCGACGACGGCGCCGGAACGGGCGAGGTTGCGGGCGAGCCACGCCTCTTCCGCGGCCGCGCCGTAGGCCAGGAACAGCAACTGGGCGCCACTCGACCGGACGGCTTGCGTGGTGGCGGGGTCGTTCCCCGGATCCGGCGAGCCGGCGTGCGTCCCGGCCAGGGTGAAGCCGGGATAGCGCTGGCGGAGCGCGCGGCCGGCCGCCTCCGCGACGCCCGGCCCGCCGCCGAGAAAGAAGAAGCGCCATCCGTCGCGGGCACCGCGGGCCGCGAGTGCCGTGACGAAATCGACGCCCGCCAACCGGTTGGGGAGCCGGTACCCCAGCCGCCGGGCCGCCCAGAGGACGCCAGCGCCGTCAGCCAGCGCCAGGTCGGCGCGACGCAGGATGGCCGCGAAGTCGGGGTCGCGCTCGGCTTGCATGATCCGCTCGGGATTGACGCTGATCACCAGGCGGGGCCGCCCCTCCGTCAGCGCCCGGGCCACCCACTCGATCGCCTCCGCCTCGCTGAGTGGGTCGATCGGAACCCCCAGCAGGCTGAACCGCGTCACGCGGCGAATGCCTGCCGGTAGACCTCCGCCGTTTCACGGCCGAGGCGTTCAATGCTGAACGCCTTCGACCGTTGAAGGCCGGCATTCCGAAGACGGGACTGCTCATCATCGAAGCGCAGCAGGCGTTCCATTGCCTGGGTCAGCTCCTCCACGCTCTCCGTGCGCAGCACCACGCCCGCCTCATCGACCAGCTCGGCCAGGGCCTCGGCCGAAGACACGATCACCGGGGTGGCGCACGACATCGCCTCCAGCACCGGCAGCCCAAAGCCTTCGTAGCGGGACGGATAGACGAAGATCGACGCGCCGCTGTAGATCGCGGGCAGAGCATCGCGCGGGATGTAGTCCAGCGCAATCACGTGGCTGCGCGGTCCCGCCTGGCGTACCTGCCGCGCCAGTCGCTCGGCTCCCCGGTTGGTCCGGCCGACGAAGACTAGCGCCGAGTCGTCCGTGAGATCAGGTGGAAGCAGCTCATAAGCGGCCCGCAACCGGGCAAGGTCTTTGCGCGGATCGATGGTGCCGACGTAGAGGACATACCGCTCCGGTAACCCGAAGCGCTTGCGCACGGCGGCGACCTCGTCCGCCGGCCGCGGTTTGAAGGTCGCGTCGGCGCACAGCGGGACATAAGCAACCCGCTCCGGCGCGATATGGTACAGGTCGATGACCTGCCGGCAGACCGCTTTGGATGAGACCATGACCCGTTGCGCCCGCCGAATGCTCCGCGGGCCGAGCATCCCGAAGTACCAGCGGGCACGCGGATGCAGGTCGTCAGGGCGGATCCGATAGGCGAGGTCGGGCACGCTCAGCACCAGCGGGACGGCGCTCAGCAGAGGCGCCACGCCGAGCACCGAGTGCAACAGCCGCAGGGCGCGGGGATACGCTCCAAAACGCCAGGGGAGCGACCATTGTTCGCGGCCCATCCGCAAGCCCCGTGGCACGCGCCGAAAAGGCACGACTCGATGACCCTGGAGCGCGTCCTGAATGTGGGGGATGACATCGCTGGGAGCCAGGACGTCGACCGAGGCCCCGACCTGGTGCAGGCCGCGAAGGATGTGCAGCGCATGATGCTCGAGACCGGTAAACGGCTGAGCCGCAAACAGGAGGTCGACCGCGATGCCATCCGGGACGGCATTCTTCGCCGACATTGCGCGATGCTAGCGGATTCCCGCTCCGCGGGCCACGGTTACACAGTGACTGAACCGCGCCGTCGCGCCGTCTCCGCGCCGCACCCATGATCGTCGGCATCGACGGAACCCCCGCGATGCGCCGCGTGGCGACGGGAACAGAGGTTTACGCGCGCAGCGTCATCGAGGCCCTCGCTGCATCGAAGGGTGATCGCACGATGCGCGTCTACGCGAATGCGACCGATCCCCCACCATGGTTGCCCGCAGCCGTCGAATGGCGCGGCATCCCGTTTCCGCGCCTCTGGACGCACTGGCGGCTGCGACAGGCGCTTCGCCGGGAGCGGCCCGAGGTGACGTTTATTCCCAGCCATGTGTTGCCGTTCGCCCTTGGTCTCACATCGGTGGTCACCATTCATGACGTCGGGCATCGGCGAGAGCCGCGGTCCTACTCGCGCCGGGCGCGCTGGTATCTGGAGGCAACCACCAGGTACGCGGCTCGGCGCGCGAACCGTTTGATCGCCGTCTCGAAAGCCACCGCCGCGGACCTCGTCCGGTTCTATGGCGTGCCGGGCGGGCGCGTGGTCGTGGTGCATTCCGGTGTCGATCCGCGCATGCGTCCGCAGGACCCGGCGAGGGTGGCGGAAGTCACCCACCGGTTGGGCGTGGTCGGCCCTTACTTCCTTTATGTTGGACGGAATCATCCCCGCAAGAACCTGTCGATGCTGCGCCGTGCCTTCGACGAGGCGCGCCGGCGGGGCCTGAACGCGACCCTGGTCCTCGCCGGACCAGGCCACGATCACGCGCTGTCCAGTGATGTCCTGACCACGCTGCCCTATGTGTCGCCCGATGATCTGCCCGCGCTCTACGCGGGAGCCATTGCCCTGGCCCTTCCGTCACGCTTTGAAGGCTTTGGGTTCCCCGCGTTGGAGGCTATGCGCTGTGGCACTGCCGTCATCGCCTCGAGCGCCGGGGCCCTTCCGGAGATCGTCGGCACGGCCGGCATTCTCCTGAGCCCAGACGATCCCGGCGCCTGGAGCCAGGCCGTGCTCGAGCTGGCCCATGATCCGGCACTGCAGCAGCGGTTGATCGTGGCCGGAAGCGCGCGCAGCGCCGACTTCACGTGGGAGATTGCCGCTTCGAAGACCTGGCGGGTGCTGGACGGCGCCGCCGGCCAGGGTTAGCGGCGGAGCGCTATCGCGCGCCGATCAAGTTCCGTCGATTCTCGGGAAATCGGGAACCGCGGAATCGCCATACGCCGCATTCATGGGACTGAAGCGCCGCCCGGCCCCTTTCTTACGCCGCTCCTTAGGTTTCGAGAGCTCCGTGGATTTGGGTGCCGTTTCCGACGTCTCGTCGCTGACACGCTCATCGCGCCGTGACGGCTTTGCGGCCCGGGCCATGGCGTCATCATTCTATTGCGCAACGGCGCAGACGGTCGGCCCGCTATCGGTTAGTCCCTGAGGACGGATTCGTAGACGTCGCGGTGCGCGGCGGCGCTGGCGGACCAGGTATACAGCGCGGCCCGGGCCCGACCGGCCGCCACCTGGCGGTCGCGCAGCTCGCGGTCGCTGAGCAACCGGCGCAGATTGTCAGCCAAGGCCTCGTCATCTGCCGGCGCCGTAAGCAGGGCCGCATTGCCGGCCACTTCCGGGATGGCACCGGCGTTGGACGCGACCACCGGCGTGCCCGCGGCGAACGCCTCCAGGATCGGCAAACCGAAGCCCTCGTCGAGGGACGGGAACACGACGGCCTGCGCCATCTGGTAGAGCGCCGGAAGGTCGGGCATCCCGGCATAACCGACAAACCGCACCGAATGCGTCAGCTCGAGGTTGCGCACGGCATCGACCACCGGGTCGTAGTTCCAGCCGAAACCGCCGACCGCGATCAGGGGGACGCGTTCCGCGGCCGGGATCCGCGCCAGGGCGCGCAACGTGGTGATGTAGTTCTTCCGTGGTTGCACAGTCCCGACTTGCAGCAGGTACCGTTTCGGCAGTCCATAGCGAGCCTGAACCTCTGCCCGCAATGATGGTGACGCCGGCAGCGAGAACTCGGTCTCGACGCCGTGCGGAATCACGCGGCAGCGCGCCGCCTCGACGCCAAAGAGCCGCGTGATCGCCAGCTTCGTCGCGTTCGAGGGGCAGATGATCAGACGGGCCTGATGGACAGACCGCGGAACCACCACTCTGGTGGCAAACCACTGGTCAGCCGGAAACCATTCCGGGTGATCGTAGATCGCCAGGTCATGGATGGTGACCACCCCCGGAAGGCCGACGACGAGTAAGGGCAGCGAATTGGCGGGACCGTGGATGAGCTGGGCGCCGTCCCGCCGCATTCGGAGTGGGGTCAGGACCTGAGGACCGATGACTCTGGGACCTCGCTTTGCGTAGGTCGCCACGGTGATCCCGTGACTGTCGTCGAATGCGGTGATCAGCGCCCGGATGTAACGCCCGACCCCGGTCGCGTTATTGTCGCTCAGCGCCCGCGTGTCGAGCGCTACCCGTAGTGGTTGTGTCGTCGCGACGCTAGACCGCCTCAGGCGTAGGTGTCGATCCGAGCCTGCCGAAAAAGAGCCTCCACGACATGCCGGGCCGGGAACTGGGCGAGATCAGCCGCCCAGAGTGTCACCACGCGGTCGCCCATCGGCGGAATGTCTGGCCGGCGGGCAATGGCGAGCACCACGGCGCCGGCTGCTGCCGCCGTGTGAAGCGCATCACCATCGTGGCCGATTACGGCAAGGCTGAGCTCGCTGAGCACGGCCACCTCATCGACCGTCATGTCGGCCAGCTTGACGACGGTCGTGGGCTTGGCAATGCCTGCCCGTGTCTCGCGCACCACGCGCTCGTCGCCGACGCCGGACAGCAGGATGACGCGCTCGGCCGTCGCCTGGTTGGCCACCACGGCGAAGCGCTCGGCCGGCCACGATTGGCCCGACCGCCCGCCGGACCAGCCGCCGCCGCCTGGAATCAAGACCAATGGACGCCGGCCGCCCCCAATGAAAGCCGGCCAGCGGGCAATCGCTTTCGCCCGCACGGTCTCCGGTGGATGCAACGTCGGCGCATCGCCGGGCGCGAGCACCGGCCGGTTGCCGGCCGCCGCCGCAAGCCGCCAGTTGGCTTCGACCGGATGCATCCCGCGGATGGCGGTGACTCGCTCGGTCGCGGCCCAATCATTGGCGCCCGCCACCATCAGGCGGCGCGGAACACCGGCGAAGTAGGTCAGCGCAAGGTGGAGGAACCTCGCCGGGAACGGGACGACAACCGTGCTGATCGGGCCGGCGCGCAGGCGCCGAAAGACACGCAACAACTCCCGAGGCGAGTCATCGAACACGAACGCACGGCCGACAGACGGCAGACCGAGCAACGTCCCAACCGCGTCGCCCGAGGTAAAGACCATGGCTCCCTCACACGCACGCAGGAGGGGTTGCGCCATCAGCGCTTCCCGGACGCCACCGCCGAGCAAGATGGCGACCCGCGACGAAGGGCGCGGTACCGTGCTCATGTGATGTAGTGCTGGCCCCGCCGGATCACCTGCAAGTTGTCGAGCGCCATCCCGGTTCCGACGGCCACGCAACTCTGCGGATCGCGAGCCACCCGCGTGGGGACGCCGGCGTGCGCCGTCAGAAATTCCGCAATCCCAGGGAGCTGCGCACCGCCACCGGTGAGGATGGCGCCATTGCGCTTCAGGGAAAGACGCCGGTCTTCCGTGACCTGGGCCATCACCCGCTGCAGCCCAGCGACGATCGCGAGCAGCGGCTCCTGAATGGCACGCTGCACCTCCTTCCCGGAGAGACGAAGTCGGAGCGCCTGGCCCTCGCCATCGGCGGCGGCGAGCTCGAGCCAGGCGTCCGCGGCGGGTTCCGTCGCCGAGCCGGTAGCGACCTTGAAACGCTCGGCTTCACCCGGCAACAGCCGCACACCGTGGGTCGCGGCGACGGCCTCTTCGATCGCGCGGTCGAGGCTCTCGCCGCCGATGCGGATGGATTCCAGAGCGAGCATCTCCCCCTGGGCAATGGCGACCACGTCGGTGGAACCGGCGCCCAGGTTGACGACCAGGATCCCGTCCGTCGTCGCCACCGGGACTCGGGCGCCGATCGCCGCCGCCATCGGCTTGTCGATCAGATAGGCGCTCTTGGCCCCCGCATGCATGGTGGCCTCGAGCACTGCGCGCCTCTCGACACCGGTGACCATCGGCGGCACTGAGAGCATCACGTCCGGTCGGAAGATCCGCTGCCGGCCGACGATCCGACCAATCAGATGCTGGACCATGGCCCCGGCCGCGCCGTAATCCACGCCGTCCCCATCGCGGACCGGCCGAATGGCACGAGCTTTGCCGCCGCGTCCGAGCAGTTCCGAGGCCGCGCGTCCGATGGCCAGCACGCGCACCCCTCGCTCATCGGTTGCCATCAGCGCCGGTTCGTTCACCACAATGCCCTCGCCTTTGACATAGACAAGCACCGTCGAGGTGCCGAGATCAATCCCAATTTTCTTGGAGAGCACGGCGACCTCAATCCCCCACTACCCTGGAGAGATCTGGCCGCACCTCGGCCTCACCGTCGACCCGAGTGATATGTGCGCCGAGTCGCTCCAGCTTGGCCACCATGTCCTGATAGCCGCGGTCGAGATGGTAGATGTTGTCGAGGGCGGTCGTCCCTTTGGCGCAGAGTGCCGCCACGACGAGGGCGGCGCCGGAGCGGATGTCGGGCACGTTGACCGAACCGCCGTGCAGCGCGCTGGGGCCGGAGACGATCGCGCTGCGGCCCTCGACCTCGATGTCCGCCCCCAGCTTGCGCAGCTCGGGAACGTGCTGGAAGCGGTTTTCGAAGACGGCTTCCGAAACCACACACCGTCCGGCCGCTTGGGTCATCAGGCTGACCCAGGGCGCCTGCAGGTCCGTCGGGAAGCCGGGATGTGGCCAGGTCGTGACGTCCACCGGTTGGACCCGGTCGTTGCCCTGCACCCAGAGGCTGTGTGTCTGATCCTGTACCTCGACGCCAGCCGCCCGCAGCTTGAGGATCAGGGCCCGAAGGTCTCCCGTTACAACATCTTCCAGGACAGCCTCACCACCCGTCGCCGCGATAGCGATCGCGTACGTCCCGGTCTCGATGTTGTCGGGGATGACACGATGGGTCGCGCCGCTCAGCTCGGATACGCCCTCGATCTGCAGTACGTCGGTGCCAATCCCCTGGATGCGGGCCCCCATCTTGCCCAAGAAAAATGCCAGGTCGACGACGTGCGGCTCGCGGGCGGCGTTGTGGATCGTGGTGATGCCGTCAGCAGTGGCGGCCGCCATCATCAGGTTCTCCGTGCCGGTCACGGTCGGCATGTCCAGGTGGATGGTCGCGCCCCTCAGCCGGTCGGCGCGGGCCACGTACTCGCCACCCTCGAGCTCGACCCGAGCGCCCATCAAGCGGAGGCCGACCACGTGCTGCTCGACGCGGCGCATACCGATGTCGTCGCCGCCGGGTTTGGCCACCCTGGCCTCACCGCGGCGGGCCAGCAGCGGCCCCATCAACAGGAACGAGGCGCGCATCCGGTTGGCCATGGCCGCGAGCACCTCGCTCTTGGCCAGCCGCTCGGCATCGACCTGGATCTGCTGCGGGTCGAGCCAGCGGGTGTGAACCCCCATGGCACCGAGCAAACGCTCCATGGTAAAGACGTCCTCGATCCGCGGCACGTTCTTGATCCGGCACTCTTCCTCCGTCAGCAGGCAGGCAGCCAGGATTGGAAGCACGGCGTTTTTGGAACCGCTGATGGGCACACGCCCGACCAACCGGGATCCCCCCTCGATCAGGAGCTGCGCCACTGACCCCCTAGGGTAACAGTCCGCGCCGCGCCCGGCCGTGAATGACGGCTATCAGGTTTGCGATCGGCTAGACGCGCCGACGGCGGCGGAGTTCCGCCAGCCGTAGCCGGGCTTCAGCCCGAGCCAGGGCGGTCGTCGCGGCGGCCTGGTCGGCGTCGGAGAGCTTCTGCTGTAGCAGGCTCTCGGCACGACGGCGCGCCTCCTCGGCGCGGGCTTCATCGATGTCGTCGGCCCGCTCCGCGGAGTCCGCCAGGACGGTGACCTGGTCCGGCCGCACTTCCAGGAATCCGCCCGAAACGAAGAAGTAATGTTCCTCGCCCTCGTTGCGGACCTTCACCGAGCCGGGCGCCAGCGGGGTCAGCAGCGGAATGTGCCGCGGCAGGACACCGAGCTCGCCTTCTGATCCGGGGGCGACCACGAAATCGGCATCGCCTTTGAATCGCCGCCCTTCGACGGTGACGATGTCGACGTGCAGCTTATCGGCCACGCGTTATCTCGACCCCTGGCCAGCCTTTGGCTGGTCAGCCTTCGACTGGTCGCGCTTTGGCTGCTCAGCCCTGGGTTGCTCGGCCTTGGTTTCTTTGCCACCTTCACCTTTCGCCGCCTCGACGACTTCGTCGATCGTGCCGACCATGTAGAAGGCTTGTTCGGGCAGATCGTCGTGCTTGCCGTCGAGGATTTCACCGAAGCCGCGGATCGTCTCCTTCAAGGGCACGTATTTCCCTGGCCGGTTGGTGAAGACCTCGGCCACGAAGAATGGCTGCGAGAGGAAGCGCTCGATCTTGCGGGCACGGGCCACCAGCAGCTTGTCGTCCTCGGAAAGCTCGTCCATGCCGAGGATGGCAATGATGTCTTGTAGCTCTTTGTTCCGCTGCAGTACCTGCTGCACGCCGCGGGCCACCCGGTAATGCTCCTCGCCGACAATGTCGGGAGTCAGGAATCGCGAGAAGGAGTCGAGCGGGTCAACGGCCGGGTAGATGCCCCGCTCGACGATTGAGCGGGAGAGCGCCACGGTGGCGCCCAGGTGGGCGAAGGTGGTGGCGATCGCCGGGTCGGTGTAATCGTCTGCCGGAACGAAGACAGCCTGCACGGACGTGATCGACCCCTTCTTCGTCGAGGTGATTCGCTCCTCCAGGTCACCCATCTCGGTGGCCAGCGTCGGCTGGTAGCCGACCGCCGACGGCAGGCGACCGAGCAGGGCCGACACTTCGCTGCCCGCCAGCATGTAACGGAAGACGTTGTCGATGAACAGCAGCACGTCCTGGCCGAACTCGTCCCGGAAGTACTCGGCAAGTGTCAGGCCGGTCAGTCCGACCCGGGCGCGGGCGCCTGGCGGCTCGTTCATCTGGCCGAAAACCAGCGCCGTCTTGTCAATGACCCCCGACTCGTTCATTTCCAGCCACAGGCTGTTGCCCTCGCGGGTGCGCTCGCCGACACCGGCGAACACGCTGAAACCGCCGTGCTCCTGGGCGATGTTGCGGATCAGCTCCATCACGATGACGGTCTTGCCCACCCCCGCACCGCCGAACAGGCCGATCTTGCTGCCCTTGGCGAAGGTGGTGACCAGGTCGATGACCTTAATCCCGGTCTCGAGCACGTTCGTCTCGACCGCCTGCTCGCTGACCGGTGGCGCCAGCCGGTGGATGGGGAGATGGGCTTCGGACTTGATCGGGCCCTTCCCGTCGATCGGCGCTCCGATAACACTCATCATTCGCCCCAGGGTGGACTTGCCGACCGGGACGGTGATCGGGGCGCCCGTATCCTTCACTTCCGTGCCGCGAATCAGACCATCGGTACTGGCCATGGCAATGGTCCGGACTATGTTGTTGCCGCGGTGCTGCTGGACTTCGAGCACCAACGGGGGCTCATCCTTCCCTCGCTCGATCTCGAGCGCGAAGTAGATCTCGGGCAGATCCTCGGCGTCGAACGCCACATCGACCACCGGACCGATGATCTGGTCGACGCGGCCGACCCGACCTTTTTTCCCCTTCTCTTCCTTCTTCTTTGCTTTCTCCGCAATTGCCATCACAACCTCCTATCCGGCGGCCAGCGCCTCGGCGCCACCGACGATCTCACTGAGTTCTTTGGTGATCGTGGCCTGCCGCACCTTGTTCCGCAGCAGGGTCAAGTCGGTGATCAGCTCGCCGGCGTTGTCGGTCGCGTTACGCATGGCAATCATCTGCGCGGCGTAAAAGCTGGCCAGGTTATCGAGCACCGCCGCATAAACCTCCGCTTCAACATACCGCGGGAGGAGACGAGCCAGTACCTCCTCGGGTTCTGGTTCGTACAGGTAGTCGACGCGCACCCCTTCTTTCCGTTCGGGCACCTCGACCGGGACCAAGACAGAGACGGTGGGCACCAGCTTGGCCACCGAGACAAAGTGGGTATGCACCAGCGCCACCTGGTCAACGCTCTCCTTGATGTACTCATCGCGGGCAACCGTGATCGCGGGGAGGATATCTTTCAACTCGGGCCGGTCGCCGGTCTGCGACACATCGGCGATGATCGGCACACCGAGTCGCCGAAAGTAGTCGCGCCCCTTGCGGCCGATCGTCACGAGCACGGTGTCGGGCCCCTGTCGGATGTAGCCCAGCGCCGCCCGGAAGGCGTTGACGTTCAGCCCACCTGCCAGGCCGCGATCGGCGCTCACGAGGATCAGCAATCGTTTTTTCACATCGCGCCGTGTCAGGAAAGGGTTGCGCGTCCCGGTTGTGCGACTGGCGACCTCGGTAAGCACCTCAGCCATCCGGTCGGCGTACGGCCGGCCGGCCTCGGCCCTCGCCTGCACCCGCCGGAGCTTCGAAGCTGCCACCGCCTGCAACGCGCGGGTGATCTGCTGCGTGTTCTGCAGGCTCGCGATCCTGCGGCGAATCTCAGCGAGAGTGGCCAGCTTCTAGGCCTCCTTCTTGGTTTCGCGGTCGGCGGCACGCCGGGCGGCTTGCAGGGATCCACCTTTGGGAGCCTCTTCCGCAGCAGCAGGCTTACGCGTCTCCGCTTTCTGGATCAGCGGGCTCGACTTCTTGAACTCTTCGATCGCCGCCCGCAAGCCCTTGTCCGTCGCTTCCGAAACCGCCTTGTCCTTGGCGATGGCTTGCTCGATCTCGGGGTGTGAGCTGCTCATGAAGCGCAGCAGCTCCTTCTCGAAGGTTTCGACCTGGTCGACCGGCACATCGTCGACCAGACCGTTGGTACCGGCAAACAGGACGATGACCTGCTGGGGGATCGCCATCGGCTGGTACTGGCCTTGCTTGAGCAGCTCGGTCATCCGCTTGCCGCGCTCCAGCTGGTCGCGGGTTCGCTTGTCGAGGTCGGAAGCGAACTGGGCAAAGGCGGCCAGCTCGCGGTATTGGGAGAGATCGAGGCGCAGCCGGCCGGCGACCTGGCGCATCGCCTTGATCTGGGCGGCCCCGCCGACGCGGGATACGGACAGACCCGTGGAGATCGCCGGCCGGATTCCGGCGTAGAACAGGTCGGTCAGCAGGTAGATCTGCCCATCGGTGATCGAGATCACGTTGGTCGGGATGTAGGCTGAGATGTCACCCGCCAGGGTCTCGATGATGGGCAGCGCCGTCAGCGACCCACCGCCGTTGTCCTTGTTCATCCGGGCGGCTCGCTCGAGCAGACGCGAATGCAGGTAAAAGACGTCACCGGGATAGGCTTCGCGCCCGGGTGGACGCCGCAACAGCAGGGAGATCTGGCGATAGGCCCAGGCGTGTTTGGACAGGTCGTCGTAGACGAGCAGCGAGTCCTTCCCCTTGTCCATGAAGTACTCGCCCATCGAGCAGCCGGCATAAGGCGCCAGGTACCAGAGGGGCGCGGGGTCGCTCGCGGTGGCGGACACGATGATCGTGTACTCCATCGCCCCCCGCGCCTCGAGGGTGGCGGCAACCTGCGCCACGGTCGCCGCCCGCTGGCCGATGGCGACGTAAATGCAGATCACGTCCTGGCCCTTCTGGTTGATGATGGTGTCGATCGCGATCGCGGTCTTGCCGGTCTGGCGGTCGCCGATGATCAGCTCGCGCTGGCCCCGGCCGATGGGAATCATGGCGTCGATGGCCTTGATCCCCGTCTGGAGCGGCGTGTCGACCGGCTGGCGGGTGACCACCCCGGGCGCGACCTTCTCCACAGGGGCAAACTCGGTGGTCTTGATCGGACCTTTGCCGTCGATCGGCTCGCCCAACGCGTTGACGACCCGGCCCACCAGCGCCTCGCCGACCGGGACCTGGATGATCTTGCCGGTGGTGCGCACCTGGTCGCCCTCTTTGATTTCCTGGTAAGGGCCCAGGATGATGGCGCCGACCGAGTCTTCCTCGAGGTTGAGGGCAATGCCGCTGACGCCGCCTTTGAATTCCAACATCTCGAGCGCCTGTGCCCCCTGGAGGCCGTAAACCTGCGCGATCCCATCCCCAACCTCGGTGACGATGCCGACGTCGGCCGACAGGATCGGGACATCGAATTCCTTGATCCGCCGTTTGATCAGGCTGCTGATTTCTTCGGAGCTGATGGTCATCTCGAATTGCCTCCTCCCGGGCTAACCCACTAGCTGCTGGCGCAGCCGATCCAGCTGAGTCCGTACGCTGCCGTCGATGAGCCGGTCGCCGATCTGCACAGTCGCGCCGGCGACCAACGCCGGATCATGTCGGTATTCCATGCGAACGCTCTTCCCCAGCCGCTCGGCGAGCGCTCGCTCGTATCGCTTTCGTTCCGAATCGTCGAGCTCGACCGCCGTGGTCAGCGCGACGTTCACGATGCCGGCGGCCTCGTCGGCCATCCGCTCGAACTCACGCCGGATGGCAGGCATCTCCGAGGATCGACGATGCTCGATCAACAGCCGCAAGAGGTTCTGCGTTTCCGGTCGAAGCTCCGGCGCCAGCCGCTGAGCCAGCTCCATCCGCCGCGGCGTCGTGACGGCAGGATTGGCGAAGGCCGCCCGCAACACGTCATCCTGCAGCAGGGCGTCGAGCTGGGTGAGCTCGCGCCGCCACCCATCGAAGTCGTGCTCGGCTTCGGCCAGCTGGAAGACCCCCTGCGCGTAGCGCCGAGCGATGTTACTGCGCGGCATTCGGCTCCTTTTCCACCTGTTCGATTGCGGCTTCGATCAGCTTGCGGTGCCGTTCACCGTCGAGGCTCTCGCCGACGATCCGGCGCACCGCCTCGGTAACGATGTCCGCCATTTGCCGGCGTATCGAGTGAATCGCTCGCTGGCGCTCGGCTTCGATGTCCCGGCTGGCCGCCTCCACGATGCGCCTCGCCTCGTCGCGGGCCTTCTCCTGTGCCTCCCCTTGAATCCGCTCGGCCGCCCGGTTCGCCCGCTCGATGATTTGTCCCGCCTCTTCGCGAGCTCGCTGAATCTCCGCCTGCGCCTCCCGGAGGTGTTGTTCGGCCTCCTGGCGCGATTTCTCCGCCTGCTCCAGTTGCGCCTTGATCTGCAGCTGGCGAGCCTCTGCCGCGCGAATGATCGGTGGGCAAACCCATCTGGCAAGAACTCCAAGCATGAGCAGGAAGGCGATGAACTCGGCAATCAAGGTGCCGTTGATGCTCAGCAAGCCGGCAGCGAGGTAGGCGATCAGCAATCTTTACCCGCTGACACCACTGGCCACAGCGGTGATGAAGTAGAAGCCAAGCGCCAGGTTGATGAAATACATGGCTTCCACCAGGCCGATGATCAGGAACATGATGATTTGCAGGCGGGCTTGCGCCTCCGGCTGCCGGGCCGTACCCTGAATCGTTGCATTGCCGGCGAGGCCATCACCAACGGCGGCGCCAATCGCGCCGCCACCCAGCGCAAGGCCGGCGGCGATAAGCGCTCCAGCGAGGACGATCGCGTGATTCATAGATTTACCCTCCAGTTTCCGCAGTTGCCGGGGCCGTGCTTGGATGTCCGCCGTGCCCCTCTTCCTCGAGACCCTCGCGCGCCATACCGAAATAGATGATGGTGAGCAACGTAAAGATGAAGGCCTGGATGGTGCCGACAAAGAAGATGTCGAACGCTTTCCAGACGATCAGACCAAGCTCAGCGAGCGGTCCGAAGACGACCCCCAGGGCGGTCGTCAAGCCACCGCTCGGCACCAGCCCGGCGAGGAAGGTGATGAGCGACCCGATGAGATACACCATCAACGCGCCCGCGAAGATGTTGCCGAAGAGCCGGAGGGAAAGGGTCACCGGCTTGACGACCTCTTCCACGATGTTGAGCGGAATAAATGCGATCCGCACCGGCAGCGCCATCTCGAAAGGTTTCGTGAATCGACGAAGGTAGCCCCGTAACCCCAGAACCCGAAGGCTGTACGCCTGGACCACGATGATGACCAGCAAGGCCATGGCCAGGGTCTGGTTCAAGTCGGCATTGGCGGGATGGATCGGATCCGCCAGCGGAAAGAAATCGAGCCAGTTGGCGATCAGGATGTAGAAGCCGAGCGTCATTGCCAGCGGCACGATGAAGCCGCCGCCCTCGCCGACGGACTCACGGATCAGCCCGCGCACGTAGTCGATGAGGAACTCGAAGAGCAGCTGGAGCTTGCCCGGCACGCCATGACTCAGCCGGTCGGCGACCAGGAAACCGACGATGAGCGTGATGATGATGGCGATCGCGCTCGAGATCAGGCTGTCGTAGTTGAAGGTGCAGTACCAGGAACCGCAGACACTGACGGTGGGATGGGTGCCGGGCGCCTCAGCAAGAAAGATCACCCGGCCAGCGCCTCCCGCACCGCGAACCCGGCGAGGACCAGCTGAGCAACGGCAATGCCGCCGACCACCAGCCAGACCTGCGAGAGTCCGATCAACAGCCCAATGCCGAGGCCCAGGCCCGTCAGCAGCAGCAACCGGACAAGACTGAGGGCGGTAAAGCCCATTCCGAAAGCGAGCGAGCGCTGGACGAGCAGCCCGTTTGCCGAACCGACCAGCAGGCCGATGGCGAATGCCAGGGCATTCTTGACCTGTCCCGTGGCGAACCCAAGCGCGATCACCGAAGCGGCCGCGATGCCGGAGGCGGTCACCGTGTTTCGGACCAGCCGGTTCTTCACAGGTATCGTTTGAACCTCGTATAGACCATGGCGCCGCCCGCGATGATGCCGATCACCAGACCGGCGAGGAGCAGCAGGGGCGCGGTATGGGCCACACCGTCGATCACGGCGCCAATCAGGAGGGGAAGGACGACGACGACGGCGAGCAACAGGCCGAGACCGGCCAGCTCGCCGCCCGACGGGGCGTGGCCGCGCGGTGCCGCTGCATCGTAAGTAGGATGATCCATGCCGGGCTCCTTGCGCTTATCCTTCGGGGCCATCGTTGCCTCCGAAATGGGGCCTCAACGAGTTCAGCTTAACAGGCGCCAAATTCAACTCGCTATCCGGTGAGCGCCCTAACCGAGCTCAACCGCGGCTGGTTCGCTGGAATCGCCGCATCATGATGACGACGATCCCCAACAGCATCAGCAGGATCGCGCCGAGCAACACTTTCCGGTGGCCGTAGATGGCGAGACCGAGAGCTGCGAAAATGGCCGTCCCGAAGTAGAAGACGAGCGCCGTCTCCCGCGGGCTGAGACCAAAATCGAGCAGCCGATGATGCAGATGCTCCGTATCCGGAGCGGCGATCGATCGGCCCCGCATCCGGCGCCGCAGAATCGCCCAACCCGTATCGAAAATCGGGATGGCCAGGGCGGCGATCGGCACGATCAGGGCCAGGACCACGGCGCCCTTCGCCACTGACAGTACGGAGAGGGCCGCCAGCGTGAAACCGAGAAAGTTGCTACCGGTATCACCCATGAAAACGCGGGCCGGATGCCAGTTGAAGAAGAGAAAGCCGGCACAGGCCCCGATCAAGGCACCAGACAGGATGACGATATCCATCTGCTCTCGGTTGATCGCCGCCAGCAGAAGGGTCGCCGCCACGATGGCGACGACGCCCGCCGCCAGTCCATCAACACCGTCGATCAGGTTGATCGTGTTTTGCAGACCGACGAACCAGAGGAGTGTCAGCGGGATCGATACCGCGACCGCCAGGTTGACGATGTGGCCGCCGGGCAGGTTCACCGAGTGGATATAGATGCCGAACACGACGATCGCCAGCAAGGATGCGCCGATCTGAGCAAGAAGCTTGGAAAGGGCTCGGAGCCCGTGCAGGTCATCGAAGACCATCAGCGTAGTGATGACCGCCGCCGAAAGGAGCAGCCCGAGGGTTGAGGGGTTGGTCGAGAAAAGCGCCGCCGAAAGGCCGAATCCCAGGTACATGGCGAGTCCGCCGAGGCGGGCCGTCGGCCGGCTGTGGATCCGCCGCTCACCCGGCTCGGCGACCGCCCCGAGACGGAATGCCAGCCAGCGCACGGGGAGCACGGCGATCGCCGTGAAGACCAGAGCGACGAAAAACGGCCGAACGGCCGGCCCGAAACGTGCGGCTGAGAACGTAGACCAGAACGTCGGATCGCTGAAGAAGGTTGTGCCGGCTAGTACGGCAATGGGAACCGCTCGCACAACGCCCGGCTATGGGCGCGCACCTGTTCGTGCACCGCGCGGTCGTCGAGATTGACAAGCAGCTCGGCGACCATTTCGGCAATCTGGTTCATCTCGTTGGGACCCATGCCGCGCGTCGTGACCGAAGGCGTCCCCAACCGGATGCCACTCGGATTGAACTTGCTCGCCGTGTCGAACGGAATCGAGTTCCGGTTGACGGTAATGCCAACGGTATCGAAAGTCTCCTGGACTTTCTTCCCGGTCAGGCCAAGCGGCCGCAGGTCGATCAGCATCAGGTGGTTGTCGGTCCCACCGCTGACGAGTCGCAACTTTCGGCGGGTCAGGCCTTCCGCCAGCAGCCGCGCGTTATTGACCACCGACTGCGCGTAGGACCTGAACTCCGGTGTCTTCCATTGCGCCAGCATCACGGCTTTGCCCGCGATCGCGTGATTGTGCGGCCCCCCCTGGCTCCCGGGGAAGACGCTCTTGTCGATGTCGGCGGCGAACTTCGCCTTGCACAGGATCATGGCGCCCCATGGGCCGCGCATAGTCTTGTGCGTCGTGAAGCTCACGAAATCAGCATGCGGCACCGGGCTTGGATGGGCTCCGCCCGCCACCAGCCCGGCGAAATGCGCCATGTCAACGAAGAAGTAGGCGTCGAGGCCGCGGGCGATCGCGGCCATCCGCTCGAAGTCGAGGATGCGAGGATAGGCGCTGTAGCCGGCCAGCAGCATCTTCGGCCGCACCTCTCGCGCCTGCCGCTCCAGCACGTCGTAGTCGATCCGCTCCGTATTCGGGTCGACGCCGTAGGGCACGAAGTGGTAGAGCTTGCCCGAGAAGTTGACCGGGCTGCCGTGGCTGAGGTGGCCCCCGTGGCTCAGGTCCATGCCCAGCACGGTGTCGCCCGGACTGAGCACGGCGGCGTAGACGGCATAATTCGCGGTGGTCCCGCAATGTGATTGCACGTTCGCGTGCTCGGCGTTGAAGAGGGCCTTGGCCCGTTCGATGGCCAGTGTTTCGATCCGGTCGACGTTTTCGCAGCCGCCGTAGTAGCGCTTGCCCGGGTAGCCTTCCGCATACTTGTTGTTGAGCAGCGACCCCAGTGCCTGCAACACCGCCGGACTGGCGATGTTCTCCGAGGGAATGAGTTCGAGCGTGTACTGCTGCCGTTCGAACTCGTCCCGGATCGCGGCACCGACCTCGGGATCGACGGCGTCGATCCGGCTGGTCAGGTCGGTGTGGGCCTGGAGCATTCCGCTCATTATCCCGAAATCACGACGTGATGAGCTCAGTCTGTGGAATCGCTCCCTGGCGAAGGATGCGGGGCACCTCGCCACTCAGGTCCAGGATGGTCGATGGTTGGCCGATCCGGCACCGTCCGCCGTCGAGCACGAGATCGATCCGGTCTCCCATTCCCGCGATCACGTGATCGGCGTCGACGGGCGGCGCCTGGCCGGCGGGATTGGCGCTGCTGCTCGCGATTGGTTCGCCCAGGGATTGCAGCAATTCGAGCGCCACGTGGTGGTTCGGTGCGCGTACCGCAATGGTTGGACCTTCCAGAGCGAGGCGCGCCGGAAGAACGAGGGTTAATGGACCCGGCCAGAACCGCGCGATCAGCTCGGAGGCAACCTCCGACACGACGGCGATCGGCTCGACCTGCGGGCGGCCACTGACGAGCCAGACCATCGGCTGGCCGGAAGGCCGGCGCTTGATTTCGTAGAGTCGCTGGACCGCGGCCGGATCGCCGGCCCGCGCCCCGACCGCATAGAGCGTGTCCGTGGGAAACGCGATGACGGCGCCTTGCCGAAGGCGTTCCGCAGCCCGGTCGACGTGGCTCGGGTCAGCCGGCCAGCGCTCGGTCACAGTGGCGTCTCGGTCCGGTCAAGGCAGTTGGATGCGCACCACGCGGTCGCGCCCGGCGAGATCTTTGTGGACGCTGATGTCTGCTGCAGGCCACTGACCCTGGGCGAGGCGGACGATGCGACGTGTCTGCGCCGGGTCGTACTCGAAGAACAGGGCGCCGCCCGGCTTCACCACGGCGGGCGCTTGCGACAATGCCGTGCGGATCAACGCCAGCCCATCCTCGCCGCCATCGAGCGCGAGCGCCGGCTCGTACTCGAGTTCCTTCGGAAGGTTTGCCAGGATCAGGTCTGCCGGCCGGGCGCCACGCAGCAGGTCCGCCTTGACGGTCGTGATGCGACGGCGCAGCCGGTGGCGCGCGATATTTGTTGCGGCCACCCGCAGGGCGCGGGCGCTCACATCCCTGGCAACGATGCGAACCCGTGATACCGCCTTGGCGACGGCAATCGCCACCGCGCCGCTGCCGGTACCGAGGTCGATGACCCGCCGCGGGCCCGGATGCGCGTTCAGCCATTCGATGGCCAGCTCGACGAGGCTCTCGCTTTCCGGTCGTGGAATCAGGACTGCCGGACTCACCATCAGCATGTGACCGTAGAACTCGCGCTCGCCGGTCAGGTAGGGCACCGGAACGCGGGCGGCCCGGCGCGCCGCCAGGCGACGCAGCCGCCGCCGCTGTGGTTCGGTCAGCCGTTGCTCGGGGTGACTGTGCAGCCGCTCGCGCGAGACCTTGAGGACGTGCGCGACCAGGATCTCGGCGTCGAGCCAGGCGTAGGCGATGCCGGCCTTTCGCAGTGTCGCACGCGTGGTGGCGAGCTGGACCTTGACGGTGTCGCGGTCAGGCGCGGGAGCCATTTGGCGGCGGTTCGCTCAGGCGGTTGCCCTGGTCCCAGGCGATGAGGCGGTCGATCACCGGATCGAGGTCGCCGGCTTCCACGAACTGTGGGAGCTTGTAGTACTTGAAATCGATCCGGTGGTCGGTGATGCGCGCCTCCGGATAGTTATAGGTACGAACTTTTTCGCTGCGGTCGCCCGAGCCCACGGCCGAACGACGAACCTCGGTCAAGGCCTCCTGCTGCTGCGCCATCTGGCGGTCGAGCAGGCGGGCCATCAGCACCTTTTCCGCCTTGGCCTTGTTCTTGAGCTGCGAGCGCTCATCCTGGCAGGTGACCACGATCGGCGGACCGCCGTCCTCCGGCGTGTAAGTGAGGCGCACTGCCGAGTCCGTCGTATTGACGCTCTGCCCGCCGTGTCCGCCGGAACGATAGACATCGACCTTGAGCCGTTCGGGGTCGATGGCGACATCGACCTCTTCGGCCTCCGGCATGACCACCACCGTGGCCGTCGAGGTGTGAATCCGGCCCTGCGCCTCCGTCTCGGGCACCCGCTGCACGCGGTGCACGCCATTCTCGAACTTCAGCCTCGAGTATGCGCCGTGGCCGCGAACCTCGAAGACCACTTCTTTGAAGCCGCCCCGCTCGGTCACGTTCTCCGAGAGCAGGTCGACCTTCCACCGCCGCGACTCGGCGTAGCGGCTGTACATGCGGAAGAGGTCAGCGGCAAACAATCCCGCCTCGTCCCCGCCGGTTCCCTGGCGGATCTCGATGATGACGTCCTTGTCGTCGGTGGGGTCCTTGGGCACGAGCGCCAGCTTGAGCTCGCCTTCGAGGCGGTCGCGCTCCGCCTGTTGCTTCTCGAACTCCTGCCTCGCATAGGCCTGCATCTCCGGATCCCGCTCCTGCTCCGCGAGCTCGCGAGCTTCGGCCATGGCGTGCTCGGCACGGCGGTACGCCTCGTAGAGCTGCACAAGGTCCTTGAGTTGGGCCTGCTCCTTGCTCAGCCGCTGGAGCTCCTTGAGGTTAGCGTGGACCGCGGGATCGGCCAGCCGTTCGGTGATCGCCTTGTACCGAGCCCGAACGGCTTCGAGCTGTTCGAACATCAGGCCGCCGCCTCTTTTTCCTCCTGGCGGGCGGCCTGGAACGCCGCCAGGGCGACTTCCAGCTGGCGGTCGTCCGGCTCTCGAGTGGTGAGCTTCTGGGTAAGGAGGAACGGGATGATCAAGACTTTGACGACCGGGTTGTTGCGGTGCCGTCCCGCAAACCGAATGAACTCGTAGGCCAGCATCGCGATCAGTGGGATGAGCACGATCCGCGACAGGAGTAGCAGCGGCAGCGCTGGCCGCCCGACCAGCCCGAAGACGAACGCACTGACGACCATGACCGCGAGCAGAAACCCGGTGCCGCACCGCGGATGGAGGGTGCTCTGGGTGCGCACATTCGGCACGTCCAGCGCCAGGCCGGCTTCGAACGCATTGATGGTCTTGTGCTCGGCACCGTGGTAGGCGAAGAGGCGGGCGATCTCGGCCTTGAACGAGATGGCGTAGAGGTACAGGAGGAGGAGCGCGATCCGAACGACGCCGTCGACGATGCCGAAGAAGAGGCTGCCGTGGCCGCGGCTGAGGAAGCCTGCCGCGAGGAGTGGCACACCGAGGAAGAAGAGCAGGGCGCCGAGGACCGCGATCCCCATGGTGATCCGGATGGCATTCGCGCTCAACTCCACCTGCTCACCGGCAGCCTGGATGTTCGCCGACCAGACCAGCGCCTTCATCCCGAGATGGAGTTGCTCCCACAATCCGGCCAGCCCCCGGAGCAAGGGCAGCTTCCAGAGCCGATGGGTGTAGATGATCGAGCGGAGGCGCTCGCGCAGCACCTGGATCTCGCCGTCGGGCTTGCGGACGGCGACCGCGTACGTGGTCCGGCCGCGCATCATGACGCCTTCAAGCACGGCCTGGCCGCCATAGAAGAACTTGTCCTGGCTCACGCCGCGCTCATCCTAGTCCGTCGAGAACCCCTGTGGGCCACAAGGGCCTCAACGCCGAAGGCGATTATCTCTTCCGCTGCTGGCGCTGCTGGAACCGGTCGACGCGGCCCTGGGTGTCGACGATCCGCTGCTGGCCGCTGAAGAAGGGGTGGCATACCGAGCAGACCTCGGTCTTGAGCTCTTTCTGCGTCGAGCCGGTCGTGAATTTATTGCCGCAGAGGCAGGTCACGACCGCGTCGTGGTAGTAGGTGGGGTGGATGGTGGCTTTCACGGGCTCCCTATTCTATCTCAGGATTGCCGAGGTCTGGAGCATGCCCCACCCCAGGGCGAAGAGCAAGGCGAGGTAGAGCGATCCAACGACGACCTTGGTCTGGACATCGACCGCGTAATACGCCGGGTTGAGGGCGGTCGACCGGAACCGCTGCCAGGTGGCAAAAGCGCCGAAGATCAAGACCAGGAAGAGGACGGGGCTCACGGTGGTCCCGGACTGCATCTCGAAAAGCAGCAGCCCAGCCGCGATCAGCAGGCCGGCGACGTTGAACCATTTGGAGAGCAACGACGTCACGCGGCCGCCGTCGAGCGGGGTCAGCGGGATCAGGTTGAAAAGGTTGATCAGGAATCCAAAGTAGGCCAGCGCCTGCAACAGCCGACCGGTGCTCGAGTCCGGCATGCTCAGGTATCCGGCGTAGCACAGGCCCGCGGCGATCGATCCCAGGACTGGACCGCCGATCGCCATGATGGACTCCTGGGCGACGGTCCGTGGCTGTTGTTTCATGCTGACGAAGGCGCCAAGGAATGGGATCATGACCGGAAGGGTGACCGGCAGGCCCATGATGCGGGCCACCACGACGTGGCCACTTTCATGGATCAAGATGAGGACAACGATGCCGACCCCGAAAGCCCAACCGAAGAGTTGGGCGTAGATCAAAGCCGTGACGCCGGTCGATACGAGCGTAAACCACAGACTCTTGAATTTGAGGAGCAGCAGCCCGACGTATGACAGCTTGCTGACGACGAGCCCAAGCGCCGCGAGGATCCCGGCGACAACCCCACCGTTGCGACGGCCGCGGCTTCCGGGCTGTGCGGGGATGTCCGCCTGCACCGGCCGGTTCGTGCCGTAGCCGTAATCAGCCGCGTGCTGCTCGGGATCGCCGTTCTTCGGATAGATGCCTGCCACTAATTAGAGGATGCCCAGGCGGGCTGCCTTTCAATCGCCGGCCAGGGGCGGGTGAAGTTGCCAAGCTGGAGGTCCGGGCAGCGCTCGCCCAGCTGCCGGACGAACGTCCGCATCCCAATACCTCGAGTTGGCTGGGGGATCCGCTCCAGCAACCAGTGGGGGTCAACGTTCAGGCTCCGGAGTTGCACCTGGTGCACCCCATGGCGGTGGATGAAGCTGACGAGCGCATCCAGTTCCGGCGGAGAATCGCTGATTCCGGGGAAGGTCAGCAGGTTGATGGTGACCTGGCCCCCACCGGCAGCCACGACCCCGGCACACTCGGCGACCTGGTCGAGCCCGTATCCGACCGGGCGGTAGTAGGCACGGAAGCGCGAGTCGTCAAGGCTGAACACACTGATCCGCACCGAATTCAGGCCAGCGTCGACCAATCGCCGCAGGACGTCGGGGCGGGAGCCATTGGTATTGACGTGGATGGTCGCCCTCGGCGCGGCGGCCCGGATGCGCCGGGTCGCTTCCACCAGCACCGCGCCACGCGTCAGCGGCTCCCCCTCGCAGCCCTGGCCATAGCTGACGAAGTTCGATTCGCCGGCGCTCAGGTGCCAGGCCGCCAGCTCGGCGATTTCGGCTGCGGTGGGCGCAAAGTCGAGGCGGGTCTGGGGTGAGTCGACGTCCCCCCACTGCTCGGAGATACAGCCGAGGCAGGCGGCGTTACACGCCGGCGAGACCGGGATGGCGCCCTCGCCGCGACGAAGGAACACGTTCTGCGCGGTGAGGCAGCGGTAATCCGTGGCGCACGTTTCCAGTTGCTGGAGCAACCGGCTGCCCGGCAGCGCCCGGCGCGCCCCGCGGATCGCCGCATCGATCTGCCGCCGGTCGTGGGCCTGTGGATTCCAGGCATTCCAGCGATCGGTGCGCATGGCGGCGACCTGTGGCTCACCGTCAACCGAGGCGACCGCGGCATAGCCATAGAGCGGCAGCACCGGCGCTCGCCGCCCATCATCTTCATAGGCAGGCAACCAGGTGCGCAAGTAGCCGGGTGGCAGCACCGCCGCCACCGCCATGGCGCCCGGCTCATCCAGGGCGACGGTTGTTCCGGCGGACGACCGCCCGATGGGAATGCGCCCGGGCAGATGCATCAGCGTCGTACCGGCTGGCAGTGAGATCAGCCGATCGGCGATGCCGACATCCCAGCCGCTGCGGGCAACGGCCTGGAGGGAGCGATGCACGCGCAGGCGTCCCTCGCCGGTGGCATATAGCAGGCGATTCACGCCATTACGTTATCTGGTGTTCGTGAAGGATCTATGAAAGCAAGTCGAGCGGATTCTGCGGCACGCCCTGAAAGCGAATCTCGAAGTGGAGATGCGGACCGGTCGCGCGGCCGGTGGCGCCCATCAGCCCGATCAGCTGGCCTTTTGTCACCATCTGTCCGGTGCTGACAAGGGTGCGCGACATGTGCCCGTAGACGGTGTGGAATCCATTGCCGTGGTCGATCTCGACATAAATCCCGTAGTCGCCCCAGCCGGAGAACACCACCTGGCCGGCGTCGGCGGCCAGCTCCGGCGTTCCGACATCATTCGCGATATCGATTCCGGGGTGGAATTCCCAGAAGTACTGGGTGATGATGCCCTTGGTTGGCCAGCCGAACCGAACGAGATGCTCCCGGTCGACCGCCGCGTTCGATGACGCCCCGGCGACATCGGAGGTCGCTGGGAGTTGCGCGACGTCCTCCGTGCTCATGGCTGGAATGAAGAGTTCGGCGGGCAGCCTCGCCTCTGGGGTCAGGCCATTCACCGCGCGCAGGGCTGAGACGTCAACTCGAAACGTCTGCGCCAGGACATCGAGGCGTTGGTCCGGATCGACGCGAATCATGGTCCCGTCGATGGGCGGGACGATCAGCCGCTGGCCGAGATCCAGAAGCGGGGGTGACGGCAGCCGGTTGATCTGGACCAGCGTGTCGACGGTGATGCCGGCGCGGGCGGCGATCTTTTCAACGGTATCCCGATTCTTTACGCGGTAGCGCACCAGCGGCGTCAGCTGGCGCGCTTGTGCCGGGCTTGACGGCGACTGCAGCGTCGCAGCGGCGACGTCCGCCTTGTAGGCAAGGCTTGGGCTCACGCCGGTCGCCTGCGCGTCGGCGATCGGATGCCGAAAACCGAGCGGCGCCAGGGCGAGGACGAGCAGGGCCAGGGCAAGCGCCCATCCATGCGTGGCCAGTCTGGGAATCCCCCATGCCGCTCCCTTCCGCAAAACGGGCGCCAGTCTAGAGGACCGTTGCGCGAGCCGTCAAACGGCTCGCCTGCACGATTTGGCGCCGCCGGGGGGCACGGTAACCGGCCAACCAGACTTACCTGACTTTCCGATGGGCCCCTTCGACGGACTTCAGCGCGTAGTGATGCTTGGTGTTGAGGTGCCGGATGGTTCCGCTCTTGCTGCGGAACACCATCGACTCCGTTTCCGCCCAGAAGTGGTGGTAAATCACGCCGTGCAGAAACTCGCCGTCGGTCACGCCGGTGGCCGCGAAGGCGACGTCGTCGCCGCGGACGAGGTCATCGACAGCGTAACTTCGGCGGAGGTCCTCGAAGCCCGCCGCCCGCGCCTTGTCTTCGTCGTCCTTCGACCGCAACCAGAGACGGCATTGCAGGTCTCCACCAAGGCACTTCAGGGCGCAGGCCGCCAGGACGGCCTCCGGTAGGCCACCAACGCCGAGCATGACGTCGATGCCGGTTCCTTCGAGCGTGGCCATGATCGCGGCGGCGATGTCCCCGTCACTGAGTAAGGTGATCCGGGCGCCGATCTGGCGCACCTGTTCCATCAGGGCCTCGTGCCGGGGGCGGTCGAGCATGACCACGGTCAGGTCCGACACCTGCACCTTCTTGGCGAAGGCGACCCGCTGCAGGTTGTTCTCCACGGAATCGGTCACGTCGACCGATCCCCGGGCATCGGGACCGACCGCAATCTTCTCGGCATAGAGCCCCACAGGCGCCCGGACCAGGGAGCCGCGCTCCGCAGTGGCGATGACGGACGCGGCGTTGGGCAGGCCCTTCGCAACCAGCGTCGATCCATCGATCGGCTTGAGCGCCACGTCGATGGCTTCGCCATGCCCGTCGCCGGCTGGCTGGCCGAGGCTAAGTGGGGCTGCCGGCGCCTCCTCGCCGATCACGATGGTGCCACTCATGTGCACGCCCTTGAGCGCTTCCACCATCGCATTCGCAGCGGTCGCCCGGATGCCCTCGCGATCGAGGTTGCCCATCCACCGCCCCGCGGAAAGGGCGGCAGCCTCGGTGGCGCGCACCAGCTCGAGGCCGAGATTCGGCTGGGCGGTCCGGGGTGCGGCCACCCCGCCCGATGCCGGTGTGGAGAGGTCCGACCTCACGCGGTTTGCGAGGTTTTTTCCGGTGTGACAGCGGGCTTTTCGATCGCGCGGTCGGCCGGCAAGACTCCGGCTCTGACGGCGGCGGCGCGCACAAAGTCGCGGAAGAGCGGATGCGGGCGGCTCGGTCGGGAGCGGAACTCCGGGTGAAACTGCGAGGCCACGAACCAGGGATGGTCTCGCAACTCGATGATCTCCACCAGCCGATCGTTCGGCGAGGTGCCCGAGAAGACCATACCGGCTTCCCACATCGGCTCCCGATAGGCGTTGTTGAATTCGAAGCGGTGCCGGTGCCGTTCGTAGACCACGGGCTCGCCGTATGCCTGGGCGGCCAGGGTTCCGGGCTGAAGCTTGCAGGGGTAGAGGCCGAGCCGCATGGTCCCGCCCTTCTCAGCCACGTCGCGCTGCTCGGGTAGCAGGTCGATGACCGGATGGCTGGTGAAGGCGTTGAACTCCGTGCTATTCGCGTCGGTGGCGCCGAGCAGGTCGCGACCGAACTCGATGACCGCGCACTGCATGCCAAGGCAGAGTCCCAGATACGGAACGAGGGAGGTCCGGGCGAAGCGGGCCGCGGCAATCTTCCCCTCGATGCCGCGGTGACCGAATCCGCCCGGAACCACGACACCGTCGACCTCGTCAAGCGCACGCAGGTCGCCGGCCTCCAGCGTCTCGGAGGCGATCCACTTGATGTCGACCCGGAGGTTGTGGTGAACTCCAGCATGCCGTAGCGCTTCGGTCACGCTGATATACGCGTCGGGGGCTGGCAAATATTTGCCGACGACGCCGATCCGCACGCCAGCGGCGGGATGCTGGATCCGTTGTACCAACTCCGTCCAATCGCTCAAGTTGGGGGCGGAGGCCGGCGCTTCCAGGGCTTCGACGATGACGTTGCCCAGGCCGGAGTCTTCGAGCATCAGCGGCACTTCGTAAATGGAATCGGCGTCGGGCACCGAGATGACCGCCCGGCGGTCGACGTCGCAGAACAGCGCGATCTTGTCTTTTAGCGCGATACTCACCGGCCGCTCGGAGCGGCAGACGATGGCGTCGGGCTGGATGCCGATGCTGCGCAATGCGGCGACGCTGTGCTGGGTGGGTTTGCTCTTGAACTCTTCGGACGCCTCGATGAATGGCACCAGCGTTACGTGCACGTAGAAGACGTTCTTCCGGCCGAGGTCGTTCTTCAACTGTCGAATGGCTTCCAGAAATGGCAACGACTCGATGTCGCCCACCGTGCCGCCCACCTCGACGATGACCACATCCGGGTTGTCTTCCCATGTCACCCGGGTGATCCGCTCCTTGATCTCGTTCGTGACGTGCGGAATGACCTGCACCGTGCCGCCCAGGTAGTCGCCCCGGCGCTCCTTGGCGATGACCTCGGCGTAGATCTTGCCAGTTGTGACGTTGCTGGCCTTGCTCAGATTGGCATCGATGAAGCGTTCGTAATGGCCGAGGTCGAGGTCGGTCTCCGCGCCATCGTCCGTCACGAAGACCTCACCATGCTGGTAGGGCGACATCGTGCCGGGATCGATGTTGATGTAGGGATCCAGCTTTTGGAGGGAGACGCTCAGGCCGCGCGCCTTCAGGATGGTCCCGATAGACGCTGCCGTGATCCCCTTGCCGATGGAGGAAACCACGCCACCGGTTACGAAGACGTACTTCGGCACCGGGATTTTATTCTACCCGGGGCAACCGTCCGCCGCGCGTTGTCTTTTTTGGATCTTACGGCGCGTGTTCCACGGGGCACATGACGTTGTAAGGTCAAGCAGTGTATCCCTACGGCCTGATCGGCAATTGCGAGACCGCCGCGCTGGTCTCGACCAGCGGCGCCATCGACTGGTTCTGCTACCCGCGGTTCGACTCCCCCTCCATCTTCGCCGCCATCCTGGACCGGCAACGCGGCGGCAGCTTCCGGGTCTCGCCCCTGAACCCCGTGCCGGCAGGCGAGCAGGCATACATTCGGGATACCAACCTGCTGACCACCACCTTTCACCGGGCCGAGGGGACGCTGGTGGTCACCGACTTCATGCCGTGTTTCAACGAGGGCGAGCGCTTCCTCTCGCTGAAGCGGATCTGCCGTGGCGTCGAAGCCCGCGGCGGTCCGGTGGAGGTCGAATGTATGCTCGACCCGGCCCCGGCCTACGGCCGTGCCCGCACCAGCTTCGCCGAGCGGGAGGGCATCGTCATCGCCTCCGGCGGATCGCAGGAGGTGATTCTGTCCTCGACGGTACCGATGCAGGGCACGGTCGAGGAGGTCGATGGGCGGCCGCGCTTCGTCTACCGGTTCACCCTGGAACCGGGCCGCCAGGAATGGTTCACCCTTGGCTTTGGCGAGCGCTACTTCGCGCTGGGCCGGAAGTTTCCGAGCAGCAGTGATGCGACCCAGCTGGCGGCGCGCACCCGAGAGTTCTGGGAACGGTGGCTGGACCAGTGCCTTTACACCGGGCCATTCCAGGACGCCGTCCGCCGCTCCGCGCTCGTGATCAAGCTGCTGACCTATGCGCCGACCGGCGCGCTCTGCGCGGCGCCCACCACGTCGATCCCCGAAGACCCGGGCGGCGATCGCAACTGGGACTACCGCTACTGCTGGCTGCGCGATGCTTCGTATGGCATCGCCGCCCTCTTCCGCGCCGGATTTTCGCAGGAGGCGGCAGACTTCATCAACTGGATCCGGGACCGTGCCTACGACCATGACTTCGCCATGCAGATCGTCTATCGGGTGGATGGTGACCCGCACTTGCCCGAGCAGTACCTCGAGCATCTGGCCGGCTTCGACGGCGCCCGCCCGGTTCGGATCGGCAACCGGGCCGCCGGCCAACGCCAGCTCGATGTGTTCGGCGCCGTCATCGACTGCATGGCGGTTTATCAGCGTAAGGGTGGCTTTATCTCGACCAAGCTCTGGCACGTCATCGAGCGCTTCGCCGATGGGATCTGGGAGTTGAGCCGCGAGCCGGACAACGGCATCTGGGAATTCCAGGGCGAGCGCAAACACCACACCCACAGCAAGCTATGGTGCTGGGTCGCCCTCGACCGGGCCATCACCCTGGCCAAGGGGACGGGCAACACGGGGCACCTGCCGCAGTGGGAAAAGGCGGCATCCGACCTGCGAGCGGAGATCGAGGCGCGCGCCTGGAATCCGCGGATCGGCGCGTTTAGCCAGGCATACGATGACGATTGCCTGGATGCCGCTGTACTGCAGATGCCGGTCCTCGGGTTCTTGCCGGCGACCGACCCACGGATGCGCGCCACCATCGAGACCTTGAGCCAGCGCCTGCTCAACGGCCCGTATGTCCGCCGCTACGATTGCCGCGATGACCAGGGATATCTGAGCGCAGCGTTCCTGCTCTGCAGCTTCTGGTACGTGGACGGTCTCATCGGCATGGATCGCCTTGATGCAGCAGAGCGCCAGCTGGCGCAGCTGATCGATCTCTCCTCGCCGCTTGGTCTCCTCGCCGAGGGGAACGATCCGGTTTCCGGGTCACCACTCGGCAACTTCCCGCAGGCTTATAGCCATCTCGGCGTCATCGACAGCGCCGTGCGACTGGAACGCGCCCGGACCGCTCAGCAGCCTCAACCGGCTGACTTTCACAGCGAGGAACGCCAGCAAGTCGCCGGCTAGCGCGCTCGCAGAGCGAGCCGCACGGAAGTGCCGTTACTCGACGGTCGCGGCGGCGGCCGCGCCGCGAGGTTCGAGGATGACGAGCTTGGTCTCCTCGACCGTGGGGCTGGTGGTGAGCTGCAGCTTGGCCTGTGGCGTCAGATCGGTCGCGCCCATCTCCTTGGCGAACTTCTCCACCCCTTCGAGGTTCTGAGCCAGCAGGGTCAGGCCCGGCAGCTTGTACGAGATCGGCACCACCATCTTGGGTTCGATCTGGTTTACGATCTCGGTCGCCTGGGCCGAGTTGATGTGGCTGCCGCCACCAATCGGCACGAAGAGGACATCGATCTTGCTGCCGATGGCATCGAGTTGATCCTCCATCAGCGCATGCCCAAGGTGGCCGAGGTGACAGCAGCGCAGATCGTCGATTTCCACGGTGTAGACGAAGTTCTTTCCTCGCTCGGCGCCTTTTTTGCCGTCGTGATACGTCTGCGTTCCGTTCATCGCCACGCCCTTGATCTCGAACTCACCCGCGCCGGTCACGATATGGGGGTCGCCGGCCAGCCCCTGCATACTGAAATGAGTCGAGTCCTCATGGGTCAGCACCACAATCTGGACATTCAGACGCACGGGAGACAGCCCGAGCTTTGGCTCGTAGGGATCGATGATGACGGTGGCCTCCCGACCGCGCAGCCGCACGGCGTTCAAGCCGAAGTAGGTGATTTCCATCGGGCGCTAGTCTACATCCGGTCTGGTGCGTGAACCCCCATCAAGCCGAGGGCGTTGGCGATCGTAGTCCGCGCCGCGCGAGAGAGGAGCAGGCGGCCAGCGGTCAGCGTCGTGTCCTCGGTCACCACCCGGCAGTTCTTGTAGAAGCGGTGGATGGCAGCAGCGAGCTCATCGGTGAAGAACGCCAGCCGATGTGGCTCCATCGCGTCGGCGGCTTCGCGCACCACGTCCGGCCAGCGCAGCATGACGCGCATCAGCGCGAGCTCCCATTCGGAGTCGAGCCGATCGAGTGCCGCTTCACCGCCGGCCTGGGCTCCGAAATTCAGCACGTTAGCGAGGCGGGCATGCGCGTATTGCGCGTAGTAGACAGGGTTCTCGCTCGACTGGCGTCGGGCGAGTTCGACGTCGAACTCCATCTGGGCGTCGGCTGACCGAAGCAGGAAGAAGTAGCGCAGCGCGTCCGGGCCCACTTCGTCGAGCATTTCCGTCAGCGAGATGCCGACCCCGGAGCGGCGGGACATCCGCACCGTCTCCTCGCCGCGTTTCAGGGACACCAGCTGCACGAGCAGCACCACGAGGCGCGACGGCTCGATCCCAAGCACGCCGAGCGCTTCCTTGAGCCGTCCGATCTGGCCCTGGTGATCCGCTCCCCAGACGTCGACCACCCGGTCGAAGTTTCGGCGCTGGAGTTTATCGACGTGATAGAAGATGTCGGATGCGAAATAGGTTGGATACCCGTCCCGCCGGATCAGGACCTCATTCTTCTCGCTATCGGATTTGAACCAGGTGGCGCCATCTTCGTTGACAATCCTCCCGAGCGCCTGGAACCCCTTCAGCACCTCGTCGTTCAGGCCCCCGTACAGCGTGCTCTCGTAAAACCAGTGGTCGTGCTGGACCCCGAGGCGTTCGAGGTCCTGTTTGATGTCCTTCAGCACCCAGCGGATGCCAAAGCTCGCCAGCTCATTGATCTCCGGAGGCACGCCGGCAGCTGCGGCCTGGGTGCCGATCTCGGCGATGTAGTCACCGCTGTAGCCGCCCTCGGGGATGGGCTCGTTGAGCATTCGAGCCCGGATCGATTCACCGAAGAGACGGATCTGTTTGCCCTGGTCGTTGACGTAGTACTCGCGCTGGACGTTGAACCCGGCCGCATCGAGCACCCGCGCCACCACATCGCCGACTACGGCACCCCGGGCATGGCTGAACAGCATCGGACCGGTGGGGTTGGAGCTGACGAATTCCACCTGTACCGGGGAACCGCGGCCCAGCTCGCTTCTCCCCCATGACGGTCCGGCATCCGCGATCGGGGGGAGCTGCGCCTGCAGCCAGGCCGGCTCGAGCATGATGTTGATGAAGCCGGGTGGCGCCACCGCGGTGCGACCAAACGAGGCTGGCAGCGCCATCGCCTCCACCAGTTCGCCGGCAATGGTCATCGGCGGTCGTCGCAGCGTTCGGGCGAGCTTCAGCGGCATGGTGACTGAGTAGTCGCCGTGCGCCGGGTTCTGGGTTCGCTCGACCAGCACCGCCGGCAATGTGGTACCGGCCGGCCAGTCCCTGAGGGAGGCGACGGCCTGTCGGACGCTCTGGTCGATGATCGACGACGGCGAGCTGGGAGGCGCCGCGATCAGGGCTGCGTTCCGAGCGTGACCTGGAGCGTCTGGCTCTTGCCGCCGCGGTAGACGGTGACCGTGACCCGGGTTCCCGGCGCGAACTGCCGAAGGACGTCCTTGAGCGGGTGATCGTCATCGATAGCCTGGTCGTTGACCCTGGTCACGACATCGTGGACTTTGATCCCGGCGCGGTCCGCCGGCGATCCGGACGCGACATCCGTGACCAGCGCGCCGACCACCAGGCTATTGGCGGCAGCCCCTGTCTCATCGAGCTGCTGATAGGTAACCCCCAGGTACGGCCGGTTCACGTGCCCCGTCTGGATCAACTGGTTGGCGATGTCGTGGGCGGCGTTGCCGTCGAGCGCGAAGCCAAGCCCGGGACCGGCCTGCGCCTGCTCGATCGCAAAGTTGACGCCGATGACCTGCCCGGCGGAATTCAGCAGCGGACCGCCGCTGTTGCCGGGATTGATCTGGGCATCGGTCTGGATGGCATTGAGGATGCTTTCCATGCCACCGGCCGATGCCGGATCGGGCACCTGGATCGAGCGGTGGAGGGCACTGATCACGCCCTTGGTCACGCTGTTCTGCTGGCCGAGTGGACTGCCGATGGCGATCGCCAGCTGGCCGACCTTGAGAGCGCTCGAGTCTCCCCAGCTCAAGGCCGGCAGATTCTGCGCATCGATTTTCAACACCGCGATGTCGTCCTCCGGGCTGGTGCCAACGACGCGGGCATCGTACTTCTTTGCCTGGTCGCGCAGGATGATCTGCAGCTGTCGGGCGTTTTCGACAACGTGGTTATTCGTCACGATATAGCCGTCGGAGCGAACGATGAAGCCCGACCCGATGCCGTGCTGCTCCTGCTGAAGGAAGGTGTCCGCCGAGCTGATGGTGGTCTTGATCTCGACTACGGCTTTCCCGTCCTGGTTCGCGACGTTGATCACCGCCGATTCTTCCGTCAGGGTGTTGTTGATCGGGGCCAGTGGCGCCACCAGGGCATTGCCGGTGGGTGTCACCTTGAGCAGCCGCGGGACCAGGACGACGGTCGCGACCGCGCCCACGAGTGCGCCCACTACAGCACTGATGAGGACGATGCCGAGGATGCCCGGCCTGCGGCGCGGCTTTGGTCCCGGTTGCACTGGCGACGGCGACACCGGCGCCGGTTCGGTCGGTGGGAGGTATTGAGGTTCGCTCGCCATCGAACTCATCCCAATTCTACGCCCGGTTGTTTCAGCGACCCGGCAGCGGAAGCCACGTAAGGACCAACTGCTCGGTCCGACGGAACCCTGCCTCCTCGTAGAGGCGCACCGCCTTTGGATTGCTCTCGCGGGTCCAGACCGCAGCGAAGGTCACGCGGCGTTGTCGGAACAATTCGACGGCCTGCCTGAGCAACTGGCCACCGATCCCGCGGGACCGAAATCGTTCATCGACGTACACTTCGGCGACCTCGGCCTCGAGGCCGGTGCCGGGATTGAAGAGCACGCACCAGCAGAGCCCAACAACGGTCCCGGCCGCCCGCGCCGCCAGGATGACGTTCTCGCCCGTGAAGCGTTCCGACGGGGCCGTGGCGATATCGTGCTCGATCTCATCGCGGGTCAGCGAGGGATGGTCGTAATGACGCTGCTCATCCAGCATCAAGTCGCGCAGCAACGGCCGAACCAGGTAGTGGTCCGCTTGGTCGAGAATGACGATCTCGACGTCGGTCGTGCCGGGTCTGTCTATGGCTTCCCGCCCGACGGCACTCCGTCGAGCACACTGCGCAGGGCTTGCGCAGCGCCAAGCAGCCCGGCGGTTTCCACGGGCACGATCAGCTTGGCGTTCTCGCTGGCGGCGAACTTCGACAGCGTATCGAGCTGCAGGATCGACACCAGGGTGGGATTCGGATTGGCATCCGTGATCGCCTTATAGACAGTCGTCACCGCCTGGGCGCGTCCCTCTGCTTCCAGGATGGCCGCCTGCCGCGCACCCTCGGCTCGCAGGATGGCGGCCTGCTTGTCGCCTTCGGCGGTCTTGATCTGCGCCTGCCGCTGGCCATCGGCGATGTTGACCGCCGATTGCTGCTGGCCTTCCGACTTCAGGATCAGCGCCCGCTTCTCCTGGTCGGCCTGCTTCTGCAGGGCCAGGGCGTTGAGGATAGTCTGCGGCGGCGTGATGTCGACGATCTCGATCCGGTTGATCCGGATTCCCCACTTATCGGTCACCGACTCCATCTGCTGCTGCAGTTGGGCATTGATCCGCTCCCGCTGGCTGAGCGCCTCATCCAGCGACATGCCGCCGAAGATGGCGCGGAGCGTGGTCCGCGAGAGCTGGTCGATGGCGATGAAGTAGTTGCTGACGCTGAACAGCGCGAGCTTCGGTTCGACGACCTGGCTGAAGATGGTGGCGTTCACGCTGACCGTGACGTTGTCACGGGTGATGACCTCCTGCTTGTCGCCGGTCCGCGGGGTCTCCCGGATATCGACGAGGACCATCGAGTCGAGGAGCGGCACGAGGAAGGTTACGCCTGGCTGACGCACCGAATGGAACTCGCCGAGCCGCTTCACGATGCCCTGATAACCCTGCTGGATGACGTTGACCGTTCGGGCAATGATGACGACGGCGAGCAGAACGAGAATCGCGCCGACGATCAGCTGTGCGGACATGTTTCCACCTCTTCTCAGACGGTCGGGGTTGGCTGGGACGACGCAGCGCGGACGATCAGGACGGTGCTGCGGAGCGCGGTCACGATCACGGGGGTGGTCGCCGGCAGGCTGCTGCCGTCCTCGGTGATCGCCGGCCACAACTCACCGGCGATCTTGACGTGGCCCGGTTCTCCCGCCCCGCGAATGGGCTCCAGCAGCACCGCCTGCTGGCCCACCATGCTGTCCGCCCCCGATCGGAGCGCCGGCCGGCCGACATGCACCCGCGCCACGAGATAAGGCCGCACCACGAAGATACCGGCCACGCCGATGACACCGAGGACGATCGCCTGAACCAGGAGGTTGAACCCGAGCAGGCTGGCGATTGCCGCGCCCAGCGCACCGAGGGCGATGAAGGCCGCGAAGAAGGCGACGGTCATGACTTCCGCGATCGCAAAGGCGATCGCCACGATCACCCAGAACCAGAAGGCCGCCATTCGCGGCACATTCTACGGCCTGCGAGACGCGCGTGGGCGCGGCTCAGGCGGCTTCGGCCTGCAGGCGCCCGCGCGCGTGCCGCTCGACAGCGACCGGCACGATGCCAGCGCCCTGGATAACCTCCAGCACCCTGACCAGCCCAATCTCCTCGCGCCCGGCCGGGAAATCGATGCCGATCACCGACATGGCAGCATCACAGTCCGGGCAGCTGGTCGCGCTCACCGCCTCCGTTGGATCCCAGTTGCGCTGGGCGCACGCGCCGCAACCGCGGCAGATGAGATCGAAGACCATCCCCTTGGTGGCCGGTACAGGCGTGGATTCCCCACCTCGCTCCACATGACATACAACGCGATTCGCGACTGCCACCTTGCAGCCCGTAACGCCGGTCAGGCGCTGAGCGTCCGACGCCAGCGAGACGGCAGCTTGCCGTCGTAGTCGATCGCACTCGCGCCAAGGAACGTCGCCAGCCCGGCTATCGCCCCTTGTGTGGCTTGGGCCACCTGTAGATCATCGTAGCCAGGTTCGACACTGATGCCCCGGATCGATAGCCGCGTCGTGTCGCGGCTGAACGCCGGGTCGACGCGCGCCACCAGGCGGTCTCCAAAAAGGACAGGCATCGCGTAGTAGCCGTAAAGCCGCTTAGCCGCCGGCACGTAAATCTCCATCGTGTAATCGAAGCCAAACATCCGGCTAGTTCGCCGGCGGTCGATGATCAAGTTGTCAAACGGAGACAGCACCGTGGTTCGCGGGATCCACTGGCCGGCCTCGATTCGGTCGAGTAGCGCCACGTCTTCTGCGTGTACGTACCAGGTTCCCGGCCATGAGTGGTCGCCGTCTCGGACGCCGACGGCCACGATTCGTCCCTGCTTCTCCAGGGAACCCAGTGCCGCTGGCAGATTCACGTATTTCCACCTTATGAAGTGCTCGCGGATATCCGCGGCCGTGGCAACACCGAGCGCACGCAACGAGATTTCCGCTGCCCAGCGAACGATCGCCGACTCCCCAAGCCTGGTTCTCGGGGTCCCTGGGGGCAGACACCGCTCTGGGAGATCCCACAGTTTTTGACCACCGCTTCGGCCCGCCACCATCAGCTGTCCCGTCATCTGTAGGTAGAAGAGCATCATGCCGACGTTGCGGCCGTTGTTCCACCCGCTGCTCCGCCAGGCACCGGTCGACCGGTCCTCGAAGGCGCGCGAGGGCAATGGGCCACGTTCTCGGATCTGGCGCAGCATGCTGCGTCGCAGCGTGTCGTTTGCCTTCATCCATGCAAGAACGCGCTGCGACTGTCGCTCGCCTGAAGCCGTGAACCCATGCCAAAAGCCCTTGCCGGTCGCGACACGATGCATGATCCACCGGTAGATCGGATAGTGCTCGGTCACCACAATCGACGCGGCATGCGCCCAGGACTCGAACAGGCGGCGCTCAGCCCAGAGCAAGGTCTCCAGATGCTTTGGCTGATAGGGCCCGACGCGGCTGAAGACCACGAGCTGGTGGCTGGGCGCGACCACGCTGGTCGGATCGAGTTGCAGGAAGCCTAGATCCCTGGCGACGTCGAGGATGCCGTCCGCATTCGGCTTGCCGTTCTCACCGGCCAATCGCTGGCGCGCGATCGCCAGTCGTCGTGCGGTCGTCGCCGAGATGCTGCGCACCGCCGAAGCTTAGTAAAGCCACCACCTCTGCCACCGAGCGTAGGAATTCTTTCTGACGCCCGTCACATATCTCGATGCGCGATAACCTTATTGCGTTCGGTCTGATAGCCGCCTCCATTCTCAACCTGCGCTTCGATCTTTTGCAGAAGTATCAGCGTCAGCTGACGAAAACGCCATTCACCCAAGGCCCAGCGTGGGGGTTTACGAATAGGTATTTCGCGTCGGCTTTCGGGATTTTCTTCGCCATCTTCTGGATAGTTATCAATAGCAAGGGCTAGCGCCGGAGCGGGCCGCCGAGCCTTAGTTGATGGCGCCGCTCTTGACGTGGTCGCCCTTCGAGGACCGCTAGAGCGATTCCACGAAACGCCAGAACCCAATCACAATCATGGTGATTCCCAGTAGAAGGGCTACTGCTCCGCTCCACTTGTAATTGCGCCTTGGATTTTCCCAGTAGCGATTACGAAATGGCCAGTGTTTGTGCCATCGCACGTAGTCCCTGTACGAAACCGCCCCCGCGCCTCTTACGTGGGGCAAACATGAGGAAGCCTGAAATAATCGCGGCGAAGCCGCCGCCGATAACGAGCAAGGCACTCCAGCCCGTGGCGCCACTGACCACCCATGCAGCATTGCAGGTTACGGCCAGCAAGAACAATCCCTTTGCCCAAAACGAGCCGCTGCTCGTAGCCATCATCTACCGACCAAGCTCCATGCACCGAAGAGGACGGCAAGTCCGAAGACAGCAAGGAAAGCGGACGTAAACTCGCGAAAGTAGAAGCGGGTACTTGGCCGGTCGAATCCCTTCAGCCTCCCTCCGCTGAGCCACGTGCCGTACC
>VBHC01000169.1 GCA_005889535.1 Chloroflexota bacterium
CTGCTGGACTCGCTCGAAGACGCCACGCCGGACGTCCCGGCCGAATCCCATCGACGCCCTCGAGGCAAACCAGACGGCCACGATCGAGAGGATGCCGACGAAGACCGCCAGCACCAGCATGATGACGCCGATCCGCCAGATGTAGCCGACGTCGCCCTTGACGACGCCGTTGTTGATGATGTCGGCGTTCAGGTTCGGCAGGTAGAGGTTGGCGATCGACTGGATGAGCAGCAGGCTCACGACCAGTGCCACGTAGCCGGCGTAGGGACGAAGGGAGGTTCGAAGCAGGCGAAGCAGGCTGGGCATTTCTAGCCAGTAGCCGGGCTGCTATCCAACCGCGGCCTCGGGTTCGGCGGCCTCGGGGGATGCCGGAACCTCGCCGAAACTGGGCTGCTGCTGGCGCGGCGTCCGGGCTCGCAGCGGGATGTCGGGCATGAAGAGTGAGGCGATGAGCGCAATCGACGCCAGCGCGACCGCGATCAGAAAGGTGTCATGCAGAGTGGTGGCGAGCGCGTTGCGGATGGCGTGCATCGCCTGGTCGAAGAGCGGGGCCAGTTGGGGCGTTAGCTTGGCCTTGGCCGCCGCGATCTTCGCCGGATCGAGGAGAGCGTTTGGGTTACTGGCCGACCCGCCAATGGCGGTCTTGAACGCCGGCGGCAGGCTGACTCGGCTGAGCTGGTCGGCGATCGCCCCGGGCAGCCGCTGCGCCAGGATGCTGCCGAGGATGGCGGAGCTGACGGTCCCGCCGACGCTGCGCCAGAACTGGATCTGGCTGGTCCCGACGCCGAGATATCGCTGCGGCAGGGCACTCTGGACGGCATTGATGTAGAGGGGCATCGTCACACCCAGACCGAGCCCGACCAGGACGATGGCGAGGGTGACGGACGATTGCGACGTCGCGCTCGTGGTCTGCGCCATCAGGTACATGCCGATCATCATCACCGCGAGGCCGATGCTGCCCAAATAGTGATAGTGCTTGATCCGCGGGATCAGGTTGCCGGTCACCACGCTCGAGACGATCAAGCCGAACATCATGGGGGTCAGCAGCAACCCGGAGTTGGTCACGCTGACGCCGAGCACACCCTGGGTCTCGAGCGGGACGAAGATGATCATGCCGAACATCCCGAGGGCGGCGAAGAAGCCGACCACCATCGAGACCGCGAAGGCACGGTTCTTGAACAACTTGAACGGCACGATCGGCTCCTTGACCCGTTGCTCGATCACGAAAAAGGTGATGAGCATCGCGATGCCGAATCCCAGCAGGCCGAGAACCGGAGCCGACGTCCAGCCCTGGTCCTTCGCGACGGAGAGGGCGACCAGCACGGGGATCAGGCCCGCGGCCAGGGCTGCCGACCCGACAAAGTCGATGTCGCGCCAGGAGGCTTTGGTTCGCACGAACGGCAGAAAGGCCGCGACGACGAGCACGCCGAGCAAGCCGACCGGCAAGTTGACGTAGAAGACCCAGCGCCAGCCGAGGTTATCGGTCAGGAAGCCACCAACGACCGGTCCAATGATCGAGGAGAGGCCGAACACGCCGCCGAACAGGCCCTGGATCCGGGCCCGCTCGGCCGGAGAATAAATATCACCGAGGACCGTGAAGGCGGAGGCGAAGAGCATGCCGCCGAACAGCCCCTGGAGGATCCGGAAGATGATCAGCTGTGTCATGTCCTGGGCGACGCCGCACAACGCAGACGCGGCGACGAATCCGATCATCCCGACGATCAGGAACGGCTTGCGCCCGAAGAGGTCGCCGAGCTTGCCGGCGATCGGCACGACGACCGTTGAGGCGACGAGGTAGCCCGTGATCAGCCAGGTGTAGCGGTCGAGCCCATTCAGCTCGGCGACGATCCTTGGCAGGGCCGTGCCGACGATCGTCTGGTCGAGCGCCGCCAGCAGCAGGGCCAGCATGACGCCGACGGTGGCGAGGACTTTGATCCGGGTGGACAGCTCAGCTTGTGGCATCGTTCGCTCCTTCGACCGCGCTCATGGCTTGGATGAGGCGCAAACACAGATGACGGAGCTGGATCAGCTCCGACTCGTTAAAGCCCCTGGTCAGGTGCGCCTGCCCACCGGCGGCGTCTCGCCATAATGCTTTGACCCGCTCGCGTCCCTGGTCGGTGAGCTCGGCGTACACGGAGCGGCGGTCAGTAGGATCATCGACGCGTTTGGCCAGTCCGTCGCGCTCCAGGTTGTCTACCAGTCCCGTCACCGTCCGAGGCGAGACGTCGAGCATTTCGGCCAGGTCGCCCATGGTCAGGCGGCCGTCCGGCTGGTGGTGCAGGCGTACCAGGATCTGGAAGCGCCCTTCGCTCAGGCCGTAGTGATCCGCCCAGCGCTCCATCAGCGTGTGCATCTTCTTACCGAGGATGCGAACAGCGGCGAGCGCCTCCGTCCCCGGCTCGACCTTTCGGCCGCTCCGCGCCAGGATCTCTCGCATCCGCGGATCGAAGAGATAGCCGTCGGCGTCGGTCCCGAACTCGGCGGCATCCAGTTCGGCCTTAATAGTGAGTGACCTCATATTTTCGTCCCTCACTATCCCATACCTCAGCAAAAAACGCAAACCGAAGGTTGTGGAGAGCTGGTGACGCCGGAGGGCAGCGCGGCGCCAGCCCGGCGCTGCCCTCTGTTGACTAGGCGACCGACGCCGGCTCCGGCTGTGCCTCGGTCGCAGTCTGGACCCGACCGCCGGCGGCATTGCGAGCGGCAAGGGCGCCGACGGCCGCAATCAGGACCACGGCGATGGCCAGCGCCATGGTTGGCCGCATCGCGTCGACGAAGGCCTGGGTGAACACGGTGTGCGCCAGCTGCTGAATCTGGTGGACCACCTGGGCCGGCACCTCCGCGGGAAGGCTCAGGCTGGTACCCGACTGTCCGCGCCCGATCTGGAGCCCCGACCGGGCCGCTTTGCTGAACCCGTCGACGAACGGGGCTTGTGCCTGGCTCGGCAGCTGGCCCGCGTAGCTGACCGCGCGGTTGTGTAGATCGGCAGCCAGCTGGTTCTGTAGCACGGCGCCGATCGCGGCGCTGCCGATCACGGCCCCCAGCTCCTGGATGGTGCTGATCATGCCCGACGCGACACCGGCCAGCCGGGGTTGCAGGTTTCGGGTCGCCAGGCTGAAGACCGGGGTCCAGACCCCGGCCATGCCAATCCCGCCGAGGACCAGGCCGGGCACGAAGGCCCAGCGGTTCGAGCTCACCTGGGCGATCAAGGCGATGTACGCCATCCCGATGGCGAACAGGGTGAGGCCGGTGATCAGGATGTATTTCGCGTAGCGGGCTGCCAGGGCGGCCGCGACCCCCGACATGAGCATCATCGCCAGCGGCTGCGGCGCAATCGCGAGGCCGGCGTCGAAGGCGCTGAGACCCAGCACCGACTGGTAGAAAATCGTGAGCGGCAGGAAGAAGCCGACGATCGCGAATCCCATCGCCATCAGCACGAGGCTCATCACCGTGTAGTTGCGATCTTTGAAGATGGCGAATGGGAGCAGGGGTTCGCGATCCTGGCGCCGCCACTGCACGAGGAGAAAGAGCGCAAGCACGACCACACCGGCCGCCATGATCTCCGGGATGGTGATCCAGGACCACACGGTTCCCCAGTCGTAGCGCTGACCTTCGATCAACCCGAACACGATGCCGAGCAAGCCGGTGGTCGCCAGCGCGACGCCCGCCCAGTCGAGACGGTGTCGGCGTCCAGGCCGCAGGTCCGGCACCAGGGCGAACGCCAGAACGAAGGTGAGCAGCCCGACCGGCAGGTTGACGTAGAAGATCCACCGCCAGCCGAAATTGGTGACGATGAACCCGCCCACAACCGGGCCCAGCAGGACCGCGAGGCCGGCCAGCGATCCGTAGATAGCGAAGACGCCGGCCCGCCGCGCCGGCGGAAAGATGGTCGTCATGATGGGCAGGCCCTGCGGCGCGATGATCGCTGCGCCGATGCCCTGCAGTCCCCGGGCCAGGATCAGCTGCGTCGGATCCTGCGCGAGGCCACTGAAGGCTGAGGCAACCGTAAAGACGACGATCCCCGCCGCGAACATGTTGCGAGGCCCGAAGATGTCACCCAGCCGTCCCGAGGTGATCAGCAGGACCGCGTACGCGAGGCTGTAGCCGTTGAGGACCCAGAGGATCTGGTCGAGCGACGCATGCAGGTCGTCAACGATGCTGGGGATGGCGACGTTGACGATGGTGAGGTCGAGTAGCGTCATGAATAGACCCAGGGCGAGCACTGCCAGGGCCAGCCAGGGCGCCGATGGTCGACGATTTTCTGTCATGGTTCATCCACCTCCTGGGAGTGTGCGGTTAACCAAAGAATTGGCGCAGGACTTGCGCCGCCCGTTCCGGCCGGCCGCCTCGGTCGCTATTTCCCGTGGCCCCATGACCGAGTCCGGGAAGCTCAACCCGCGTGACATGCGGCAAGACCTTCTCCAATGCGTCCAGGCCGGCCTTCAGGTATGCGGGGCTCTTGCTGCCCCCGAGCAACAGCACCTCGGCGCGGATTCCTTTGAACCGCTCGAGAGCCCCGTCCATCTCGGTCGCCAGCTGAAAGTCGTAATGCAGCGTCGGAGCCAGCATCCGCATCGTCACGTCCTCGCTGCCGGCCTTCTTCTCCTCGCTGGCCATCATCGTCGTCGTGAGCCGCTCCAGCAGGCCGCGGGGGATGAGGTTGAAGATCGGTGGTCCCATCTGCGTTCCTTTCATCGCGCTGACGAGGGCCGCGGCCACCTCGCCCTGAGCGATCTCTGTGTCGTAGCGGTGGACGAAGGCGGTCGGGAGCGAGCCGTTAATCGGCAGCGGGGGCTCGAAGATGACGGCTTTGCGAATCGGGAGCGTGAGCGCCGCCTGCAGCCAGATAATGGCGCCCGAGCTGACGCCCATGACATAGTGGGCGCCGGTTTTGGCCAGCAGGGCCGCCATATCCTGCACGTCCGTCTCGACGCTGTGGTCTTTGTCGTACGGACCGCTGAGGCCACGGCCGCGTCGGTCGGGCAGGTAGACCGTGAAGCGATCCGCCAGCGCCTCGGCGAGCTGCATGTGACTTTGCGCGGATTCCATCGCGCCGTGCAGCAGAATCAGCGCGGGGCCCCTGCCGACTTCGCGGTAGCCGATGACGGTGCCGTCTTTGGAGACGACAGAGCCGGTGCTGTAACGTGCCGCAGCCACTTCGGTCGGTGCATGATCCCCCGGCGCAATGGTCTTCATTCGCTCACTCCTCCTCCTCCGCGTGACTGGATGGCGGTTTCTGCGGCCCTCATCTGGTCGGCGGTCATCCAAAGTGCGTCGATATCGCGGATCAGGTCGCGGACCCAGTTGACCTCAGCCGTCTTCATGGCGATCGCGTACTCCGACTCGATCAGGAACAGCCTCGGGATCCCCATCTCGCCCATCCAGCCCTCGAGACCCTTCTTCATCCCGGCGATCTCCGATTCGAGCAGCGCCGTCCGCGCCTTGAGCAGGTGGGTGACCTCGTCCTTGTCGAGGGCGGCGAAGAAAGCCAGTGCCGCGGCAAACTGCGGGTAGTCGTTGACGGGCTGCGCCAGCATCTCCCGCAGCCAGGCCAGGATTTCCTCCCGGCCGTGGTCCGTGATGGCATAGGTCGTCTTCTCCGGACGCCGGCCGTCCCGGCTCGTCTCTTGCACCGCGATGAAGCCGCCCTCTTCGAGGCGCTCGACCGTGTCGTAGATGGAGCCACCCGCGATCTTGACGACCTGGTCGTGGCCCCTTTCTTTCATCTTCGATTTCATCTCATAGGGATGCATTGGATGCTCCATCAGCAGGTTCATGACCGCCAGCGCCAGAGGCGTCCGCGGTAGGTCTTTTTTAGTCGTCATCGCTTAGTCGGTGTCGACTATACCATGCCGACTAATCGGTGTCAACTATCCTTGGTTGGTCTTAGAGCATCCTTACGAACGGCTGGTACGAACCGAAACGCGATCCTACCGTTCGCCTCGGGATCGAACAATCGGCCGACCCCGGGTTGGGGCCGGCCGACCTTTATCAATCGCTCAGGAGCTGCGGGTCGCCGGGACCGCTACGGGGAGGCTGACGGCGATCAGGTTCCCTTCCGAATCCTTGAACCACGCAACCTTCGTTCCGCCGATCTGCGCGACGCCATTGACGGTCTTGAGCTCAGGGCTGTCGTACTCCTCGAATTTGAGGCCGCGGGCCCGGAGGTCCTTGACGGCGGCCTCCACGTCGGGCACCTCGAGGGCCAGCTGGGTGTGCGTTCCCGACGCCTTTCCGCTACTCAGGAAGAGCGCAAAACCGGTGCCGCCCGACAACTCGTACATCACCCCGCCGCGTGGATCCTGATCCTCCTGGGTGGGCGTCAACCCCAGCTTGTCGCGATAGAAGGCCTTCGCCCGTGCGAGATCCTGCGCCGGAAGCATCGCCGCCGCTCGTCCTTGCTTGATCATTGGCCACCTCCTCTGTTGTTCGCGAGCATAGCACTGGCGGTCGGCGGGTCGAGCTACCCCTTGAGCGTCAGACCCGCCCGGATCAGACCCGCGCGGCACTGCCCGACGTTGCGCTGCGGCGAGAGAGCGAGTCGATCGTGATCGCCACCAGGAGCACCAGCCCCGTGACGATGAACTGCCAGCGGACGTCCAGACCGAGCAGGCCCATCCCGTTGTAGATGCCGCCAATGACCAGTCCGCCGAGGATGCCGTGGAGGACCTTGCCTCGGCCGCCGAAGAGGCTGGTCCCCGCCAGCACGACCGACGCAATGGCATAGAGAACGAGCTGACCACCATTGATGTTGCCCGACATGCCCCCCAGGTATGAGGCATACAAGAGGAGGCCGATCCCCGCCGTGAACGAGCAGATGATGAAGCACAGGGTTCGAACGGCGGCAAGATTGATGCCGGCCCGGCGTGCCGCCTCGGGATTGCCACCAATGGCGTAGACGTAACGCCCGAACTTCGTTCGCTGGAGGAGCACCATCCATGCGCCAAAGACAGCCAGGACGATGGGGATGACCCAGGGTACGCCCGCGAGTGTGCCGTTCGCGGCTCGATTGATGTTGCAGATCGCCACCACGGAGATCCCAACAATCGCGATCAGGACAATCTTGATCAGGGTCAGGCTCACCGGTGGCGCAACCAGCCCACTGCGGCGCCGGCGGCTGTCGCCAAACCAGAGCAAGGCGGCGATGCCGATAACCACAACGGCCATCGCGACCCAGCTGACCACGGGATCGATCGTCCCATTCATGAGGTTGTACAGGACCTGCCGATTTGCGTCGAGACCGGCCAGGCTCGGGTAGCCGGATAACGCGAGCCCAAGAATGATCAGCATCGCCCCCTGCCAGGTCAGCAGCCCGCCCAGGGTGACGATCAACGATGAGAGCCGCAGTCGGGTAACCAGGGTTCCATGCAGCCCACCGATGACGACGCACACCAGCAACCCGGCCAGCACGGCGCCCCACCAGGGCCATTTCGCCGTAGACGGCTGCACGAGCTGAACGGTGATCGCGGCGCCGACGCCGCCGGCGTACCCGATCGAAAGATCGATCTCGCCGAGCAGGATGACGAAGAGTTCCCCCATCGCTAGGACCATGAAAACCGCGCTCTGCTGGAAAAGGTTGACGATATTTCCCGCGGAGAGGAAGACGTTATTGGGACTGATCGCCTCGAAGACGATGGTGATGATGAGCAGGGCGAGGAGGACGGGCAGGACACCGCTATCCCCGCTACGAATGCGCGTGAGCCAGGCGCGAAACCACTCGCCCAGCGACTGGGCAACGAGTTCGGGTGGGACTTCGAGGGTCGCGGCTTGCGCCGCAGCTGTGGGATCCGGTGCGGTCTCGGGCGCTTCAGCGCGTGCCACTCGTTGCTCCGTCGGCATTCGCCTGCTGCCCGCTACGGCTCGAGGCGCCGGTCGTCATGTAATCGACAACGCTCTGCCGGTCGAAGGATGAGGCGCGACCCTGGGCCACCATGCGGCCGAGGTGAACGACGGCAATCCGATCCGCCACCTCGAAGACGTCATTGAGGTTGTGCGAGATCATCATCACGGCCAGGCCGCGATCACGCAAGCGCCGGACCAGGTCGAGGACCATCTTGGTTTGCACGACGCCCAGCGCCGCCGTTGGCTCGTCCAGCATGACCAGCTTCGAGTTCCACATCACCGCCTTGGCGACAGCCACGGATTGACGCTGCCCGCCGGAAAGCGAGGCCACCGGCTGCCGGATCGAGCGGACCGTCGTGACGCGAAGATCGGCCAGCGTCTTGCTCGCGGCGCGCTCCATGTCGTCCTCATAGAGGAAGCCGTTTCGCAGCCGTTCGCGGCCGAGGAACATGTTCTGGACGATGTCGAGGTTGTCGGCCAGGGCCAGGTCCTGGTAGACGGTCTCGATTCCCAGCCGGGCCGCATCGCGCGGGGTGCGAACATGAACCGGCTGGCCTTCCCAGAAGAATTGACCATGGTCGATCTCGTAGATGCCGGCGATGCATTTCGTGAGGACTGATTTGCCGGCGCCGTTATCGCCACAGAGCGCTGTGATCTGGCCGGGATACAGGTCCAGGTCGACCTGGGTCAGGGCTTGGACTGGGCCGAAGTGCTTGTCGACGCCGCGGGCTTTGAAACGCGGCTCGGCCGTCGGCGACTCGTCGATCACCTGGCCCATGGATTCACTCTATCGCGTGCGAGCGGAATTTGGCGCCGCCGCGGAGAGCGGCGGCGCCGCGACGAGCTAGCTGATTCCCGCTGCCGTGCAGACGGCCTGCGTAACGTCGGTGCAAAGCTGGTTCTTGTCGACGAACTTGTCCTTGATGACGGTGTCATTCATGTTCGTCGTGGTCACCCATTTGGGCGTCAGGAGCGACGCGGGCTGCTCGCTTCCCGATTGGCCGGTCGGTGGCTTGGTCGTCCCATTGAGCAGGCCGGAGGGCGGCGTTTTGCCCGCCCGGAGGATAGTCGCGAGCGCGACCGCGTCCTGGGCCTCGAGGTAGACGGCCTTGTAGACCGACCCGCACTGGTAGTTCTTGAGGACGTTGGCCATACCCTGCTCGGTTGCATCCTGGCCCGTCGTCGGGACCTTTTTGGGGCCGACGCCGCTGTTCTTGAGGACCGTGATGACGGCATTCCCGAGGCCATCATTCGCCTCGACGGTGGGCGGTGTACTGCTGCTGGAAGATGGTCTGCCCCTGGGCGTTGTCCCAGCCGGGCGCGACCTTGTCGCCGACCAGGGTGTAGCCGTCACTGTTGGTCGTGCCAGCCGGCAGCGGCGAGTCGGTCTTTCCCCAGATGACCGAGTTATAGCCCTGGGCGAAGGAGACGGCGTTGGGATCGGTATCCTCGCCGCCGTTCAGCGTGAAGACCTGGGGCTTCGAGACGTTCCAGGCCGTGATGCAATCCTTGAAGCCCTGGCCGATGAGTTTGCCGACCTGGACATTGTCGAAGCTCACGTAGTAGACATTGGTGCCCGTAAAGGTGGCCCGGTCATAGC
>VBHC01000170.1:0-3533 GCA_005889535.1 Chloroflexota bacterium
GGGCGCGTCGAAGTTGACGTACCGGGTCGAGGAGGTGGTGTCGGGAAGGATGACTCCGACCAGACCACTGCCCGCTCCCGTCAACCCCTTCAACTGGCCCATTGCCGAGAAGCTCGCGTCGAAGGATGTGACGCTGAGCCCGGCGGGCACCGTCGCGCTGGCCGACGTCGTCCCGGTTGAGTTGCCGCACGCCGTGCCGATGATCGCGAGCGCGCCGGCGCACGCCATCAACGACAACGATCTGAGTTTCCGCACTTGTATCCCCTCCTGAGTAGTTCCTGCCGCTTGCGATGAAGAGCTTATTGTGCGGCGACGCAAACCAAATACGCAAGGCCGAAGTTGCCTTGTGTTGGCTTGCCTCTAACACTCCCTAATGAAAGACCCGGACGCCGCGACGCCCGGGTCTTGATATCGCGCGCTGGTCGTTAGTAGCGGCGCAAGCCCCTGCGGAACACCGAGCCGCCCGCCACCAGACTGAGCACGAGCACGACGATCGCCGCGCCCAGAATCGCCGAGATGATCGGAATCCCTCCCAGCGACAGCTCCGGTGCGAGGACCACGTGCAGCACGTCGACCATCAACCAGGCGCCGACGAGTCCGGCGACGATCGCCCCGATCAGGCCACCCGGCATACCGCGGCCGACCAGCCGCTCGCCGATCAGGCCAGCAAGGGCACCGACGATCAGCAGAACGAGTAAGTGTGTAAGTGTCATATCAAGCCTCCATTAATAGTGCACATTCGCTATCACTAAATCATAGCGGCACCGTGCCGATTCTGCCAACCGTGTAGAGTCCGACCGAGAGGGGAATCGCGTGGCGTCCAGCCCGACCAACAGACCGCAGTTGCCGACCGCCCGGAGACCGGGTGCGCCGGCTGGCGGGCCGACGCCGTTCTGGCGCAACCGCGGGTTCTGGATCTACCTGGTCGTGTTGCTCCTGCTCAACTACGTGATCAGCATCGTTTTTACCAGCGGACCCTCGAGGATGACGGTTCCGTACACGACCTTCATCCAGCAGGTGAACGCCGACAATGTGAAGGACATCACGGCCCAGGGCAACTCCATCCAGGGCGACTTCAAGAATTCCGTGACCTACGGCTCCGCGAGCGGCACCCTCTTCCAGACGGAGCGCCCGGTTTTCGCCCAGGACAACCTTGCAGCCCTGCTCGAGCAGCACAATGTGCCGATCACGGCGACGCCGCCGGGCTCCGGACAGTCGCCGCTGTTGAACCTGTTGCTCAGCTTCGGGCCCGCCCTGCTGCTGATCGGCGGCTTTCTCTACCTGAGCCGTCGGATGCAAACCGCGGGCCCGGGCGGCATTCTCGGGGCCTTCGGCCAGAGTCGGGCGAAGCTCTACATCCCCGACTCGGGTTCGAAAACCACCTTTGCCGATGTGGCGGGCATCGACGAGGCCAAGCAGGACCTGGCCCAGGTCGTGGACTTCCTCAAGACACCGGAAAAGTACCAGCGGCTCGGCGCCCAGATCCCGCACGGCATCCTGCTGGTCGGCCCGCCCGGGACGGGCAAAACGTTGCTCGCCCGCGCGGTGGCCGGCGAATCGAACCGGCCGTTCTTCAGCCTTTCGGCATCGGAGTTCGTCGAAGCCATCGTCGGGGTTGGCGCGTCCCGCGTTCGCGACCTCTTCGCCAAGGCAAAGGAGGCTGCCCCGAGCATCATCTTCATCGATGAGCTGGACGCGATCGGACGTTCGCGCGCTTCGTCCGCGACCTTCGGCGCCAACGATGAACGCGAGCAGACGCTCAACCAGATCCTGACCGAGATGGACGGCTTTACGCCGAACCAGAATGTCGTGGTGCTGGCCGCGACGAACCGCCCCGAAGTCCTCGACCCCGCACTGCTGCGTCCAGGCCGGTTCGACCGGCGGGTCACCGTCTCTCCACCCGACCGCAATCCACACGCGCAACATCCGCCTTGCCCCGGCTGTCAACCTGGGCGAGATCGCCGGAGCCACCGCCGGCTTCGTCGGCGCCGACCTCCGCAACATCGCCAACGAGGCGGCGTTGCTGGCGGCGCAAAAAGGCGAGGACCTCGTGACCCAGGCCGACTTCGATGAGGCCATCGAACGGTCCGTGCTCGGTCTCCGCCGGCCGATCGTGCTCGGGCCCGATGAGAAGCGTTTGATCGCCTACCACGAGTCGGGCCACGCCCTGATGGGCTTGCTGGTCCCTGGGGCGGACCCGGTGAAGAAGCTGACGATCGTGCCACGCGGGCTCTCCCTCGGCTCCACTTACAGTCAGCCAATCGACGACCGCTACAACTATCCGGAGAGCTACCTGCGCGGGCGGATCACCCTCGCCCTCGGTGGCCGGGCGGCGGAGGAAGTCGCCTACGGCGCGGTCACGACCGGGGCCGAGAGCGACCTCCAGCAGGTGAACCAGATCGCCCGCTCGATGGTGACGCGCTTTGGCATGTCTCCGAAAGTGGGACCGCTCAACCTGGTGCAGCCAGGCGACGGCGCCGTGGCGCAGCACTTCAGCGAAGAGACCTCGAAGCTGCTCGATGAGGAAGTTCGCCGGATCGTCGACGAGTGCCATCGCGATGCGGTGCGGTTGCTGACCGAGAACCGCGATCGGTTGGATCGCCTGGCCGAGGCGGTGCTGAAGAAGGATACCCTCGACCAGGACGAGATCTATGTCGCCGCCGGGCTGCGACCGCCGACGGAACACCCCGTCATTGCCCCGCCGCTGCCGGCCAATGGTTCAACCCGCGACCGCGACCTGGCGAAGGACGAGGTCGGCTCCGAAATCCATCGTTAGCCGGCCAGCGAGCGGCGCAACGACTCGGTCTCATTCGACGGCGCAACCCCGAGTTCAGCCGCGAGCAAACGGCGGCACTGGTTGTAGACGCGGATGGCTTCGCCGCGATCGCCCTGCCTGACGAGCACCTGCATCAGCCGGCGGTAGCCCGACTCGCGATATGGTTCGAGCTCGACGGCCGCGCGGGCCTGGTTCAGCGCGAGCACCACCTCTCCGTTGGAAAGCAGCGCCTCCACCCGACAATCCAGCGCCCGCACGAGCAGCTCGCGCTGGCGCTGGCGGCGACTATCGATCCAGGGTGAGTCCTCCCCGGCGAGGAACGGCCGACGCGCGATCGTGGCGGCGATCAGCGCCGGCCCGTAGGCGACTTGCGGCTGGTTCCCAGCCAGGGCCCCCTCCGCTTGATGGACCGCATTCGCCGCGGCTTCGAGATCGATCCAGGTCTCGGTCGGCGGCCGGAACTGATAGCAGCGAAACGCGTTCGCGATGACCCGGTCGCGATCGAGTCCGAGGGTGCCGAGCTTCTGGCGCAGCTTGCTGACGACCGCGCTCAATGCGACGGGCCACGAGGCGGGCAACGATTCCGGCCAGAGGAGCTCGGCCAGCTCCGATTGGGGAACCGCACGTTCGCGCTCGACGACGAGGTAGACAAACGCCAGGCGTCCCTGCCGCCCAGGGAGATCCACTTCTCGCAGGAGCTGTTCGCCCCGCTCGATCGCCACCTCGCCGGCGAGGTAAATCCGCAACGCAGCATCGC
>VBHC01000170.1:3538-6475 GCA_005889535.1 Chloroflexota bacterium
CCAGTCATGATCTTAGGCACCCGGGTCTATCTTTCGAGGAGGTGCGGAATGCAAAAGCGCGTCGAGTGCGAGTGCGGTTGGGCCCAGCAAACCGACGATGAGACTCAGCTGGTGGCCGCCGTACAGCAGCACGCCAAAGCCGTCCACAACATGGAGGGCGTGACAAGAGAGCAGGTGCTCGCTCAGGCACGCCCCGTCTGAAACGAGGAGAGGAAATGGCCAAGTACCTGTATTTGCTTTACGCCGACGAGTCGAAGATGCCGGCACCCGACAGTCCACAGATGCAGCAGCAGGAAGCGGCGTTTGGTCGCTACTACGAGGAAGTCTCCGGCCGCGGCATGTTCAAGGGCGGTGACCCGGTTCAGCCGTCCAGGACAGCAACCACGGTCCGCGTCCGAAACGGCTCGACGAAAACTTCGTCAGGCCCTGCAACGACCGGCAGCGAGCAGGTCATTGGCTTCTACGTCATCGAAGCCAAGAACCAGGATGAGGCGATCGCCTATGCGGCCAAGGTGCCGTCCGCCAGCGTGGGCGCGATCGAGGTTCGTCCAATCATCGGATCGTCGTAGCCAACGCGCGAAGCGGGAGGGTCAGGCCTTTAGGGGCCGGCCTTCCCGCTTGAAGGTATCGAGGCACCCGGCACCGCAGAAGTAGTGGCTGGTCTCCCCAAGCGTTAGCGTGTGCATCGCGCCCGTGACCTCGACCTGCATGCCGCAGACCGGATCGGTGGCGGTCTCCGGAAGTGGGATGGCGTAGCGTCGCTCGTGCGCGTGACGTTCGGCGGCAATCTCGGCGAGGGTCGCCAGGGCGATCTCCTCCTGCGAGCTGCCGGCCGCGCTGTCGGCGGCGCGCCGCACCCGGTCGAGGCCTGTGATGCCGCGGGCCTGGAGTACGCCGAGCACGGTGGCGGTGCGACGGCGGCTGGCCACCAGCCCGATGTAGGCGACGTCATGGCGGAGGAGCGCTGCGACGGCGTCCTCGTCGTAGTGCCCCATGGTGGCGACGACAGCCCAGGTACTCGCGTTGGGCCGGGCGGGTCCGAGGTCGAGCGAATCGATCACCAGGTTCGCCTCGGGGAAATCGGCGGGCATCGCGCCGCGATGCACCGCGCATGTCGAGTAACCAATCGTCGCGCCGAGCTTGATCAGCGTGTGCGCCGCCGGCGTCCCGCCCACGACCAGCAGCAGCGGCCGGGGCAGCTGCGGATCGATGAAGACGTCCAGTTTGCCGGCACTTGGGCAGGTGCTGAGGTGCAAGACGACGCCCGGCTGATGCTCGGCGGCCTCGTCGGGCGCGATCTTGACTAGACGCGGCTGTCCGTCGGCCATCGCGACCAGCGCCTCGCGCCGCACCAACCCTTCGGAGCAGCTACCACCTACCCAGCCCCATAGTTTGCCATCGGCAGTGATCAGCGCCTTGTCGCCCGCCTGCGCCGAGGTGGGCGGCTCGACCCGGACGACAGTGGCAACGACAAACGTCTCGCGCCGCCGACGCAACTCCGCCGCCCGGTCCAGCACGTCATCCGCGAGTGACACCGTTATTCGGCTGCGCCCTTTTCGTGCAGCGCGGCCCAGACCTTGTCGGAGGTTACCGGCATATCGATGTTCCGGATTCCAAGATGGCCGACCGCATCGATCACGGCGTTGACGAAGGCCGCCGGCGAGCCGACCGTTGCCGACTCCCCGACCCCCTTGGCGCCGATCGGGTGGTGGGGTGAGGGCGTGACCGTCTCGCCCATCTCGAACCTGGGCGTTTCCCAGCTCGTCGGCAACAGGTAATCGGTGAAATTCGAGCCGAGGCAGTTGCCTTCTTCGTCGAATGTGATTAGCTGCATGAACGCGATGCCGAAGCCCTCGGTCAGGCCGCCGTGGATCTGTCCCTCGACGACCATCGGGTTGATGCGCACGCCGCAGTCGTCGACCGCCACCATGCGACGGACCTTCACCTGGCCCGTGCCCCGGTCGATGTCCACAACGACCAGGTATGTGCCGAAGGGGTAAGTCATGTTGGGCGGATCGTAGTAGGTCACGCCCTCCAGACCGGCCTCCATCCCGTCGGGAAGGTTCGTGTAGGCGGCGAACGCCACGTCCTGGATCGTCTTCGACTTCGAGGGCGAGCCGCGGACGAAGAACTTGCCGTGGTCGAACTCGATATCGGCGTCGGAGGCCTCGAGGAGGTGGGCCGCAATCTTCTTCGCCTTGTCGCGCAGCTTGCGCGACACCATCGCCGTGGCCGCCCCGCCGACGGGCGTGCTTCGGCTCGCATAGGTGCCCAGTCCGTACGGGGTGTTATCCGTGTCGCCTTCCTGAACTTCGACATCGGCTGCGGGAATCCCGAGCTCCTCGGTCACGATCTGCGCGAAGGTGGTCTCATGGCCCTGGCCCTGGCTCTTGACGCCCAGCTTGAGGATCGCCTTGCCGGTGGGATGCACGCGCAACTCCGCGGAGTCGAACATCCGCAGCCCAGCGATGTCGTAGTGCTTGCCGGGTCCGGCGCCGACGACTTCCGTGAAGCTGGCGACCCCGATCCCCATCAACTCGCCCTTCTTCCGTTTCTCCGCCTGCTCTTTGCGCAGCGACTGGTAGCCGAGCTTGTCGAGGGCGACGTGCATCGCCCTGGGGTAATCGCCACTGTCGTACTCGAAACCGGTGGCTGACATGTAGGGGAACTGGTCGGGCTTGATGAAGTTCTTGAGCCGGATGTCCGCCGGGTCCATCTTCATCTCGAGTGCGGCGCTTTCGACCAGGCGCTCGATCAGGTAAGAGGCCTCGGTCACGCGGAAGGAGCAGCGGTAGGCGACGCCGCCGGGCGCCTTGTTCGTGTAGGCGCCGTCCGCCTCGACGTGGGCCGCCGGGACGTCGTAAGAGCCGGTGACGATGTGGAAGAGTCCGGCCCGGAACTTTGTCGGTTGGGCATCGGCGTAGAAAGCGCCATTGT
>VBHC01000193.1 GCA_005889535.1 Chloroflexota bacterium
TAGGGGCCCCGGTCCACGACTTGCAGATCGCTCGGCACCACCGCGCGAACGGTCCACGACCCCCGCAAGCTCAGTAGCACGCTGAGGCGAATGGCGATCGCCGACAGCGTGGCCAGCCATCCCAGCGCGGCCACCGGCCGGGGCGGCGGACGGCGGCGCAGCGCCCGCTCAAGCGCCGGGACCGTGAATAGGCCCACATTGATGAGGGCGATCCAGCCGAAGACGGAACGGCCGGCTTGCGGCGCACCCGGCTGGCGGCGTTGGATCATCCGCTCATTCCGCGTCGAGTAGAGCAGCTCGATGCCGCGCTGGGCACCGAAGACGAACAGGAGGATGGCGTAACGGCCGGCCCTCACGACGTCAGCCGCATCAGGGCCAGCTCGATCGAGAGCCCCGGTCCAAAGGCGATGGCGAGCACCCGCCCCGAGGACCGCGCTTTCTGCAAGGCATCCAACACGAAGAAGATTCCGGCGCTGGAGGCATTCCCCTCCTCGTTGAACACCTGCCGCGCGGTGGCGAGGGCCTCGCTCGGCAGCTTCAGGGACCGCTCGATCGCATCGAAGATTCCGGGTCCACCTGGATGCGCAGCCACCAGGTCGATCTCCTCGAGGCTCGTGCCGGCGCTAGCCAGGAACGACTCGACGGCATGGAGCAGGCTGGCCTCCACCACCTGGGGCAACTCCCGGCTCAGCACCACCCTGAGGCCCCCATCGCGCAGTTCGTAGCCGAGGTGCCTGGCGCCCTCCGGTATCAGCATCGTGCCGCAGTGCTCAATCGTCCAGCCGGCGGGCGCATCCCCGGCCCGCAGGACAGCGGCACCGGCACCGTCGCCGAACACGATGGCCGCGACCAGGTTGTCGACTGAATGGTCATCCGGCTGAAAGGTGAGCGAAGGCAGCTCGACAGCGAAGACCAGCGCGGCCCGATCCGAATAGGCCCTGACGTAATCGAGCGCCCGCGCCAGCCCGGCAACGCCTCCCCCGCAGCCGAGCTCCGTGATCGGGAGGCGGGCGACCCCGGGCTGAAGGCCGAGGATCGGAATCAGCTCGGCGTCCAGCGAGGGCAGAACGACCCCGGTGCACGAGACGCCCACGATCAGCCCGATGTCGGCAAGGTCGATCTGGCTTCGTTCTAGCGCGGCGCAGCAGACCTGGCGAGCGAGCACGCGTGCGTGCTCGAGGTAGGCGTCGGTCTGCTGACTCTGGCTGCGCCGGTCCATCAGGGAGGTCAGCGGCTCCGCAAAGTGGCGGGTACGAGCGCCCTCACCGCCCTGCAGCTTTGGCATCCGGCGACCGCGGGCCGTGCTTAGCGCCTCCCAAACCTCGTCGACGCTCGCCTTGAGCGGCGGTACCGCCGTCGCCAGCCCGGCGATGCGCCCGCGGCCTGGCGCCGTTTTCGGCGTCATCAGTGTGATGCTAGGCTGGCCCGGTGGTTGTTCGTCAGGCCAGATTCGAAGATCGTGCGCCACTCATCGAGCTGATCAAGGGCTACTTCGCCTTCTACCACGTGCCGTTTGTGGGCGAGACGAAACTGGGCGCGCTCCTCGATGCCCTCGACCAGCACCCGGATCGAGGGGCGCAGCTCGTAGCCGAGGCCGACGGCCGTTTGCAGGGCTTTGCCACGCTCTACAGCTGCTACGACACACTGCTCGCGGATCGCATCCTGGTGATGAACGACCTCTTCGTCGACCCGGCTGCCCGCGATCGCGGCGTGGGCGCGGCGCTGTTCGATGCCAGCCTGGCGTACGCAACCGGCCACGGTTATCTCCGGCTCGACTGGGTCACGGCGGAAGACAATCACGGCGCTCAGCGCTTCTACGAACGCCATGGCGGACGGCGCGGCCCCTGGGTCTCCTACAGCGCCACGGTTGGCGCGGGTTAGGCAGTAATTACCGGATCAGGCTCTTGTCGGGCGGCGGAGCGCCCTTGCCTACGTAAGTTGAGCCCCCTGGCACAGGCGCGCCGGGCTTATAGTTCGGCCGCACCTCCTCAACCGACGGAGCCGGCCTCGTTTCAGTCTCTACCGTCGGTTCCGAATTAGCATCTTTCGGATCGGCTGCCATCTGCCCCATTCTATTTCCACGCGCCCTATTTCCACGCGCCGAACATTTGCACCGACGACGCCGGCGTTGGGTCAGGCCGTCTTTCGCTTACGTCGCACGGCCGGCTTGGCACGCGCTTTCGACGCACGACGCGCCTGCTCGACGCTTGCCTGCAGCGCCGCCATCAGGTCGCTGACTCCCCCGCCGGTCAGCACACCGGCCGCCGCCGGGCGAGCCGATGCGGCTCGCCCCTCGATCAGCGCCTTGAGCCGCTGGCGATACTGATCTGGGTAGCGCTCCGGCTCGAATGGC
>VBHC01000199.1 GCA_005889535.1 Chloroflexota bacterium
GCGGCGGGAAAGGTGCGGACGACCAGGCCGGACCGGAGCAGGACTGGTGCCAGCTGCCGACCAGCGCGAACCAGCATGAAGTTGGCGGCCGACTCACGCGCTTCGAAACCGAGCGAGCCCAGCTCCCGCTGCAGCCGCGTGCGCTCGGTCTTGATGCGCTCCGCCCGATCGCGCATTCCGCTCAGGTCGGCCAGCGACTGGACCGCCAGCGCGGCTGAGACCACACTGATGCTGCCCGGCGGGCGAACCCGGCGGAGCGCCCCGCTGATCGCCGGCCCCGCGAGGGCGTAGCCAACCCGGGCCCCAGCCAGGCCGAACGCTTTGCTCAATGTGCGGACCACGACGACGTTGGGCATTCGATCGATCAGGGGCAGCCCGGTCACGCCCGACATCTCGTAGTAGGCCTCGTCCAGGACCAGGATGCCGGGCGTCACACCGGCCAGGGCCTCCACGTAGTCGAACGGCAAGAGTTCGCCGGTCGGGTTGTTGGGATTGCTGAGCCAGGTCAGACGGGCGCGACGGGCGCGGTCGAGGAAAGCCTCACGGTCCAGCCGCAGGTCCACAGCCGGGAGGACCTCAATCGAGCCACCCGCGATCTCGGTGAGGACAGCGAACATCGGGTATGTGGGGCGAGAGATCAGCGCCCGCACCGAGCCGTCGATGTACGCCTTGGCGATCAAATCCAGCACCTCATCGGCGCCCGCCCCAACGGTGATTCGATCGGCGGGGACGCCCGTGTACCGCGCGATCGCCTCCGTCAGCCCGCGGTAGCTGGTATCGGGATACTCATTGAGCGGCTCAGGTGAAAGCCTGGCGAGTGCCGCGCCCGGCCAGGGGAAGGTATTGGTATCGAAGCGGACGACCTGCTCTTCCGGGACACCCGCCCGTTGGGCGATGGCCGCGCTGGGCGGCTCCCATTCGTATGGCTGCATCCGGCTGATCGCCGGGCGGGGCTCGGGTGGCGTCTTCGGATCGGGCGTCATACCTTACTTATGTAGGGGAACGCCCGCCCGGTTCCTGGAGTAACGGCGGCGGGGAAAAACGGGCGCTGACCCCGGGATGTCGCGCCGTAGCATGTGCTGATCGCTGAAAGGATCGGTCCTGTCATTTGCAAGGCTGGTGGGCGGGGCCAGTTTAGCCAGTAAAGGGCTGCCATGGATCAGGCTCAGGCGCGCTCAACTCACGGGCCGGACAGCAAGGCCGCGGCGGCGCTCTATTCGGTCGCCGTCAACCTGGTCTTGATCGGCGCCAAGTTGCTCGTCGGGTTGCTCACGGGCAGCGTGGCCATCCTCGCCGATGCCGCCCACTCGTTCCTCGACCTCTCCGCCAGCATCTTCGCCTTTGCCGGCATCCGGACCGCCCAGAAGCCCGCCGACGCGGACCACGCCTGGGGTCACGCCAAGGCGGAGAACATCTCCAGCCTGATCCAGATGTTCCTGCTGGGCGCCACGTGCATCGCCATCGTGATCGAATCGGTGCGCCGCCTGGTGGTCACCTCGACGGTGCGGGTTGCCTGGTACTCGTTCGTGGTCGTTCTCGCCGCGATGACCATCGACATCGTGGTCAGCCGCTACCTGCAGCGGGTTTCCAAAGCGCACGGCGGCAGTGCGGCGCTCGACGCCGACGCACTCCATTTCGCCTCGGATCTCTGGGCGTCGCTGGCCGTGTTGATCGGGATCACCGTGGTCGCGGTGTTCGACTTCCAGGTTGCGGACCCGCTGGCCGGCATCGCAGTCGCCATCATCATCGGCACAACGGCCATCGAGCAGGGGCGTCGAACGACGCAGGTGTTGCTCGATGCCATGCCGGATCGCCCGACGCTGCAGGCCATCGAGCGGATCCTGGAGAGCGACCCGCGGCTGCATGGTTACCACGCGCTCCGAGCGCGGCAGGCTGGCAAACACGTAATGCTGGATGTGTCGGTGCACGTCGATGGCTCGCTCTCGCTGGCCGAGGCCCATGCCGTCGGTCACGCGGTGTCGGCGCGGATCCGGCGCGAGCTCCCAGTCGTGACCGACGCCGTGGTCCACGTCGAGCCGGTGGACGACGACGCCCACGGCTGACCCGACCGACCGATCGGGAGCGACTCGGACCCGGCGTTGCCGCTATCCTCGGACAGTGACGCGGTCCAATCCGCGATGGGGAGGGCGGGCTGCGGCCGGCCTGGTGGTGCTGGTGCTCGCCGCCTGCAGCGGGACGGATTCCGCTGTTTCGGTCCTCGCGCCGGCGGCCACCCGCGCTCCGGCGACCGCGCCACCACCGGACCCGATCCTCAACCCGCTCGCGATCGACGCCATGCGCCAGCGAGACTACCCGGGCAGTGACCTCGCCATCGAGCAGACGCTGGCGCCCGGCAGCAACTACCGCCGCTACATCGCCTCGTATCGATCCGACGGTCTCAAGATCTTCGGACTGCTGACCGTGCCCAACGGACGCAAGCCGGCCAGCGGCTGGCCCGTGATCATCTTCAACCACGGGTACATTCCACCCGCGCAGTACCGGACGAC
>VBHC01000215.1 GCA_005889535.1 Chloroflexota bacterium
GGATTTGTTTCACGCCTTCAATAATCGAAGTCTGGTTCTGATTTCACATGCATGACGTTCTTGTCCACTACCTCGAGGTCAATTTTCCGGAAATCGCGGAGCAGCTAGCGCACGCCCGCGGACGCGAACCGAGTAACGAGCAGCGGGCGGCTGCCGCCGAGCGGCTTCGGGAGCTGATCCGGCGACTTCGTCGCGGTGCCGAAGGCGCAGGTACACCGCCTCACGCCCCGCGGGTCACCGCCGCCGAGATGATCGCCGGCGTCGACGGCGAGCTCAGCGCCGACGAACGCGCCGTCCTGGACCACTTCTTCGACCTGTTCGCCCGCTCGATGCAACGCACCCAGGCAGCCATCGCGCCGGAGCCGGCTCCGAGCGTGCCGCCCGTAGTCGCCCCACCGTCGGCCGTCGCTGAGCCGGTTCTGGAACCAGCCGCTGTCGCGCCGGAGCCAACCACCGAGACGGAGGTACCCGCCGAAGCGCCAACAGCAGAAGCACCGCCAATCGAGCCGGTCGGGCCGCCCGCCGAAGAGACGCCGGTTGAGACACAGCCGGTCGAGCCGCCGATCGCCGAAGCGACCGAGTCCCCAGCTGAGGATCGCGCGGCGGCGCCCTCCGCTGCTGCGACGGCACCTCCGGAAGTTCAGGCGGCACGTCTAGTCCCGGAGCAGATGGCCGGCCCGCTCCAAACGATCCTCCTGGCCGCCGCCCAGCAGGCGCTCGATCTGCTTCAGGTGGACGCCAGCCAGGTCTATACCGTTGGGGAGCAGCGGCGGTTCGTGCTGCGGGCCGGGGTCCCCACCGAGTCGCTGGCGGCGCCGGAGGGCGTCACCGCCATCAGCAGCGGGCTGTTGCGCCGGGCGCTCGAGCACAACGAGGTCTACACGGTTGAGGACCTGGCGGCCGAGGAGCTCACGGCGGACGAGGTGGCCTGGGTCGACGCCGGCTATCGCGGCTTTGCCGCGATTGCGTTGTCGCCACCTCTCGAGCGGCCGGTCGGAGTGCTCGCCTTGCTCCGCCGGACGCCATGGCGCCTCGACCGGCGGGACGCCGTTCGGCTCGACGACCTGGCTGCCGAGGCGGTCGCGGCTCTGCGCGCCCACAGTCTCGCGATCAAGGTCGCCGAGGTCGCGGTTCTCCAGGAACGGCTCAACCTGGCGCGGGAAATCCACGACGGGCTCGCCTCGGATCTGGCGGCGGTCGTAGCGCTATTCAAGTACTACGAGCAGCGGCGCCAGCGAGATCCTGAAGATGCCGGCCAGCTCCTGCCCCAGCTGCGTTCGATGACCGAGGAGATCCTGGCGGGTGCGCGGAACATCCTGCAGTCCCTGCGACCGAAAACGATCCGCTCGGAAGGCTTACTGGCCTCGGTTTTGAAGGTGGTCGACCAATTCGGTCGGGTGAACCTGGTGGAGACGAATGTCAGTATCCGCGGCGAGGAGAACACCGTCTCGGCGGAGCAGAAGGAAGTCATCTTCCAGGTGCTGCGCGAGAGCCTTTCCAACGTCCGCAAACACTCCCAGGCGCGCAACCTGTGGGTGGTCGTGGATCTCTCTTCAACGCCCTGGGTGCTGACGGTCCGCGACGACGGCCGCGGCTTTGACGTCCGCCGGGTCGCAGAGGATCCAAAGAAAGTCGGTTCGTACGGCCTGGTCGGAATGCGTGAGCGCGCTGAGCTGATCGGCGGAGCGCTGGAAATCGTGAGTCAGTCACTCGAAGGCACGCTGGTCACGCTGATCGGCCCCGCGGAACGCTCGGAATGAGCCGGGTACGTGTCCTGATCGCGGACGATCGTCCGATCTTCCGGGCGGGCGTCCAGGGCATGCTCCGGGATTTTGCGGAGATCGACATCGTTGGCGAGGCGGTAACCGGGCGCCAGGCCGTCGAGCACTCCCGCCGGTTGAAGCCTGATGTCATCTTGATGGACCTGAACATGCCTGAGATGGGCGGGATTGCCGCGACCCGGGCGATCAAAGATGAAGACCCGGAGCGGGTGATCCTTGCGCTCACGGTCTCGGAGGCGGAGGAAGACATCGTCGAGATGGTGGCCGCCGGCGCTTCGGGTTACGTTCTAAAGGATGTCGATCCGGTGACGCTGGCGCACAGCATTCAGGAGGCGCACGCCGGCCGCTTCCAGCTGAACGACGCGTTAACCCGGCGAGTCATCATGCGTCTCGGAGCAACCCTGAAGCGGCCGCGCCGGCCGCCGGCTGAGCCTCTGACCGAACGGGAGACCGAGATCCTGCAGTCGGTGGTGGAGGGCAAAGGTAACAAGGCGATCGCCAATCGCCTGGGCTTGAGCGAAGGCACCATCAAGTCGCACCTGCGGAACATCTACCGCAAGCTGCGGGTGCAGACGCGGGCGGAAGCGGCCGCCCAGGCAGTCCAGCTCGACATCGAACGAACGGACGTTCGCTATCGCCAGGCCTAGGCGAGCCGCCTGTCGATAGATTTACG
>VBHC01000216.1 GCA_005889535.1 Chloroflexota bacterium
GTAGTAATTTCTTGGTCACCATGGCGAGGCCTGCCCGCCGACTGGGCAATCTGCCCGCTGAGGCGACCAGCTTCATCGGCCGCCAGAACGCGCTCGCGGAAGTCAGAAAGAAGCTCAGCCAGGCGCGGCTGGTCAGCCTGGTCGGTCCCGGAGGCGTGGGCAAGACCCGTCTGGCCATCAGGATCGGGACGGATCTTGGGCGGGGCTTTAAGGACGGCGTCTGGCTGGCCGAGTTGGCCGACGTTCGGGATGCCCGCCTGGTGAGCAACGCCCTCATGCTCGCGCTTGACCTGCGCGACCAGGCGGCGACCGAACCGCTCGCCCTTCTGCTCGCGTACCTGCAGGACAAACAACTCTTACTCGTGGTGGACAACTGCGAGCATCTGCTCGCTGCCGCCGCTCAGCTGGTTGCCGAAGTCGTGAAAGCGGCTCCGGGGGTGCACGTGATTGCCACCAGCCGCGAGCCGCTGTCGGTCGATGGCGAGCATGTCATCCCGGTTCCGCCTCTCGAGCTGCCTTCCGGCCAGGCCGAGCCGCTCGGTCGGCTGCGCCAGAACGAAGCGGTCCTGCTGTTCACCGAGCGGGCCGCCGCCGCGGCGGGCCGCTTTGAGCTGACGGATGCGAACCGGGCCGCGGTGGTCGAGCTGTGCCGCCGGCTGGATGGCCTCCCACTGGCGATCGAGCTGGCCGCCGTCAGAACGCGGGTGCTGAGCGTGGAGCAGATCCGCGATCGCCTGCACGACCGCTTCAGTCTGCTCACCGCCGGAGGACGTGCGGCGCTACCGCGCCACCAAACCCTGCGTACCACGATCGAGTGGAGTCACGAGCTGCTCAACGCGGGTGAACGGGCGCTGCTACGGCGCCTGTGCGTGTTCGCCGGCCGCTTCACCCTCGACGACGTCGAGCCGGTATGCACATCGCACGACGTGCTGGCGGCTCAGTCATTGGATTTGCTGTCGTCGCTGGTCGATAAGTCCCTCGTCATCAAAGAGGACGTTCGTGGCGTGGCCTGCTATCGGCTGCACGAGACGATGCGCGAATTTGCGCGCCTCAAATTGAGAGAAGCCGGCGAGGAGGAGATGGTCGAAGATCGAGCCAACGAGTATTACCGGGGGAGGTGCCAGCAATCCGTTGGGCAAAGCCGATACCGGCTTGACGAGTGGCTCGACTGGATGGACCTAGAGATTGACAACATCCGAGCTGTGCTTGGGCGTTACCTGGCTCGGTGTGACGCGCTGAGCGGAATTGATCTCGCAACCTCGGTTGGTTGGTACTGGATCACGCGGGCGACGACGGAAGGTGTGCGCTGGTTGGACGACCTGGCTGTCTGCGGACCGGGCCACCCACAAGCGCAGTTCTGGGCTTATTTCCTGCGGGGATTTCTGGCCGTGCTGAAGGCTGACGCGACGGCTGGCCGGCCCGCCATCGAACGGGCGGTCGCGACGGCTCGAGCTTTGGCCGAGCCCGTCCTGCTGTCGCAAGCGCTTTCGATGGCATCCATCGCCGCAAACCTTGCCGGTGATCGTCCGTCGGCCATGCACTTGCTGGAAGAGGCGGCGATCGTGACCGGCCCGCTTGATGATCTGCCGGCCCGGATCTCGGTTCTCCAGGCTCGCGCGCTCAACGGTTTCTTCGAAGGCGATATCGAGGCGGTCAAGGTGGCGGCTTCAGAAGGCGTTCGTCTCAGCCGAGACGTGGGGGATCTGTACAGCCTTGAGATGATGCTGTTGAACAGCGGCGGCGCAGCCCTGATCACAGGTGATCTCGACCAGGCTAAGCAGTTCTACACGGAAGCGCTGAAGATCGCGCAGCGGATCGACGACCGAGTCGCGCAGTACGCGTTGCTGGATGGACTGGGCTGCGTGGCAGCCGGTTCCGGTCAGGCCCGTCTCGCCGGGCAGCTGATCGGAGCGGCGGAAACGGTCCGAACGCAGGCCGGCGCAAGCCTCATCCCGATCCTGGCTCCATTACTCGCACGAGCCGAAGCGTCAGCGATATCAGCGCTCGGTGCATCGAAGTTCGCGGCGGAGGTGAACGCCGGAAAAGGGTTAAGCCGCGACGAAGCACTTAGGTTGGCGCTTGGCGAGCCGGCTCGCGCCCCGGCGAGCGCGATCGATTCACGAGTCGGGGACATGGCGCTGCTGGGGAGGCGTGAGGC
>VBHC01000217.1 GCA_005889535.1 Chloroflexota bacterium
TGCATCGCCTTCGGTCCGCGGGCGTGCGGTTCTCGATCGATGACTTCGGCACCGGATACTCGTCCTTGACGTACCTGCAGCGCCTGCCGGTCGAGGAAATCAAGATCGATCGTTCCTTCGTGGCCGGGCTGGCCAAGGACGAGGGCAGTGCCGCCATCGTGCGGGCGACCATCGAGCTCGCCGGAAACCTGGGCCTCGACGTTGTCGCGGAAGGCGTGGAGGACGAGGCGACGTCGCAGATCCTGAAGCGGCTTGGCTGTTCGACTGTGCAGGGCTATCACATCAGCCGGCCCTTACCTGTTGAGGAAGTGGCGGGCTGGATCCGGGATCGCGCCGCGAACGCGGCCGACCGGACGGCGGCCTAACCCGACCCGAGCCGCTCCTTAACGCCTTCTCATCGCGCGTTCAGTGTGCCCTTACGGTCCTCTGGCATGCTTTCTGACATCACGACTATCCGCAATATCCGGGGCGTCGCGCCGGTCCTGCTGGCGCTCGCGGTGGCGACGGCGTGTCAGCCAGTCGTGCAGGGCTCGCCTCGATCGACGGCGTCCGCATCTCCATCGGGTCCCTCCAAACACGTCTTTGTGATCGTGCTGGAGAACACTCCGTATGAGCTCGCCCTGGCGCAGCCGTATATCGGCAGCCTGGCCGATCGGTACGCGGTGGCCAGCAACTATCACAGCCTGGGCGAGCCCAGCCTGCCGAACTATCTCGCCATGACGTCGGGATCTACCTGGGGGATTACCGACAACGAGTTTCATACGCTGCCGACAACCGGGATCGGAAACCAGCTGACCACCGCCCACCTGTCCTGGAAGGCGTACATGGAAGGGTTCACCGGTGACTGCTTCGACAGTCCCTATCCGTATGCGCTTAAGCACAATCCGTTTCCCTATTACGGCGGCGAGTGCCCGCCGAACGTGGCGCCCATGACCGATCTCGGGGGCGACCTGAGCGGGGAGACCCCCTGGCTTTCCTGGATCACGCCCGGACTCTGCAACGATGGCCACGATTGCGGCGTCGGCACGGCGGATCAATGGCTGTCGCAGTTCGTGCCTCAAATCACGAGCTCGAGCGCCTGGAAGAAGGATGGCGTGCTCTTCATAACGTGGGACGAGTCGAACGCGGGGGATAGCCGAGTCGCGCTGCTGGTGATCACCCCGAAGATGCGCGGGGAGCTCACGATGCAGCTCAACCACTATTCGCTGCTGGCGACAATCAGTGACCTGTTGCGGGTGCCGCGTCTCGGCCTGGCCAAGCAGGCGAACTCGCTGAGTCGCCAGCTGCAAACGGGCCGCACGAGCTGATAAGTGATATAATCGATATCACATCATGCGTAGGGGAAACGCGTGATCCACGAGCCCTATTTTTTGACGCGGCGCGCCTCGCGGACGCCGCTGGTCATGGCTGTGCTCATTCTGGGCGTGATCGCGTTTGGACTGGGTGAGCCGCAGGCTAGCGCCGGTGCGACGAGCATCGTTGTCGGGATGGCGTCAACGGAGCCGATGATCTCGTCACCCTCCGCGCTGCGGGACATCGGCAACCGGATTCGGCGATCGATGGCGCAGCAGGGACCCGTCGTCCCGCCGGCGGACCCGGGAGGCGTGGGGATTGGGCTCTTCAATCGCGAACGGACCGCCGCCGGCCTGCCGCCGCTCAGCGAATCGCTGCCGCTCGATGAGATCGCGACCACCCGCGCCCAGCAGATGGTGACGGACGGCCTGACGCACATTCGCCCCGGCGCGCACGACTTCGCCGCCACCGAGTTGCTGCGGCAACACGGGATTGCCTTCACCTGGGACGGCGAAAACATCTACTGGCAGGGGGGACCGCCATTTGACGATGCCGTGAACGAGGCAGAGGCCTGGTGGATGACCTCGCCGGAGCACCGAGCGAACATCCTGGGGCCCCACTTTCGCCAGGCCGGCGTGGGCATCGCCATCGACGGCGGCAAGATCTATATCGCGGCGGTCTTCGCGGACTCCGCGGTGGCCCCCACCCCGACCCTCCCCCGCGCGCGGGGGAGGGAGAAGTGAGAGGCTGCTGACTAATTGCCAGCCGCTACGCGAATCAGCCGCTTCGCCTTCAGCTCCGGCCTGGGCAGCGTCCCGCGGGGTACTGATCGGCATTCGATCCTGACCCCGAGCGTGGTCCGAAGCTGCTCGCCGATCGAACGGCAGACGTCATCCGCCGCCGCGCCGTCGGCGAGTTCAATAACGACGGTGGCCTCGTCCATGTGCCGATCGGTCCGGCACTCGATGACGAACTCGATGACTGTTGGGTGGCGGCGGACGATGTCCTCGACCTGACTCGGATAGACATTGACGCCCCGGATGGTGACCATGTCATCGACCCGTCCTCGGATGCCCCCCACGATTTTCATAAATGGACTGCCGCATGAACACGGACTCCGCGTCACCTCGACCCGGTCGCCGGTGCGATAGCGGATCAGGGGCGATCCCCAGCGGCCGAGGTTCGTGGCGACGAGCTCGCCGTCGATGATT
>VBHC01000129.1 GCA_005889535.1 Chloroflexota bacterium
GGGTCCGCAAGCGCTTCAGCAACTCCTGTTCCTTCGCCCATGCCTCCTGCCGCCCTTGCTCGAATCGCTGTGCGCCGGCGCCCGGCTCGAAGTTCTTGATGTTGCCGAGGAGCACGGGGATTAGCGTGGTGGGCCGTTCGCTCCAACGCGGCCTGGTGATGTCGATCTCGCCGACGCAGCGCATGCCATACATATCGAGAAAGCCTCGAATGGCGTCCCGCGCTTCCCCACCGCCCGCCAACGCGGGCAGCTCGTCCAGGAAGCCATCATCGTCGACGCGCTGCAGAAACGCCACCACCTCCGGATGCGGGCGAATCACGTCGGCGACGCCGAGGAGCGCCAGCCCCATCTCCGACGTGACGTTGTGGGGCACGGACTGCGTGAGGGTGTCGGCCGCATTCTTCTCGCCCAGCCACGCCTCCAACTTCTCGTTGAGCCACCACGTGGCTTCCATCGCTGACATGAACACCGCATGGCTCTGCCGATCGAACAGGATCCGCCGGAGCTCCTGGATGTCGGTCAGGATGAAGTCGAACAGCGCCGATCCAGACTTCGTCCGGATGTCGCGTTTCAAGGCGGCGATGGATTCCTGGTTCCGTACGATCAGATCGGTGACGATGGTCGGATCGGTCTCGATCGGGGCTGGCGCGCCACCTGCCGGCGCGCCACCTGCCAGCGTGCCAGCGGGACTCGCGTCAGGGAGCGATGGAATGAAGTCGCCGCGTTCGAGGATGCTTCGCAGCGCGTCCCCGATCAGCGGATCGGATTTCCCGAAGCCCTCCACCAGGCGGGTGCGGCTCGTCGGCGACCCCAGGTCCCGGACGACGTCGACGAACAGCCTCCCGCCGGCCTCGAACATCGGCCGCGGGGTCGTCATCTGCCAGAAGGAGAGACCGAGGGGTTTTATAGGGTCGGTCATCATCTGGTTATGCCCGACGGAGATATAGACGTGAGTCTCCTGGTCGTCGACCGCGGGAATAGGGAACAACGTGGTGATCGGCCGGCTCTGGACGATCTGGAAGTCATCATCGACCAGGCACCATTCGATGTCCTGGGGGTGGCCAAAGTGCGCTTCGATCCGCCGGCCTAGCTGCGCCAGTCGCACGACCTGCGCATCCGTCAGTGCCGGCTGTTCCTGCCGCTCCGGATCGACGGCCTGTTCCTCCGTCCCGCCTGCCGGCAAGGCGTTGATGGCGAGTTGCTTGGTTGCAATCGCTTTGGCGACGACCTCGCCACCGCGCACTGTGTAGGTGTCCGCGTTGACGAGGCCGGAAACCAGTGCCTCACCGAGGCCAAATGTCGCTTCCACGGAGGTGACCTTCCGGTTTGACGTGACGGGGTCGGCCGTGAAGAGGATGCCGGCAGCCTCCGGGAAGACCATCTGCTGCACGACCACGGCCATGTGGACCTTCCTGTGATCGAAGCCGTTCCTCAGGCGGTAGGCGACGGCTCGCTCCGTGAAAAGTGATGCCCAGCACCGGCTGATGTGCTCAAGGATCGCCGCCGGTCCAACGACGTTCAGGAAGGTGTCGTGCTGGCCCGCGAAGGAGGCCGTCGGCAAGTCCTCTGCCGTCGCGCTCGAGCGGATGGCGTAGGCGACCTGCTCGCCGAGCCGGGCGAGCGCGAGGGTGATCGCCGCCGCCAGATCGTCGGGGATGGCGATCCCCTCGAGGGTCCGGCGGATCTCCGCGCTGAGCGTGCGGATCGCCTCCCGGTCGTCCGGGTTCAGGCGCGACAGCCGATCGAGCGGTTCGTCGATGGACGGAGCTTCCGCCATGATCCGCCGGAAGGCGTCTGTCGTCACGCAGAAGCCAGCCGGCACGCGAATGCCTTCGATCCGCGAAAGCTCGCCTAGGTGCGCGCCCTTGCCGCCAACGATTGCGACCTGCGTCTGGTCGATCTCCTCGAAACCCAGCACGTCGCTGCCCATCCGTCCACCCTCCCCTTTAGCCCCTCGGGCCTCTCTCATTCCTATTGCTGGTCGCGCCGACCACCTGTGGGCCAGCTTGTGGTGTGCACCGTGGGATGGTTCCGACTGGAAAGCGGCTGCGAGCCGATAGATTATCGCTCTTGCTTTCGCTTTGACCGGTTATTGAGACACGGTTAGGCTGGACGCGAATGGCGCGGGTAGACGGCCGGCGAATCGCTACTGGAGTGCGCCACCTGACCGCCGGGCTTGTGGGCAGCCGGTTGCTGATGGCCTATGTGGCGCTGGGCATTCTCAGCGGGTTCGGCAATGGCGGGCCTGTCGGCCTGATCGATGCGGTCATCAATTACGGGCTCCTTGGCGTTTACGCCCTGATTGTCTTCCTGTGGACGGACAACGATGACCGATCCGTGGAACCGAAACAGGAAATGGCGATCGCGGCGAGCAGGAGACGCGACGTGACCGCCATCGTGGTGGCCTTTGCCCTTGCCTTTGGCTTCGCCGCGTGGCTCTGGTCGCACGGGTTTCCGTTCGAGGTCTATTCGAGCATCCGTCGTTGGCTGGCCGACGCGGGATGGAACCCGGCGCTGGCAGCCAAGGCGGCCAATGCATCGGTAGTCAGCGCAGAAGCGGTCGTCCTGTTCGCACTCGCGATACCAGTCTTAAAGCTGCGGCCGGGGCAACTGGGGCTCGCTCCACGTCGCGTCATGCTTGGCATGGTCCTGGCCGCTGCTGGCTTCGTCCTTGCACCGGTAAGCAGGTTAATAACTGGCGGCACGGCGCTGGTGTGGCAGGGCAAACTGGCAATCCCGATCGTGCTGGGAGTCCTCGCCTTCCAGGTCTTCAGCAATGGCTTTCCCGAGGAGTTCATCTTCCGTGGCGTCATCCTGTCGCGGCTGCTCGCCCTCCTACGCCGCCCCGCCAGCGCGCTCGTGCTCAGCTCGGCCCTGTTCACGGCGGTGCATATCCCGTCGGCCCTGGCTTCAGGCGTGCTGCGCGGCTATCCGTGGGTTGTTGTGCTCGGCTTGATACTGACACCCGGGCCGGAACCAACCGGCCTCGCGTGGGGATACCTCTTCTATCGAGCCCGTTCGATCTGGCCCGGGGTTATCTGGCATACGTCAGCCTCAGTCGTAGGCTGCCCGTTCCTCGGCTGCTGACGCGGCTCGGTTCAAGAAGAAAGCAGCAGATTCAGCTCCGCCTGGTTGGCCGGATCGAATCGATTCAGCTGAACAGCCATTCGGGCGGCCGCGATCGCCTGCGCCCGCCGCCCCAGCGCAGCTTCCGCCATGGCGAGATAGCGATAGGTGGCGGGGGTCAGAGATCCAAGGTGCGCCGCGGCGTCGAAGTCCATTCGCGCGGTCGCCCAGTCAGCGTCAGGGGCGGCCTGGCCAACCGAGTTGAGGTTTAGCGCGAGGGTGCCCGCAGCGACCGCATACGTGCTCTGCCAGGGAGCAAGGGTGCGGGCCTGCTCGACATCGGCGCGCGCTTCGTCTCGTTGTCCGCTCGCGATCGCATTCAGCCCGGCCCGATAGGCGACGTCTGCCTTATAGGGCGCAATGACGAGGGGCAGCGCGGTGATCACCGTGCCAGTCACAAACGCGATGGCCACGATGCGAGAACCGAGTCGCTTCGGCAAGCGAACTTCAACCCATTCTCCCGGGTGCCATATGGTGATCGCCGCGGCGAGGAAAATCCAGAACGGCAGGGCGGCGGGAAGGTATGAAAAGTTGAGCATGGTGTAGATAAGGTATGCCACGACTCCACCGAAGACGGCGACCGAGAATAGGTCGCGGCGCCGCTTCCAGAATGTCGCCGCGATCGCGAGGAGCAGCGCGGCCTAGGCAGCCAACCCGACGAGCCCCTGGGTTGCGGCCACGCCGAGCAGTTCCGTATGCGGCCGATCGATGATCGCGCCCGGCGCCCAATTACCCGTCTGAAACCGCGGATAAACGAGTCCGAAAGTGTCGGGCCCGTACCCGACGATCGGTCGGCTCGCCACCAGCGGGAGGCTGTCAACCCAGAGATGGAGCCGGACCTGGCCGGAAGAGGTCTCGAGCGGTGAGCCCAGCGTATTCAGCCGTGCGCCGGCGGCCTGGACAACGTTCGGGCTGGTGGCCGGAGGTGCCGCGCGCGAGGCTCCCGCGATGACAAGTAAGAGCACCAGCGGCGCCGCCAGCGTTGCCCAGCGCAGGCGCGGAGGGGCCTTCACGAACAACACCATCACAACGCCGATTCCAGCTCCGATCCAGGCCGACCGGCTGAAGGTGATGACCAGGCCGAGCGCCAGCACGATCAAGACGTTTGCCGCCAGCCATCGTCCCGACAGAGAGCGGGCCGAGAGCACTTCCCACGCGGCGATTGGAAGCAGCATGGCGAGGAAGGCGCCCAGGGCGTTCGGATTACCGAAGGTGCCGAAGCCTCGCCATACACCGGCGAAGGCGAAGCCCGTCTCAGTCGGTCCGGGACCGACCAAGGAGGCGAACGCCGCCTGCAATAGGCTGAGCATCGAAACGATGAAGGCGGCGGCAAGGAGCGCACGTAGCACAAGGGTCGCGGCGTGCACGTCCTCGAGGCTCTGCGCCGCGACCCAGAAGAGCAGCGCATAAAGAAGGATGGTCAGGAACCCCTCGTAGCGACCGTATGACCCGAAGAAAGCGAGGTTGCGGTTGATGGCGAAGACCGTGGAGACGAGAGCAGAGAGCACAACGAGCGCAAGCGGGATGTCGAGGAGGGTCCGGCGCATCCGCAGTCGGCCGCGGATTGCGGCGAGGCCGAAGATGACGAGCAGGGTGATGACGACGACTCGAGCTGCCACGAGCTTGGGCAGGAAATAGGCATCGGCGGTCGCGGGCGACACGACCAGCGGAAGGGCGCCGGCCGCCGCAACCAGTACCCAGGTAGCCCACCGTTTGGGTGCGGCGGAGCGCTGCGCCCCTGAGGCCACAACCGGTTGAGGAGTCCGCAAGCTCGCGGACTCCTCAGCTACGCCGGCCCTACTTGCTGATCGTGATAACGGTCGGATCAGATTGCCCTGAGTCGCAGGGCCCGAATCCACCCGAGGAGAAGCTCGGATTCTCGCAGGCGTTGCCAAAGGCCTGCGCTACGGCCGAACCTTTCTTGAATGGAGCCCCATTTGCCATTGCGATGACATCGACGGAGTTCGGCGTGCCGGCAAAAAACGGCGTGCGATCGCAGGCCGGCATGATATTGGCATTGCCAAAGCCATTGGCGACCGAGTTCCCAACGCGCTGCTGGACAGTGACACTCATCGAGCCGGAGGTTTCTGATGCCGGTACCGGAGCGCCTGTGAACGGGTCGTACATCTGGTCGCAAACGTAGGTCACGTGTACGGATGCGTCGACGCGGGCCACCAGCGAAGCGCCCGTGATGGTGATTGTCATCGTGCCCCCACCTCCGCCCCCGCCAGCCCTGGCGTCAACCACCAGATTGTGGCTCGCGTGCCGGAGAAAGGCTGCACCGAACGATGTCGTCGAAAGGGCCAGGACGGCGCCTGTGCCAATCGTCGCGACGGTTGCCAGGGCGAGCGCAGATCGCCGCAATAGTTTCATCTAATCCCTCTCCCTAGAGCTGGTCGCCACCTGATGCATCGGTGCGGCTGGTTAGGCCCCCGCCAACCGTAAGCCCCTCCTTGGCGCGTGACTACGCAGTGCGCCGATGGTAGTCCGCAGGGTGGAGGGTGTCAAGCCAACCCGGTCGGTACGGTTCCTGACGTAGATCCCCTGTCCGGCGACATCTCGTCATCGACCGGTGACGAAACGGTGGTAGCCGCCAGTCGCTGTTTAGCGCTTACTCAACAGTGAGATGGCCTGGGGAATGGCTCGAGTGCCCGTTTTTCTCATTGCAGCCCTGGCTGCTGCCGTCCTGGGCGTGGTCCCGGCCGCAGCGGCGCCGCCACCCTCGACCTCATGTTCGGTCTTCCCCTCGAACAACATCTGGAACACCGACATCTCAAAGCTGCCTGTCCACGTGCGGAGCGCCCAGTGGCTGGCATCGATGGCCGCCTCCACGGCAAAACTGCATCCGGATTTTGGTGGGCCGCCCTATGGCTTTCCCTACAACGTCGTCGGTAATGCTCATCCCACGGTATCGGTCACCTTTCAGTACGCGAGCGAGAGCGACCCCGGTCCGTACCCGGTTGGTGCGGATACCCTCGTGGAGAATGGCAGTGACCGTCACGCGCTGATCATCAACCGCGATACCTGCACGCTCTACGAGCTCTATGATCTGTCGGGCAGCGGATCGTCGTGGACGGCCGGATCCGGGGCCATTTTCCCGCTGGGTTCTAACGCGCTGCGCCCGCTGGGGTGGACGTCGGCCGATGCGGCCGGCCTGCCGCTTTTTCCTGGGCTGGTCCGCTGGGACGAGGTCCAAGCCGGCGCGATCAATCACGCCATCCGGTTTACGGCGCAGCAGACAGACCAGAGCTTTCTGTGGCCAGCCCGCCACCAGGCTGGCTCGGCGGCGAATCCCTCATTGCCGCCAATGGGCGCACGCTTCCGGCTGAAGTCCACCTACGACATCTCGCACTTCAGCGCACAGGCGCAGGTGATCCTGCTGGCGATGCAGCATTACGGGCTGATCCTCGCCGACAACGGCAGTAACTGGTTCTTCAGTGGTACCGAGGATGCGGCATGGCCCGACAGCTTGCTCACCGAGCTGAAGTCCGTTCCGGCCGGCCAGTTCGAGGCCGTCGATGAGTCGGCGCTGATGACCGATCCGAATTCCGCTGCGGCAAAGTCCTGCGCCCTCGCATCGACCGTGGGCTCGGCCGGGAGGGCGTCGACGCTGCGGTCGTGGTGGCGGGTGTCCCCGGCCGGCTGCGGCTAGCAACCGCACTTGAGCCAATAGCCCATACTCTGGGGACGGTGCGGCAGGCGACGGGCATGCACGTCGGACTCGCGGGGGCGGGGCGAATTGGGGGCTTCCATGCGCGCGCTCTCGCCCGCAGTCCGTTCGTAAGGACACTGACCATCACCGATGCCGACCCGGCCCGGGCGGCGCAGGTTGCGCGGGAGGTGGGGGCCCGTGCTGCCGGAAGTCCCGAGGCGCTCATCGAAGACGGGGTTGAGGCCCTCGTGATCGCGAGCGCAACTCCGGCGCACGCTTCGCTCATCCATCTGGCAGCCGACTCCCGCCTTCCCGTCTTCTGCGAAAAACCGATCGCCCTGGACCTGAAGACCACCGACGACGCGCTGCGGCACGTCGCTCGGGCCGGGACTCTGCTCCAGATCGGCTTTCAACGCCGCTTCGACGCGGGCTACCGCGCCGCCCGGGAGGCTGTCATGTCGGGGTCCATTGGCGAGCTCTACCTTGTACGGGTGGCCGGCCACGACCCTGCCCCACCTCTCGAGGATTACATTGCCGCCTCAGGCGGGATCTGGCGCGATCTCGCCATCCACGACTTCGACGTCGTCCCCTGGGTGACGGGCCAGCAGATTGTCGAGGTCTACGCCGACGGCGCCGTGCATCAGCCGTCGTTCGCGCGCCATGGCGACGTCGATGTGGCCGCCGCCGCCTTCCGCCTCTCGGCAGGGGCATTGGGGATCATCTCCGCCAGTCGGCATGATCCGCTTGGTTACGACGTCAGAATGGAGCTGTTTGGCTCGAAGGACAGCGTGGCCGTGGGCCTGGATGGAAGAACGCCGCTCCGCTCGCTGGAGCCGGGCGCCCTGGCGCCCGCCAAGCCCGCCTGGCGAGACTTCATGGAACGCTTCGAGCCGGCCTACCGCGCCGAGCTGGACGGGTTCTTGCAGGCGGCTTCGGATGGTTCGCCGACTCTGTGCTCGGGCCAGGACGCTCGCCGGGCGCTGGTCGTGGCGATGGCGGCGGAGCGGTCGCGAGCCGAGCGGCGGCCGGTTCGCGTCGAGGAGTTCGCATGACCAGCACGACCCGAGTGGCCAATGGGCCGTCAATTAGAATCCAGCGGCTACGGAGCACAGTGTTGTGGCAGCCCTTTCGCGAACCGAACCTCAAGGACGACCCGGGCGGCGACGACAGACGTGACGACACCCAATCAGCAATGAGGGAGGAAGAACAGCAATGAGAAGAATCTTTGCCATCGTTGGACTGGCGAGCGTTTCCGTGCTCGCCGCCTGCACCAATGGCACGACGGGTAATACCACTTCGCCGTCGTCACAGGGGGCGGGCTCGAGCCTCCGCATCTACATGGTCACTCACGGAGACAACGGGACCTTCTGGTCGGTGGTCCAGAAGGGCGAGAAGCAGGCTGCCACCGATCTCGGGGTCACGGTGAACTACCAGGGCAGCAACAACGATGACAGTCAGGAGTGCCAGTTCATCAACGCAGCAGTCACCGCCAAGCCGGATGGCATTGTCGTGTCGCCTCACAGTCAAACCGTGCTCGACTGCGCCAAACAAGCGGCCGGCCAAGGATTCCCCTTGATCTTGATCAACAACTGCGGAACGACCGCGAGCGGCGCCAGCTACGTGACCTACTCGGGAGCCATCACCTGCGTCGGCCAGCCTGAGTCGGCGGCGGGACAGAAGGCCGGTGCCCGCCTGGCGGCGGACGGTGGCCACAAACTGCTTTGTGTCATCCACGAGGCGACCAGTACCAGCCTGCGGGATCGCTGCGCCGGAGCCAAAGCGGGTTTCGGGGGCACCGTGAAAGACCTGGTGCTTGACAACGCGAAATCCAACGTCGCCTCGGCAACCGCCACGCTCCAGGCGCAGTTGAGCGCCGATTCAAGCATCGATTCGATCCTGGCGCTCGACCCGGATGTCGCCAAGAACATCGTCGAGGCCGCCGTGACCGCCACTAACTCGAAGGCTCGCATCGCCACGTTCGATCTGAGCACCGGCGTGGTCAGCGACATTCAGTCCGGCAAGATCGATTTCGCGATCGATCAACAGCAGTACCTGCAAGGCTACCTGCCCATCGTCTTCCTGAAGCTCTACAAGTCAAACGCCAACACGGTCGGCGGTTTCGACACCGTAAAGAGCGGTCCCGGCGTCGTCGATAAGACCAACGCCTCCAAAGTGGCGACCCTGGCGGGTCAAGGCACGCGATAGACGTGGCAACCGGAGTGGTGGACGGGACCGGGCAACAAGCCCGGTCCCGCTAGCCAGTCAAGCCGAAGGTCTGCGCGTGACTGCCGTAAACACGACGCGCGTGCCCGGCGCCGCCCCGCCAACGGCGCCGGCGAGCGGCGATGAACGCATCGTCCGGGTACGCTTCCTGGTTCGGCTGCTGCAGCGGCCGGAGCTAGGTGCGTTGCTGGGGGCGATTGCGGTCTATGGCCTTTTCGCCCTCGTCGACGGCACGCCAGGTCACAAATTCTCAACCATTCAGGGGATGGAGAACTGGACTGACGCGGCGTCAACCTACGGGATCATGGCTGTGGCGGTGGCGCTGCTGATGATCGGCGGAGAGTTCGATCTCTCCGCCGGGGTCATGACCGGGACCAGCGGACTGTTGCTCGGGGCACTGATCACGCGCTCCCAGCTCAATGTCTGGTTGGCGATCGTCATCGTGCTCGCCTTCGCCGCGCTCATCGGTGCGACGAACGGCATCCTGGTGGTCAGAACCAAGCTACCCAGCTTCATCATCACCCTGGCGACGTTCTTCGTCCTGCGCGGTGTGAATGTCGGCGTCACGCTCTTGCTGACCAACACGGTGCGCTTTGACATCAGCAATACTGCGTCAGGATTCGCCAGTGCCCGGGCGGTCTTCGGCAGCACCTTCCTGCCGCCCTATAACTTTCAGACGACGGTGCTCTGGTGGCTCGCCATCGCGGCGGCCGCGACCTGGTTGCTCAACCGAACGACCTTCGGAAACTGGATTTACGCGGTCGGCGGCGATGCGAACGCCGCCCGAAGCGTCGGGGTTCCGGTGGCGCGCACCAAGATCATCCTGTTCATGGGAACCGCCACGTGCGCCGCGTTGGTCGGGATTATGACCGCCCTCCGATACCAGGGAATCCAGTCGGGGAACGGCGTCGGCCAGGAGTTCTTTTACATCATCGCGGCTGTCGTCGGCGGCTGCCTCCTGACGGGCGGCTACGGATCGGCGATCGGAGCGTCGATCGGAGCCCTGATCATCGGGTTTGCCCAGATCGGCATCATCTTCGCCAACTGGGACTCGAATTGGTACTTCACCTTCCTGGGCGTGATTCTCTTCCTCGCCGTTGGCGTCAACACGCTCGTGCGCCGGCGGGCAATGGCGGCTCGCCGATGAACGCGAGCCGTGATGTGCAAACGCTCGACGGTTCGACGCTGCTCGAGATCCGAAACGTCAGCAAATACTTCGGCAGTGTCATCGCCTTGCGAGATATGTCCCTGCAGGTTCGAGCCGGCGAGGTGACCTGCGTGCTCGGCGACAATGGCGCCGGCAAGTCCACGCTGATCAAGATCCTCGCCGGGGTTCATGCTCACGATGCCGGCGACTTCCTGGTGGAGGGCAAACCGGTCCACTTCAGGGGCCCTCGCGAAGCTCGCGCCGCCGGCATCGCCACCGTTTTCCAGGACCTGGCCACCGTGCCCCTGATGTCAATCTGGCGTAACTTCTTTCTCGGCTCAGAACCCACCATCGGCTACGGACCGATTCAGCGCCTCAACGTCACGTTCGCCAAGCGGGTGATGCGTGAGGAGATGCGCAAGATGGGCATCGACGTGCGCGACCCGGACCAGACGGTCGGTACGCTCTCTGGCGGAGAGCGTCAGGCGCTGGCTATCGCGCGCGCCGTCTACTTCGGAGCCAGGGTGCTCATTCTGGACGAACCAACCTCGGCGTTGGGCGTCCGACAGTCGGGTATCGTGCTGAAGTACGTTGTCCTGGCTCGCGATCGTGGCCTGGGCGTGGTGTTCATCACGCACAACCCGCATCACGCCTTCCCCGTCGGGGACCGTTTCGTCCTCCTCAACCGCGGCCGGCTGACGGGGACATATTTGAAGGGCGAGACGTCGCTGGCAGAGCTGACGCAGATGATGGCGGGAGGCAAGGAGCTGGAGCGACTTGCCCAAGAGCTCGAGGGAATGGCGAGCGAGCCGGCCGCCGAAGCGGACGCGGCCAAGCACGGGCTCGAGCAGGTCGCCCGCGAGCTGGCGCAGGAAACGGGCGAGTCGCCTGGTCGAGGGACGACGGCGGGGACGTGAGCGTCGCCGCCGAGGAGCTACTGGCCCGCCTCGCGGAGATCCGCGCCACCGATCCGGACGCGGTGCAGAGGGTGCTGGCGAAGCGGCGCCGTCGCCCGCTCCTCCGGAATTCCCCTGAGCGTCAGGGTGGCGGCTCGCTGTTCCTGATCGCGGCTGATCACCCGGCGCGCGGCGTGCTCAAAGTCGGCGCAGACCCGATGGCGATGGCGGACCGGGGCGAGCTGCTGCGCCGGCTGCTGACCGCGCTTGGACGGCCGGGTGTCGACGGCATCCTGGGCACGGCGGACATCATCGATGACCTGGCGTTGCTGGGAGCGCTCGAGGACAAGGTGGTGTTCGGCTCGATGAACCGCGGCGGACTCACGGGGTTCCGCTTCGAGCTGGACGATCGGTTCACCGCCTACACCGTGGATGGGATCGTAACCGCAGGCCTGGACGGTGGCAAGATGATGGTGCGCGTGGCCGATGAGCCGGAAGCGCTGCGCACGCTAGCCGCCTGCGCGCTTGCGATCAATGAGCTATCCATCCGGAAGCTGCCAGCGATGGTGGAGGTCTTCGCCAGCGAAGTCGACGACGGGCGGGTGCGCAACCGCGCCGATGCGGACTCGCTGATTCGCGCGATCACGATCGTCTCGGGTCTGGGCACGACCTCGGCGTATCTCTGGCTGAAACTGCCGGTCGTCGACGACCTCGATCGCGTGATGCGGGCCACCACGCTGCCGACGCTGCTGCTCGGCGGAGATCCTGACGACGATCCAAAGGCCACGTTTGCCAGCTGGCAACGAGCGATGGCGATCCCGCAGGTTCGCGGCCTGGTGGCCGGCCGGACGTTGCTCTACCCCAAAGATGGCGACGTGGCCCGCGCGGTCGATGCCGCCGCAGCGATTGTGGCCGAGAAGGCAAAGTCATGACAGGTACGCGTCTCACGATGGCGCAGGCGCTGGTGCGGTTCCTGAGCATGCAATACGTCGAGCGTGACGGCATCGAGCATCGCTTCGTGAACGGGTGCTTTGGGATTTTCGGCCACGGCAACGTGGCCGGCGTCGGGGAGGCGCTCTACGAGCGCCCGGACCTGATGACCTACTACCAGGCCCGCAACGAGCAGGCGATGGTCCACGCCGCGGTCGGCTACGCGCGAATGAAGAACCGGCTCGGCATACTGGCCTGCACCAGCTCGATCGGTCCCGGCGCCACCAACATGGTGACCGGTGCGGCGCTGGCTACCATCAACCGCCTCCCGGTGCTGCTCTTGCCCGGTGACGTGTTTGCCTCGAGGCCGGCGGACCCGGTGCTGCAACAGCTCGAGGTCCCCTGGCGGGGCGATGTCTCTGTCAACGACTGCTTCCAGCCGGTCTCCCGCTACTGGGACCGGATCACGCGCCCGGAGCAGCTGATTCCGTCGGCGCTGCAGGCGATGCGCGTCCTGACGAGTCCTGCGGAGACGGGAGCAGTGACGCTCGCGCTCCCCCAGGACGTGCAGGCCGAGGCGTACGACTATCCGGACGCGTTTCTCGCCAAACGTGTCTGGCATATCGCGCGCATGACGCCGGATTCCGGCGCCCTCGAGCGGGCGGCATCGCTGATCCGCGGCGCTCGCCGGCCCATGGTCGTGGCCGGCGGCGGCGTCATCTACGGGGAGGCGACCGACGCCTTGCGCCGCCTGACTGACGCCACCGGGATCCCGGTGGGGGAGACACAGGCGGGCAAGGGCTCCCTGCCATACGACCACCCATCGAATCTCGGCGCCGTGGGGGCGACCGGGACCCTGGCGGCCAATCGGGTCGCGCGCGAAGCGGATGTCATCATCGGGATCGGCACCCGCTGGACCGACTTCACCACCTCATCGCACACGATCTTCGCCAACCCGGACGTTCGCTTCATCAACCTGAACGTGCTGGACTTCGACGCCGCCAAGAACGGCGCGGTCGCGCTCGTCGCCGATGCCCGCGCGGGCATCGAGGCGCTGGCCGGCCGGCTGAAGGGGTACCAGGTCGATGCCGCCTGTCGCGAGCAGGCCGCGCGCCTCAACCTGGAATGGGATAAGGAGGTCGGCCGGCTTTACAAGCTGGCGCATCAGCCGTTGCCCGCCCAGAGCGAAGTCATCGGCGCGGTCAACGATGCGGCCGGTCCGCGCGACGTCGTCGTCTGCGCCGCCGGCTCGATGCCCGGCGACCTGCACAAACTCTGGCGGAGCCGCGATCCCAAGCAGTATCACGTCGAGTACGGCTACTCGTGCATGGGCTACGAGATCGCCGGCGCGCTGGGCGTCAAGATGGCCGCGCCCGATCGGGAAGTCTTTTCGCTGGTCGGCGACGGCTCGTACTTGATGCTCAACAGCGAGATCGTCACGGCGATTCAGGAAGGAATCAAGCTGGTCATCGTGCTGGTCGACAACCACGGCTACAACTCGATCGGCAGTCTTTCGCGATCGCTCGGCACGGACGGGTTTGGCACGCAATATCGGTTTCGAAAAAATGGCTCGATCGGCCTCGATAGCGAAAAGCAGGCGGGCGCCGTGCTGCCGATCGACCTGACCGCCAATGCGGCGAGCCTGGGCGCGGCGGCCGTCAGGGTGAAGACCATCGAGGAGCTTCGCTCTGCGCTGGGTGACGCGAAGCGGACCGATCGAACATCGGTGATCTGCATCGAGGTTGACCGCTATGAGAGCGTCCCCAGCTACGAGAGCTGGTGGGATGTGCCCGTCTCCGAGGTGGCGAGTGTTGACGCCGTGAAGGCGGCCCGCGAAAGCTACGAAACATCGAAGAAGAAAGAGCGGCGCTATCTTTAGAACTAGCCTCCCGCTTGGGGAGGTTTAAGGAGGGACGAGCGATGGCAACGAATTATCCCGACGTGATCCCGATGATCGCCTACGAAGACGGACCGAAGGCGATGGACTGGCTGTCGTCAGCCTTCGGTTTCAAGGAGCGCGCCCGGATGGTGGGAAAGGACGGCCGGCTCAGCCACGGCGAAATGCAGGCGGGTGATGGCGTCATCATGCTGGCGACGCCCACGCCCGACTACCAGGCACCGAGGCGGCATCGGGCGCAATGCGCACCGGCGCAGAAGTGGTCCACCGTGCCCTATATCGTGGACGGCGTGCTGGTCTACGTCGATGACGTGAACGAGCACTACCAGCGGGCAAAGCAGCGGGGTGCGGCGATCCTCAGCGAGGTCGAGGCCGACGAGTACGGCAAGCGCTACCGCGCCGAGGACGTTGAGGGCCATCGGTGGATGTTCATGGAGCGCGCCTGAAAGGTCTCTGGACAGGAGATCGGCGGTTCGAACGCTCGCGGTCGGCTGGCGAAGTAGAGCCTTGGGCCGTAGTGTAGATTTAGGAATCTAGTGTAGTTTTAGGGGGGGGGACTCTCCGGCCCTCCTGTCGAAGTGTAGATTAGGTGCTATAATCTACACTATAGCGCGGGAAATAACCGGCAGCGGTGCAGATATGGCCGAAGATTCTCCACTCCGAAACGTGCGCATCGGGGACGTCGCCCGCGACCTCGGTGTTTCCCCCACTTATATCCGCAAGCTCGCAGATGCCGGAGTAATCCCGCACACGGTCACAGTAGGCGGACACCGTTTGTTCGACGTAGCCGAGGCTCGAACGGCTTTCCGACGACGCCGCGATTTGCGAGTCGAGCTCGAGCTTCCACTGGCCGGGCTTGAAGAGGACAAGGTTTGGGACCGCTTGCAAGCCCAAGCACCCCTACGGCATGCCACCAAACAGGCGATAGACATCGCCCGCTACGCATTAACTGAACTCGTGAACAACGCGGTCGACCACTCCGGCGGCGTCAAAGCGAGTATCCGCTGGGAGGCCCGAGCCGACCTCCTGCGGGCGGAGATCGGAGACGACGGCATTGGAGCCTTTGAGCGAATACGCATTGCCAGGGCCCTACCGGACCATCGATCTGCACTCGCCGAGCTTTCTAAGGGCAAGGTCACCACCCAACCCGACCGGCATAGCGGCGAGGGACTGTTCTTCACATCTCGCGCTGTCGACCATTTCGACCTTCAGGCAAACGGTCTCCGGTGGATCGTGGACAACCGTCGAAGGGACTTCGCCCTAGGCGCCAGCAGCTACGAACCTGGGACGCTGGCAGTGTTTGAGGTCGACGCCGCCACGACGCGGCGGCTAGAGGATATCTTCAGGGCCTTCACTGACGAGGAACTAGGGTTCAGCCGCTCGTACGTCCGGGTCAAACTCTTCGAGCACGGCTCGTCATTCGTCAGTCGGTCGGAAGCAAAGCGTCTCCTGGCGGGGCTTGAGCGTTTCGCTGAAGTCGAACTTGACTTCAACAACGTAGAGTCGGTGGGCCAGGGCTTCGCCGATGAGGTGTTTCGCGTCTGGGCTAAGCGGCATCCAGAGGTACGACTGGTACCCACCCACATGAATGACGGTGTGGCATTGATGATCGGTCGTGCCACGGCGATACCCGATGAGCGGACGCAGACCTAGACAGCCCTTGTCCTCACAGACCGCGCCCCGGCGCTGAGCCACCCTGGCGCCCGGAGATGGCAGGCAAGCCGTCGCGCACGTAGATCAGCAGGCCACCCGTACTCACCAACCTGAAATGATCGTCGAGCTCGGCGCGCAGGGACGGTACCAGGGGGATGCGTCCGTTGCGGAGCGAGTAGAGCACCAGGTAATCAGTGTTCTCGAAGGCGTGCCGCCACACCGCCACCGTTGCAGGCTTCGAGCCGCCATATGAGATGGTGGTGCCATACGGATCGGTGATGTTGTCGCCGCAGTCCGGCGAGGCCGAAATAAAACGGTCGGCGGTGATCAGGTCCGCTGGACTGTCCGCCAGGGCACATGCGCCAGCTGGAATGACGGCATCGATGCTTAGGGCTCTGTCCGCCGCGTGCTCTGCGCCGATGACTCTCACATGGTTGGCTGTCAGCGCAATGAGACCGAGCGCCACGATCGCCAGAGCAGTCCGCAATAAAGTCGCCGGCACCAGGAGTCCAATGGCGCTCGCGAGCGCTATGGCCAGAAAGGGCGCGATAAAGGCGGCGTAGTGGCCGTAGAACTGTACCGGCAACATCAGAAGCGCGCCGATTCCGACCGTCGATCCCACGGCAAACCACTCGAATGTGGTTGGGCGCCCCTTCGAGCGCGTCAGCGCGGCGATGACCACGGCCGCGAATCCGATCGCCACGGCGATGGCGAGCCACCCATGGAAGATGTGCGGCGCTCCCATCAGGTCCGCGAGACGGGTGGTGATGGGGATTCGCCCCGTGCCTGCGATCCGGGCCAGCTGGGTGGTCACCACGTCACGGTAGAAAGATCCCGGCGCCGCGATGACGAACGGCAGAGTCGGGACAGCGAAACCGATCGCCACACCGGATATGAAGGGCGCCAGGCGGCGCCAAACCTGAGGCAGGCACAGCACCGCAATGACGAGGACCGGGATGACCGCCCAGCCCTTGACCGTGCCGGCGAATCCCAGGGCGACTCCGCCGAGCAAGAGGCGCCGTCTTCCGCTGAGCATCTCTCCGTCGAAAACCAGGAGCGCCCCGAGCAGGCAGAAAAGGTCAAGGACAGGTTCGAGCAGCACGGTATGCGTTGCCCCGACCTCCGCCGGAAATGTTGCCATCATGCCCGCGCCAACGAGCGTCGGAAGCCGGCCGCGATGTCGGATCAACGCGCCCACCAGCAGCACGTTGGCGGCTGCGACCAGGGGCATGCACAACCTGACGCCTGCCATCGCGTCTCGCGTGCCGATCACCCGCGAAAGCAATGCGACCGGGCTAGCAAGCAGCACGAAGCCTGGGGGCTGGACCAGAACGAAGTCCCGATAGGGCAGTGCGCCGTTGACGAGCCTGATCGCCGAGCCGAAGTAGACACCATCGTCGTATTCGGTGAGACCGAACAACATCCCAGGACGGGTCAGCTGGTAGATGGACAGTGCCATGGCGATCAGGCTTGCCACTGCGATGATTGCCCAGATCATGGCCTGCCCCTGCACGACCGGCGCATGGGGCGAAAGGGGGAGGCTGCTCGAGCGCCGCGGTACCGCGTTGAAAGCGTCGCGACTCACGCTATTGGTCCGACCACGGCAAGCCCAGGTGCGCGAAAATGCACTGGAGAAGCGTATCGCGTGCGGGCCAAATGGCCAGAAGCGATAAGGCTCCGGCTAGGCCCAACTGTTAGGTTCGCTGCTCAGCCAACGTATAGAGGATATGGGCGACCTCGCCGTGCCGGGTGGAGCAGAATGCCCAAAGTTGCGCAGGCCCCAACCGGCAATGGGAGCGGAAGAGCTCTGCCGGAACTACGGCGAACGCGTCTTCCGCTTCGCTGCCATGGTCGCCCGTGCTGACGCCGAGGCCGAGGACATCGCCCAGGAGGCCCTGCTAAAGGCGATCCGACGGCTCGACGCCTACGATCCTCGACGGGGCTCGATGGAGACATGGCTCTGGCGAATCGTCGTCAACACGGCTCGCGACGCTGGACGGGCAGCGGGCCGCCGAGTCGCGCTCTGGGAACGGCTTCGGCGGCTGCCGGAGGAGACCGAATCGGTCGAATCAATCGTTGTCAAGCGGCTCTCTGATGCGCAACTCCTCAGCGGCGTACGCAGTCTGCCGCCGCGCGATCGCACCCTGATCGCCTTGCGCTTCGGCGCAGGCCTTGACCATGCCGCCACCGGCTCGGCAGTCGGCATCAGCTCCGGGGCGGCAACGATGGCGGTTCGGCGAGCCCTGCGCAAGTTACGGAATCGACTGGAGGCAACCTATGAGCAAGACACTTGAGGATCGCCTGATCCGTCTCGAGATCCCGCTACCAGCCGCGCTTGTCCCACGAGTCCTCTCGGCAGCAGCGTCGAAGCGTTCCCCTGTGGCTCGCCGCCGGCTTCGGCTCACCGTCACGCTGGCCATGATGCTTCTGGTGGGCGCGTTCGTGGCATCTCTCTATGCGGCGCCGCGTTTTGCCGATGCCCTCGCCGGCGCTCCCGTCATCGGCGGGCCGACCGCGGCCCTGTTACGGTCAGTCGGACTCGCCCCGTACGCGAAACAATTCACCACCATCAATGAGGTTGCCGTCTCGTCCGGCTACCAGGTTGAGCTTGTTGCCGCCTACGCCGATGCCACCCAGACCATTCTCATCTTCCGGTCGAGCCCGCAGGCTGACGTGTTCCCGGGCATCCAGTGGCCCTCCTCACTCACCGACCAGTTCGGTCGAAACATCGAGATCCGTAGTGGCGCCTACGACAGCCTCGTCGGCGCGGAGGTCATGCAGTTCGAGGGGCTACCCTGGCCAGACGGCCCGCTGGGAGCGCGGCTCACCGCACACATCGTCGCGCTCCAACCGGATCCAACCACGCAAACCTTTGTGCGTGGAAACTGGACACTCCACGCGACCGTCTCGGTCGAGCCGGGCATCAACATCAGGCCACTGCCGAGTGATGGCGTCATTGCGAGCACGACCTTCCGCTTCACCTCGATTGTTCGATCAGGTCCGAGTCTCGAGGTCGATATGAGCGTCCAGGGTCCGCTGGCCGCCCACTTGACCGATGCCGTCGGTGAGGCAATTCCCAATGTCTCCAAACCACACCCAGTCTTCGAGATTCGTCTCCTCGACAGTTCAGGCGCGGAGGTCCAGGAGCTCCGGAGCGAAATGCACAGTGGCCTCGGTTCCGAGAGCCTTCGCTCGCTCTGGCTGGTGACGGCGCCGGGTCGCTACCATGTGGTCGCCAGCTACGAAGGGGTTGGCCAATTCGAGCGCGAGATTAGCGTGCGCTAAGCGCTCGGCTGCAGCTTCCAGCTTTCCACATCGATCGTGATGAAGTCAGGAAATGGAAGAACCCAACCGTACTGACTCAGCGATATCTTCACCCGGCGCTTGGACGTATACGCAACGCCATTCGAGACTCCATGCGCAAAGACGACATTAGCCGCTTTCGCATCGCGGGCGGCGGCGACCGGCGTGTAGTCGTTGCGCCTGAGCAGCCCACTGCTCTTGTCGAACCAGAATCGCTGGATGCGGCTGTGAACCGGCAGGCCTGTACCAAAGTCGGCTTGCAGCACGCCGTCATGGAGTTCGGTCCATTCGATGTCAGTTCGCGTCAGCTCGTAGGGGAGAGTGTAGTAGCCCCAAAACGCATAGCCCAGGAAATACACAAGGTTCAGCCGGTCCCATTTCGTGGTGATGGCGGCATTCTGCAGATGCTCTCGCGCATCAGTGCGCTGTTCGAGGATGGTGCCAGCCGGCGAGACGATCTCCACATTAAAACCGTCCAGGACCCCGATGTCACCGGACTGGTCGACGGGATTGATGACCGTGTGCGGACGCCGAACGTCAACGGTGATCTTCGCGTGAGGCGGTATGCCGGCCCCTTTGAGCTGAAACAGGAGTCCGCCGACTGTGACGGTGCTCTCGACAGTGGTCGCATTTTTCCAGAGGGCCTCACCGCCGTAGGCCTTGAGCGCCCGAGCTGCCGTGGGTGAGAGCTCGCCTCGCGGCAACGGTTTCGCGTTCGTGGACGAGCCCTTATCCAGGGCGGCGGGCGTCAGCGTGTTTTCGTACCCGGTCCACAAGGCGTAACTCGCGAGAAGAATGATGAGGATCGTGGCAACAAATCTGACCAGCCTCATGAAAACCCACCTATTAGTCTGGCGGAACGCCCCATGCACCCCATGTCCCATTGATGCTCGCCGACGCCCATTCGCATCTTTAGGATCGCTCCAGCGTTCACGTTTTAACAATGAATTTTCGGGGGTTCCTGGTTCAGATCGTTATGGCGCTGGCCGCGACGGCCGTGATCGTGTCCTGCGGTACCCCAGCGGTCACCGCCGATGCGCTGGCGAAGCGGCCCGAGGGTCATCTCTTCTATCCCGGCTCGCAGCTCATCAATACAAGCCGTCAGGACGAGCACCCGTCCGAGGGCGGGACCTATATGGGAATGCTCACCCAGGAGCTTTCGGCCAGCGCGTCCACGGATCAGATCTACAGCTGGTATCTCACCGAATTACAAGCCAGGGGCTGGACTTTGCGGCAGACCGAGCGAGTAAACGGCAGCTACGACCTTTTCACTCGCGGGGACCGGGAACTATTCCAGGTCGGTGCTGAGAAACCGGGGATGTATGCGACCAGATTTGCCATCGTGCCTGCACCCTGTGCAACGAATCCACCCACCCAGCGTGCGTTCGTAAACTGCGGCTGAAACGACTAGTTTGAGGTCGATGCCACAGACAGCCGGGCACGACCGGTCCAGATATCGAGCTCCTTCAGGCCGTGGATTCCCAGCGTCTGTGAGATCTCGCCGCAGTGATACCCATCGTGTGTGATCAGTCGCATCAGCACCGACTGGCGGGAATGGATCTGGATGCTCCCATCGCGCTCCCGGCGGAATTCCTCCGCAAGCATGTCCGGCGTCCAACGGTCGAGGCACCGCTGCACGACCTGCCACGTCGACTCGAGCGCGGAGGTCAGCTCACTCGCATCGCGCGGATGGGTCAGGTCGTCTTCCCAGCCCTCTCCGGTCGGATCGCCAAAAGGCGTGCGTTCGGCTCCTGGCTCCTTGAGAATCGTGCACAACCAGTAGACGCGCATTCCCGCGACGTGCGCCGTGGTCGCCCAGATCGGCCAGAGGCTGGCAGCGGGCTTCAGCTCGAGCTGCGCGGGAGTAAGCGACCCGATCATCTCGCTGAGCCGGTCGTTCGCCAGCCGCCAACCGTCATAGAACGGGACGAGGTTCTGCCCGGTCGTCATGCCGTCACCGTCCTTTTCTGTAGCTGCCACGGGACCTGGCCGCGGTTGGGTCGGTGAGATAACGCTGAAGCGTTGGGCCGATCCAATCCGCAACGCGTGCGACCGGCGCTGAGGCGAGCGGCTCCACCTTGACAACATAGCGGAGCATGGCCAGCCCGACGAGCTGGCTGCCCACCAGGCTGGCGCGAAGATGCGGTTGATCCAGCTGCAGCGCCCTGGCCAATCGCGCCAACACCTCGCGGGTCACGAAGTCGCGCAGCAGGGCGGCGGCCCGCTCACTGGACACCACCGACCGAATCAGCGCGAGCATGGGGCTGCCCGCAGGCGATTCCCAGGTCTTAAGAAAGAAGCGCACCAGTCGCGACCCAAGCCCATCGAGCCCGGGCTCGAGCAGCGGCGGGAGGGCGACAGCCGGATCGAATGGGAAGTCGACGGCGGCCACGAAGACGCCCTCCTTGGATTCGAAGTAATGGAGGACGAGCTTTGGGTCAACCTTCGCGGTCGCCGCGATGCCGCGAATGGTCGCGGCCTCGAAGCCGACATCGGCGAAGTGCGAGCGGGCCGCCGCCAGAATCTTGTCCCGCGTGCCACCCGCCCCGGGCCGCCGGCCGGTACGCGCCACGTGCCGGTTATCGGGCGGCTGCCGGCGCCAGCCGCGGGTGCGACCGAGACCGGATCAGCTCAGCCAGCACCATCAGCACGATGCCACCGGCGAGCCAGGCGCCCAGCACGGCGATCGGCATGCCGATGCCACCGTTATCGAAGTAAAGCGCGCTGCGCATCCCGCTGTAGAGCTGGGCGACCGGCATGCCCGGCGCCAGCCAACGATAGAAGTCGGGAAGCAGGTTGCTACCCAGCGGGCCTCCGGACGAGACCAGGTCGAGGAGCACCACGATGATCGCCGCAAGGACGACGCCGGGGGCCCCCAGCAATCGGGCGCTGCCCGCCACAACCGCCCCCACGGCGGCCGATCCGAGCGCGAGCAGGGCGGTCGCGACCCAGAAACCGGAGCCGTAGTCCCCCGCGATCCAGCGGGCCATGCCCATTCCGAACAGCGCGGCCAGCACCGCGTAAACCACCACGACGATCAGCCGCAGTCCGAAGCCGCTCTGGCTTCGCAGGCCGAACCCCGCCTGCGCCACCAGGGTGGAGACCACGACGGCCAGCACGACGAAGAACAGGATCAACCCGTGCGGATCGACGCTGACAAAGGGATGGACGGTCTCGACGGACAGTGTCTGGCCCTGCGCCTTGAAGACATTCGTAAAGGCGCCGGTGATCACGCCCGTCACTGCGTCACCGGCGGCGCCGGCAACGATCAGGCGTGGGCCGCCCGACGACACGACGAGAGCACCGTCGACCGAGCGATCATCGATGGCGGCCCGTGCCGCGTCCTCCGAGGCATAGGTGGTGAACTGAAATGCTCCGGGCGCATTCGAGGCGAAGGCGGTGGAGATCTGCTGAACGACCGGCGCCGGCCCGGCGAGCCCGACCTTGATGTCGTGCGGTTGCGGATTCTTGATCGCGGTTCCGATGAGCCCGATCAGCGCCACCAGAATCAGGAGACCACCGACCAGTGGCGGAAGGATCGTCTCGGCTCTTGCCCGATTCACACTGCAGTAATTCTACAGGTGTGGAATTATGGCGTCAAGGTGTATGCCGATCACGACGCCGATGGAACGGCCGTCTCCAGGTCCTTGAGAAACGGCATCGCTTCCGAGCAGGGAATCTGGCTGGCGACGAAGGCGCCGGCCCAGTTGGCCTGCCGCACCGCGGTCGGCAGCTCGATACCACGCAAGACGCCACGCGTTACCGCCGCCAGAAAGGCATCGCCCGCGCCCAGGCCGTTGACGACTTCCATCCTGACAGGCGGGACCTCGAGCCCTTGATCTTTGTCGAACAGGACGGCACCTTCGCCCCCTCGCTTCAAGATGAGCACGGCCGGGCCGAGGGAACGTAAACGGTCGATGCCCTTGCGGGGATCGTCCAGACCGGTCGCGGCCCGAACCTCGTCCTCGTTGCCGACCACGATGTCGGCCCGCGGTAGGACCGCCTGGATCGCGTCGCGATAGGCGTCCGGGTTCACCCAGAACGACGGACGATAGTCGAGGTCGACGATGGCCGTGTTTCGGTGCTGCTGGAGGGCGGCTGTGTGCGCCACCCGGCTGTTCTCGCGCGCCAATCCCGTGCCGGACGCGAGCAGAACGGGCGCGTCCGCGACCGCCCCCAGGTCGAAGTCACTCGTCCTCAGTTCCCAATCCGGACAGGTGGGCGTTCGATAGAAGAGCAGCGGGAAGCGGTCCGGCGGCCAGATCTCACAGAACACGACCGGAGTGTTGAGCGTGTGCTCGATGCCCAGCCAGCGGACGTCGACGCCTTCGCCCGACAGGAAATCGCGGATGAACTCGCCATGCCCGTCGTTGCCCACCTTGCTCACGATCGCGGTTGACACCTCGAGCCGCGCGAGGCCGGTGCTGACGTTACCGGCGAAGCCGCCGGCGTAGCGGGTGAAGGTGCGCTGGTCGCGCAGGGCGGTGCGGAGCTGTGTCGGATAGATGTCGGCGCTCAGGCGGCCCATCACGACCACGTCGGGCCCGTTGCTGCTCACGTTTTCTTCCAATCCATCAGCCACTGGTGATCGGGGTCGGTGGTGAACAGCCACTCGCGGACGGCGCCGGCCATCGCGTTCAGGTAGTAGCAGTCGTAACCTGGCGCGGCGGAGACGACGTGATAGCCGCGCGGAACCAGCACGAGATCATCCTGGCGGGCGCGGATGGAGACATTGAGGGGAGACCCCCCACCCCGACCCTCCCCCGCAAGGGGGGAGGGAGAAGTAGAGGAGAGTTGGGGGGAAGGTTTCGTGTAGATGCCCTGGAAGGCGAAGCCCTGCTCGGGGTTGAAGCGGTAGTAGTAGAGCTCCTCGAGGGCGCGCTCCACCCCGGGGTTGTCCTGGTCGTGCTTGTGGGGAGGATAGGTCGACCAGTGGCCGGCGGGGGTCAGGACCTCGACCAGCAGCAGTCGTGCTGCCGGTTCTTTCTCCGACAGGATCCAGTGGATTTTGCGCTCGCTGACGCCCTTGCCGCGAATTTCTACGCGGACGTCATCGGGACGGACCAGGCGGGCGGGGGGCGCGGACTCGGCGGGCGCCGAGACGATCGCGAGGTGCAAGGCGGTCCGGGCGTGCAACCGGTAGGAGCTCCCGGGAGGGAGGATGATCGCCGACGGTAATCCCTTAAAGACGTCCTCGCGCTCGCCGACCTGTCCGAAGCCGTCGACGTCCGCGCGACCGCTCAGCCAGATCAGTGCCGTCTCATCGCCGCCAGTCTCCCCGGCCAGAACCTCGTCGGCGCGGCAGCGAACTGTGCGAAACGAGAGATAGGTCCAGCCGGCCGTCTTCGGATTGATGCCTTCGCTCGCGTTTCGGACCAGGCCGGCGTCGCTCATAGCCCGCGGGCCCGAAGATACTCGCGGTTTCGCTGCTGTTCACGGGCGGCGTGATCGACGGGTTCGTCCGGCCGGGGAAGCATGTCCTGCTCGACCACCAGCCAGCCCGTAAAACCGCGGTCGCGGATCGCGCGCAGGATCGCGTCAATGTCGAGATCGCCCTCGCCCAAGGGGCAGAAGGCCCGCTCCCGCCAGAAATCCACCATCACGCCTTCAGCGGCGATCACGCGCTCGATCACGGCCCGGCGAACGTCTTTGAGATGCAGGTGGTTGATCCGGTCCGCCCACTCGATCAGCGCTTGATGCGGGTCGCCACCACCGAGCACCAGGTGACCGGTATCGAGGCAAAGTCCGAGGTCGGTCCGGTCGAGCATCTCGCCGATCTCCTGTGGCGTTTCGACATAGCTGGCACCGTGATGGTGGAAGGTCGGCTCGTAACCCCGCCGGCGGCAGAGTTCGGCCGCCCGGTCGACGCCGTCGGCGAACCGGGCCCAGCCGGCTGCATCGAGTATCAGGGACGGATCGTCATGCGCGCGGCCGGGCGTCTGCCGGCGAGCGTCGGAACCGGCGTCGGCAAGGGTGGCTCGCGGCGGAGCGAAGGTCTCGCCATTCACTCCGTCGAAGATATCGAGCAAACGGCTCAGCTCGTTGAGCGCGGATGGCATCCGATCGGGTTCGGAGAATGGCATCGCGACGTAGCCGCCGGCGAGCTGCAGGCCACGCTGGTGAAGGCGATCCGAGAGCTCGCGGCCATGTCCGA
>VBHC01000130.1 GCA_005889535.1 Chloroflexota bacterium
GGCTCGCGCCATCCTCTATCAGTCGGGCAAGCTGGTGGTCTCCGGCCACGCGCCCGCCTTCGACACCGCAAGCGCCATGATCGACGCCGTCGGTAAGAAGGCGGCGCCAAAAAGCCGGGCCAGCAGCACGACCGCCGCCACGGAGACCCCGAGGCCTCCCGAGGCTGAACCCCACATCGGGACGGACGAAGCCGGAAAGGGCGACTTCTTCGGACCGATGGTGACGAGCGGCGTATTTGTCGATGCCAGGACGGCGCAGATCCTGCGGACGCTCGGTGTCCGCGACAGCAAGACCGTGAGTGACCGCGAGCTACGTGGCCTGGCATCCAATATTCGTGAGGTCGTCCCTGAAGGGCAGCGGGCTGTGCTCGTGCTTGCGCCGAAACGCTACAACGAGCTCTACCGGCAGATGCGCAGCGAGGGCAAGAACCTCAATACCTTGCTGGCCTGGACCCACACGCGCGTGATCGAAGATCTGATCAAGTCAGGGCTGCGCCCGAATTTCATCCTGAGCGATCAGTTCGGTGACAAGCGCTATATCGAGAGCCGGCTGCTGATGGATACGCGGCTCAGCGGTGTACCGGTGGTTCAGGTGCATCGTGCTGAAGCCGACGTCGGGGTCGCCGCGGCATCGATCCTGGCGCGCGACGCCTTCCTGCGATGGCTGGACCAGGGGTCGAAGACGCTGGGCGTCACGCTACCGAAGGGCGCCTCGCCGAAGGTCATCGAGACCGCGAGGTCGCTCGTGAGCCGGGCCGGCGCCGATAGCCTGAAGGAATACGCGAAAGTCTCCTTCAAGACGATGCAGAAGGTCCTGGCTCCGTAAGCTGTAGAGTCGTGCCCGCGGAAAGCACGACCTACCCCGAGCTATTTCGAATCCGCACCTTCCCTCGGTTGGCGAGCAGCGTGGTCCTCGCCCGGACCGCCAACGCGATGATGCAGCTGGCACTGGTGCTCTTCGTGCTGCAGCGCTTCCACTCGCCGACCCTGGCCGGCGTGACGGTCTTCCTGGCGATCGCGCCCGGAATCGTCGTGAGCCCGATTGCCGGTGCCCTGCTCGACCGGCACGGGCGGGTGCGGCTGATCATGCTCGATTACGCGGTCGGGGCACTGAGCCTGTTCCTGATCGCCGGCCTCGACGCGGCCGGGCGGATGACCCCGGCGGTGCTGCTGCCGATCGTGACACTCGGCGCCCTGACCTACTCGTTGAGCAACAGTGGCGCCCGGTCGCTGCTCCCGTTGATCGTTCCCAGCCGACTCTGGGATCGCGCCAACGCCCTGGACAGCATGGCGTACGCGGTCACGGGCGCGGCCGGGCCGGCGCTGGCCGGGGCACTCACGGCAGGCTTCGGACCGCGCGTTGCGCTGCTCACCTCGGCGGCGTTCTTCGTGGCCGGCGGCCTTGCGGTGGCCGGACTTTCGGAACCGCCGGCACGGGGCGGAACGACGTCCGTCCTGGCCGAGGCCCGGGAAGGACTGCTCTACGTCGTGGTGCGAAACGCATCGCTGCGAGGCCTGGGCATCGTCATCGGCTTGGTGAATGTCGGCTTCGGCATCTTGATCGTGGCCCTCCCCGTCATGATCTTTCAACGCGTGCACGGCGACGCGGCGCTGGTCGGCGGGCTGTGGGCGCTGCTGGGGCTCGGGTCGGCCGTTTCCGTCATCTTCTTCGGACGCCAAAGCAGCGAGGGTCGCGAGCGCCAGATGATCGGGCTCGGCACGCTGGCCGGCGCGCTTGGCGTGGCCGTGCTCGCGGTTACCGGCAACGTCATCGCCGTCGCCGCCGCCATGGCGTTCATCGGGATCGCCAACGGTCCGGCCGATATCGCCCTGTTCTCGATGCGGCAGCGCCGCACCGACCCGGCCTGGTACGGACGAGCGTTCGCCGTCTCGATGTCGCTGAACTTTGCCGGGACACCGCTCGGGTCCGCCATCTCCGGTCCACTGATCCACGTTGGGCTGACGGCGGCGATCGGCGTCGCCGCCGCGTTGCTGCTACTCGCCGCCCGGCTGACACCGCTGCTGATTCCCAAAACCGCTGGGTATAAAATCGACGGTGAGTCCGCCAGGCAGTCGCGCCGGGATCGTCCCGTCGAGGAAAGTCCGAGCTCCGCAGAGCAGGGTGCCGGGTAACGCCCGGTCGGGGTGACCCGAAGGAGAGTGCCACAGAAAAGACACAGCCGCCGCGCAAGCGACGGCGAAGGTGAAATGGTGCGGGTAAGAGCCCACCAGCAGCCGGGAGACCGGCTGGCTCGGTAAACCCCACCCGGAGCAAGACCGAATAGGAGGACGATACGGCTGGCTCGGCCGGTCCTCGGGTTAGGTCGCTAGAGTCGCCGGGTAACCGGCGACCGAGACGGATGACTGCCGCCCCACGGCGCGCCGGCTAGACCGGCTGAAGCGGGGAACAGAACTCGGCTTACGGCGGACTCACTCTCTTCGTAACGAAGTCGTCGCAGCGGACGTAAACCAGGCGGCGTCGTGCCGACTCAATGGTTACGTGATCATGGCGCTGACACAGCCGATCAGCGACGCGGACGGGTTCGAGTCTGCGATTCGCATGGAGAGCGGCCGGCTCTTCGCCGTGGCCTATTCGATCCTCCGTGATGTCCAGGAAGCCGAGGACGCGGTGCAGGAAACGATGGAACTGGCCTGGCGGTCCTGGTCGACCCTGCGCGATCCGCTGAAGCGTGCCCCGTGGCTCCGTCAGATTTGCGTGCGGCGGGCGCTTCGGCTGCGCCGGCGGGTTCTCCCACGGCTCTGGCTGGCGGACCGCCATGATGCGGACCGGGCCGAGCCGCGGCAGTCCGATCCCGACCTGGATCGAAGCTACCGCAGGCTGACGCGCCAGCAGCGAGCCGTCATCGCTCTCCACTACGAGTACGGCTACACCATTGACGAGTGCGCTCATCTGATCGGTTGCGCACCGGGCACGGCGCGCAGCCACCTGGCTCGCGCCCTGACCACCATGCGAAAGGACCTGCACGATGAATAACCGGCCCGATCTCGAATCGCGCCTACGCGCCTACCTCTCGTCCGGCGCGCGCACCCAACCTCCTTCCGGGATGGAGGAGCGAATCGCCCGCCGTGTTGTTGGGCGGCGCTACTCCTGGACGTTTCAGCTGATGGCGGCCGCCGCCGTGCTCGTGCTCGCGATTGGTCTTGGCATCGGCTCGAGCAAGGTGCGACAGTGGGCCGCGGCCGTGAAGCCGAGCCCGAGCGCTTCTGCGATTGTCAGCCCCTCCGCCTCGGCGTCGCCGAGTGTCACGCCCTCGCCGGAGGTCACGTATCCGCTCCTGCCGCCATCCACGATCAAGATGATCAACGCCAGTGCCGGCTGGGCGGCAGGCTCCACCACCGATCGGATTCTGCGAACGACGGATGGTGGATCGCACTGGAACGACGTGACGCCGCGCGGCGCCCGCCTCGGTACCTGGACCACCGTCTTCCTGGATGCGGACAACGCCTGGCTGGCGTCGTCCCTCCAACCCGGTTCCCCAACCAACGACTTCAGTGTCGAGATCTATCGAACCTCAGACGGCGGCCGTAACTGGTCGCGGGTCGGGATGTTCGTGGCCGGTTGGGGCTTCCCGGGCGCGATCGACTTCGTCGACCGGCAACACGGTTGGCTCCTGATGAAGCAAGACGGCAGTCTGCAGACGCCCGGCGCGGACATGATGGCCGTCTACGGGACGGCCGACGGCGGCGCGAGCTGGAAGAAGCTTTCCGAAACAGACACAAGCGGGCTCCCGGACCATCTGCCGCAGGCTTGCTCGAAAACTCAGCTCGTCTTCCTGAATGCCACGACGGGTTGGATCCAGGGTGGCTGCGGGGCGGGCGGCGGATACTTCCTGTACGTGACCCGTGACGGAGGCGGGAACTGGACCGCGGTTGCCCTGAGGGTCCCACAGCTGGGCACAACCAGCTGCGATTGCTCGATCGAGAGCCTGCGCTTCTGGGACAAGCAGCACGGGGCGTTGGTATTGAACGGCGCCTACCAGGATGCGCGCGGCTACGCGCAAAATTTCCTCTACACGACCACCGACGGCGGCCGGTCCTGGCAGCTGGGACCGCTGTTGCCGACCAACGCATTTTCGGTGTTCTTCCTCGATGCCACACACGGCTGGACCTTGAACGCCAAGGCCAATACCCTCCTCTTTACCGGCGACGGTGGCCAGCACTGGTCAACCGCCGGAACGATTCCGTCGAATTCGAATGGCGTCGTGACGGATTTTCAGTTCGTGAGCGCGCAGGTTGGTTGGACCTTTGGCGCGGATTCGAGGGGTCTGCCGATTCTCAAGACTGTCGACGGCGGTCAGACCTGGACGACCCAGCTCGCACCCTGAACGGCAAGCTAAACACAATATCTGGGGGCTCCTGATTTAGGCGGCCACAAGCCCACAACATTTAGTCCCAATTTATTGACAGCCACCTGTCGCGGTGGTAGCGTTCGGCGTGTCGGTGGCACAAAGTGGGGAAAAGTGGGGAGTGTGAGACCAAGGGTGGCGACATCTAATGTTCCTGGGCACGTATCGTCATGCGGTCGATGCCAAGGGACGGGTCGCCATTCCCGCCCGGTTTCGGGAACAGCTGCCAACCGGCACGGTGATCTCCAAGGGCGCGGAGGGCTGCCTGCAGCTCTATCCGCCGCAGGAGTGGTCACAGGAGCAAGGCTTACGGCTGGGCTCCACGACACCCGCGGAGGAGCGGCGGCTCGCCCGCATGATGTTCGGCGCCGCCCGGGAGTCCGAATTCGACGCCCAGGGACGAATCGTCCTGTCCGCCGACCAGCGGCAGTACGCCGGCATCACGAATATCGCCTGGATCGTTGGCGTCAACAACTTGATCGAGATCTGGAACGACGAGCAGTGGCGGCGCATCGGCGAGGCGACGCCGGAAGAGTACACGCGAATTCAGGACCAGGTGGCCGAGCGGCGACGTGCGCAGCGCACGTGACCGAGGCGGCCATTCTCGCGGCGACCGACCGTCCGGCCCAGCCGGACATCGACCCGTACTTTTACAAGACGTCATAACCAGCCTTCAACCAGCCCCCGGGCAGGCGTTCATCGACGCCACGCTGGGGGGTGGGGGATATGCGCGGGCGCTGATGGAGCGCCTGCGGCCGGGCGGCCTGCTGCTCGGCATCGATCGCGACGCCTCCGCCCTCGAGCGCTTCGCCCAGGAACCGGTGCCTCCCGGCGTCACCGTGATGCTGGAGCACACCAACTTCGCACAGCTCGCTCCCGTCGCGGAGCGGATCGGACGTCCGGTCAACGGCGTCGTTTTCGACCTCGGCCTCTCCTCGCTGCAGCTCGACGACCCGGAGCGGGGCTTCAGCTTCCAGGCGGACGGACCCCTCGACATGCGCCTGGATCGCAGCGAACCGTGGACCGCCGCCGACCTGCTCAACCGCGAATCGGAGAGCGAACTACGGCGCATCCTCAAGCAATACGGCCAGGAACGCTGGGCGGCGCGGATCGCGCAGCGGATCGCGGAGCGGCGGCGCCGAACACCACTGAAGACCACGAGGGACCTCGTCGACGTCGTCACCGGGGCCATCCCACGTGGCGCCTGGCCCCGCGACATTCACGTCGCGACCCGCACCTTTATGGCCTTCCGGATCGCGGTCAACCGTGAGCTGGAAGCGATCGAGAAAGGGTTGAAGGCTGCCATTGAAGTGCTCGCAAGCGGTGGGCGCGTAGGGGTCGTCTCCTTCCACTCCCTCGAGGACAAGATTGCAAAGAATCTCTTCAACGTCGAAGCAAAAGACTGTATCTGTCCGCCCCAAGCGCCCGTCTGCCTCTGCGGGCACCAGCGTTCGGTGCGCGTGGTGACGCGAAAGCCGATCACTCCTTCAGAAACCGAGGTCCAGGAGAATCCCCGGGCCCGGTCGGCGAAATTGCGAGTCGCGGAGAAGCTATGAAACCCGTCCATGTCCTTCCACAAGTCAATACCTGAGCGGCCGCATGGTGGAAACCCTCCCTCCTGGGCATCTACTAGTATTGCGGCCCCGCCGGCCCGATCCGACCCCTCCGGCGCGCGCGTTTCCCCCTTCGCGCGCGCGCCGGAGTCGCGGCCGGCCTTCCATCTCGCCACTCGTGGCCGCGGTGTCGTTGATCGCAGCGGCCCTGTTGCTCGTCGCGCAGTCGGCCGCCGCCACCCAGGCGAGTTACCAGATCGCGACGCTGAAACAGGAACAGGCCCACCTCTCCGCCGAGCACGACCAGCTCCTGGCCCAGCTCGCCGGCGACCGCGCCGCCAACCGCGTCGCTACCGCCGCGCAGCAGCTTGGCCTATCCCATCCCAGCCGGTGGCAGTACGTTCACGCGACCGGCTCGCCGATCGCGCTCGGGCCACGTCCTTCGGACTCCGGGCACCCACCGATCTGGGACGGCGTGATGGCGGTAGTCGGCGCGATCACCGGGCGGCCCCTCGACGCTTCGGCCCAGTCCGCCCGCTAAGCGCAGCGCAGCGGCATGAGTCGGCGGTGACGGGGTGAACCAGGGCATGCACGGCCTGGAGCCGCGCGGGCGCATCCTTACGCTCATGGCGCTGGTCCTCAGCGCCTATCTTGTCCTGCTGGGCCGGCTGGTTTACTGGCAGGTGTGGCGCCACGGCGACATGGCGCAGCTGGCCGCGGCCTATCACGATGACACCATCACGCTGCCTGCCGTCCGGGGCAACATTCTGGACCGCAACGGGGCGCTGCTGGTCACCAACACCCCGGTTTTTTCCATCTTCGCGTCGCCCGACCTGATTTCGGCGACGGAACGGCAAGACATCGCCGCCCGGCTCGCACCGGTACTGGGGCTCGGCCCGGATGACATCCAGGCGAAGCTCGCCACCACCCGCAAGTTCGTCTACCTGGCGCGCCGGGTTCCGGCATCGGTCGCCAGCCAGCTGGACCAGCTTCGTCTGCCGGGCGTCGGCAAGATCGCCGAGACCCAGCGCGCGTACGTGGATGGTGGCGTCACCGGCACCACCCTCGCGGCGAACCTGCTGGGCTTCGCGAACGATGAAGGCAAGGGGAACTATGGGATCGAGGGTTACTACAACCGAGCCCTCTCAGGCCAGGCCGGCTTCGAGGCGACGGTGCGCGACCTGGCGAATCAGCCGATCGTTCTCAGCGATCGCCAGCGCCGGGAACCGGTCGATGGGACGACCCTGCAGCTGTCACTCGACGGCACCATCCAGGTGGTCGCCGAGCGAGCCCTCGCCGAAGGGGTCCAGAAGTACGAGGCGGAGAGTGGGTCCCTGATCATCATGGAGCCGCAGACCGGCCGGATCGTGGCCTGGGCCGACGTGCCCAGCTATAACGCCAATGACTTCGCCACCACCCCCACCTCCCAGTTCATCGACCCCATCGTGTCCAACCTCTACGAGCCCGGCTCCGTGATGAAGGTCGTGACCCTGTCGGGCGCGCTCAACACGCACGCGATCACTCCCGACTATCGTTTCAACGAGACCGGCACCGCCGTCGTCGGCGGCTACGCCATCCACAACTGGGACGGCAAGGCACATGGCATGGTCACCATGACGCAGGTGCTCGAGAACTCCCTCAACGTCGGCGCCATCAAGGCGGAACAGCTCGAAGGACCGGCCAATTTCTACCAATCGTTGCAGCGATTCGGCATCGGGGTGCCGACCGGGGTCGATGTCGCGGCCGAGACCGCGGCGCCGCTGGCCGACCTGGCGCACTGGAAAGCCTCGCAACTGGCGACCGCCGCCTTTGGACAGGGTGTCGATGCGACGGCCATCGAGATGCTGGCCGCGATCAACGTCGTTGCGACCGGTGGAAACCTGGTATGGCCGCACGTGGTTGACGACATGATCGACAGCCAGGGGGTGCATCATCCGGTTCGGCCGCGCATCGTCCGCCAGGTCGTCAGCCCAAAGACCGCCCAGCAGATGCAGCAGATGATGGTCGGTGTTGTCGAGCATGGCTCCGGGTTCGCGGCTCGCATCGACGGCTTCAAGAACCGGATCGCCGGCAAGACCGGAACCGCGAGCATCCCCGAAAACGGCGGCTACGCCAAGAACGAGACGATCGGATCCTTCGTGGGCTTTCTCCCAGTGGATCACCCCCAGTTCATCATGCTCGTGATCACCCGAAAGCCGAAGGTCCTCTTCGAAGGCGCCTATGTCGCGGCCCCCATCTGGAAAACCGTCGCCAGCGCCCTGATCACCCAGTGGCAGATCGCGCCATGACATCCGTCGGAAGGGGGGCGCGAGAATAGGGGTGCCGTGGGGATGTCCGTGAAAGAGATCGTCGAGGCGACCGGTGGCCGCTTGTTGAGCGGCCCGCCGGATATTACGTTCGCCCACCTCTTTACCGATTCGCGCGAGGTCAAAGCGGGCGGCCTCTTCGTGGCGCTCCGGGGCGAGCAGCATGATGGGCACGTCTTCATCCCCCAGGCGGTGGAGCACGGTGCCGCCGGCGTGCTCTGTGAGCGGCCGCCGCAGGGCGTCGACGGCGCCGCGGTCATCCTGGTCGACGACACCCGCCAGGCGTTGTTCGACATGACTGCCGAGCGGCTTCGCCGCCGCCCACTTCCGATCGTGGCCGTCACCGGCAGCGCCGGAAAAACCACGACCAAGGAGCTGATCGCCCATCTTCTGGGACGCCGTCAGCGAGTGCACAAGAGTGAAGGCAACCTCAACACCTACACCGGCATCCCGATGACGATCTTTCAGATGGATCCGCGGGACCGAGTGCTGGTCGTGGAGTACGCGATGTCGCGCGCCGGGGAGATCCGCGAGCTGGCGAGCGTGGCGCCGCCCACCATCGGCGTCGTGCTCAACGTCGGCCTGGCGCACGTTGGCTTCCTGGGCTCCATCGAGGCGGTCGCGGCGGCCAAGCGCGAGCTGGTGGAAGGGCTGGCCCCCGGCGGACTGGCGATCCTGAACGCCGACGACCGCCGGGTGCGCGCCATGTCGGCGGTGGCACGCCGCTTCACCCTCTACGGTCTTTCGGCCGAGGCCGCCGTCCGGGCGGACAGAGTGCGGCTGCATGGACTGGATGGCAGCAGCTTCACGCTGCTGACGCCTCGGGGGAAAGCCGAGGTATACCTGAGGCTGCCCGGCCACCACAGCATCTCGAACGCGCTGGCGGCCGCCGCGGTCGCGCTGGAGTTCGAGTTCGACGCGCCGGCCATCGCTTCCGCCTTGCATGGCTTCATCCCGCCATCGCGCCGGATGAACATCGTCACCGGACGCAACGGCGCCACGGTCATCGACGACTCGTACAACGCCAGCCCGGGTTCGATGCAGGCCGCCCTGGAGGTGCTTCGACTCGCCCCCCGGGGATCGCTGAGGGTTGCGGTCCTGGGTGACATGCTGGAGCTGGGCGACCACGCGGAGCAGGCGCACGACGAGGTCGGATCGCTGGCCGGCAAAACCGCCGACATCTTGATTGCGGTCGGTGAATATGCCCCAAGGATGGTGCAGTCCGCGCGCCGCGCCGGGCTGTCGGCCGATCGAGCCCTGGTGGTCGAAGGTGCCGACGAGGCTGTGGCGGCACTGACACCCTGGCTCAACGCGCAGACGCAGGTCCTCGTCAAAGGCTCGCGTGGCATGCGGCTCGAGCGCGTGGTCGAGCAAATCCGCGAACCGGCATGACGCCCCTCATCCTGTTTGGCCTCGCGCTGGTTCTCAGCGTGCTGATCTATCCGGTGGCGATCGGCCGCCTGGCTCGGGCGCGCATGGGCCAGCAAATCCGCGAAGAAGGTCCATCGGCGCACCAGGCAAAGGCCGGCACCCCGACCGCCGGTGGACTGGTTTTCCTGCTGCTCGCGCTCGTGCTGTACCTGGTCGCCGACCGTTCGATTGCCGGCGCGTTCGTGGTGATCGCACTATTCCTCGGTGGCGGGCTCGGCTTCCTCGATGACTTTGCCGCCATCCGTGGCCGGCGCAACCTCGGGCTCAAAGCCCGGCAGAAGATCGTCGTCCAGTTGCTGAGCGGCGTCCTGCTCGGCTGGCTCGCCCTGCGCTGGGGGCTGACCAATCAGCTGGTTCCATTCGACGGGCGCCAGGCGATCGGTGGCTGGATCATCCTGATCGCCGCGCTGGCGGTCGCCGCGGGCTCCAATGCCTTCAATCTAACCGACGGTAGCGACGGCCTTGCCGCGGGCACCGGCGCGGTGACGTTCGGCGCCCTGGCGCTCATCGCCGTGCTCCAGCACCGACCAGGGGTTGGACTGATGCCGGCCGTCCTGGCCGGCGTGCTGGTCGGCTTTCTCTTCTACAACCTGTTCCCAGCCCGGCTCTTCATGGGCGACACGGGGAGCCTGGCGCTCGGCACGGCGATGGTGGCGACAGCCATCACCACCGGCTTCCTCTGGTATCTGCCCCTGCTGGCCCTGGTCTTTACTGTCGAGACCATCTCGGTGATCGCGCAGGTGGCGAGCTTCAAGATGACCGGCAAGCGCATCATCCGGATGTCGCCGCTGCATAACCACTTCATCGTGGCGGGCTGGCGCGAGACGCCACTCGCACTCTGGTTTTGGACCGGCTCCCTGGTCGCCGCGGTACTGGCCCTGGCGCTGGCGCGGCCAGGTCCAAGCGCGTGATCCAAACCGGTCGACACGCGCTCGTGATCGGCTACGGTCGCAGCGGGCGCGCCGCCGCGTCCTTCATCCGGCGCCACGGCGGTACCGTCCTGGTCGTCGACCGTGCCGACACACCGGAACTGCGCACCGAGGTGGAGCGTGCCGGGATCACCGCCCACCTCGGTGGGTACGGACCGCAGGACCTGAACGGCACCGACCTGGTCGTGGTCAGCCCAGGGGTGCCGTGGGACGAGCCGCTGGTCGAAACCGCGCGCCAGCGCGGCATCGAGATCACCAGTGAGATCGATCTCTTCTTCAGGTCGTGTCCCGCTCGGATTGCCGGCATCACCGGCACCAACGGCAAGACCACGACGACCGCCCTGACCACGGAGATGCTTCGTGCCGGTGACCAGCGGGTGATGAGGGGCGGCAACATCGGCGAGCCCGTGCTCGACCGTCTCGACCAGCTCCGGCCCGACGATTGGGTCGTTCTGGAGCTCAGCAGTTTTCAGCTGGAATCCATCAGCCGGCCGCGGCTGCGCATCGGTGTGGTGTTGAACGTGACACCGGATCACCTCGACCGGCACAAATCCTTCGAGCGCTACGTCGAGCTCAAGGCCCGCGCCGTGGCCTTCCTGGAACCCGATGACTACGCGGTTCTCAACCTTGATGATCCGGCCTGCGCGGCGATGCGGTCAGAGACCCGCGGCCAGGTCATCGAGTTCGGTCTTCAGCAGCCGGTCCGCAGCGGCGTGACCGTGACGGACGGCTGGATCACAATCGCCGGCCCTGCACAACCCGGGCGGGTGATGCGCACCGCTGAGGTTCCCCTACCCGGCGAGCACAACCTGAGCAACGTGATGGCGGCCATCGGCGTTGGTTACGCCGCCGGCGTCGAGGTCGAGCGGCTGGCCGACGCGGTGCGCCGCTTCAAGGCGGTTGAGCACCGGCTCGAGCCGGTTGGCACCTTCAACGGGGCGCGCTGGTACAACGACTCCAAGGCCACGAACCCCGATTCGACCTATAAGGCGCTGGCGGCATTCCGTGAGCCCATCGTCCTGATCGCCGGCGGCCGCAACAAAGGGATCGACATCGAGCCACTGGCGCAGACCATCGCCAGACGGGTGGCGGGGCTGGTGACGATGGGCGAGACCGGCGAGGAGCTGGCGCGGCGGGTTCGCGACGCGGGCCTCGACCGGGTCGAGCGCGCCGCCGACCTGAACGACGCGGTGCGAAAGGCTGCAGCGCTGGCGCGACCGGGGTCGGTGGTTCTGCTGTCCCCGGCGTTCACCAGCTACGACATGTTTTCAGACTATGAGGATCGTGGCCGTCGCTTCAAGGCCACGGTGCTCGCCGAGCTGAGTCAGTGAGGGCGCGAGCCACTCTCGAGATGCCCAGCGCCCGCCGGGCGGTGGCCGCCAGCCTGGTATGGCGGCGCGGGGACCGTGCCCTGCTGCTCGCGGTAGCGACTCTGACCGCGTTTGGGCTCGTCATGGTGTTCTCCGCCTCCGAGGTGCAGGGCTGGCTGTGGTTTCACAACGCCGCCTACTACTTCGAGCGTCAACTGCTCTGGCTCGGCCTTGGCGTCATCTTGTTATGGGCCGGCGCACACGTTGACTACCATCGATTGCGACCGCTCGCTCTGCCGCTGGGGCTGGTGAGCGTGGGCCTGCTGATCCTGGTGCTGCTGCCGCACTTCGGTGTCGAGGTGAATGGCGCCCGACGCTGGCTGCGGCTCGGCCCCTTGCAGATGCAGCCCGCGGAGCTGGCGAAAGTGGCGGCCATCGTCTTCATGGCCCTCTGGCTGGAGCGTCACCGTGACCGCCTGGGCTCGCTGGAGAACGGTGTGGTTCCCTTCCTCGCGTTGCTCGGGCTCGTCACGATGCTGGTCATCCTCGAGCGGGACCTCGGCACGACCCTGATCGTGGCCGCCATTCTGCTTGCCCAGTTCCTGGTTGCCGGGGGCCGCAAGCGGCACGTCCTCCTGCTGGCGCTGATCATCGCGCTCTGCGTCTACGTCTTCATTCGCATGGAACCGTACCGATTGCACCGAATCCTGGCCTTCGTTGACCCCTGGTCAGATCCGCTCAACACCGGCTTTCAGGCCATCCAGTCCGTGGTGGCGCTTGGGTCGGGCGGCTTTGCCGGCGTCGGCCTCGGGCAGAGCATCCAGAAATATCAGTGGTTGCCTTTTGCCCATACCGACTTCATCTTCGCCATCGTCGGCGAGGAGACCGGATTGATCGGCACCACCGTCGTGCTCTCGCTGTTTGGGCTCTTCACCTATCGCGGCTACCGGGTGGCGCTCAAAGCGCCTGACGCGTTCGGCTCCCTGCTCGCCTGCGGGGTGACCACCTGGGTCGCGTTCCAGGCGCTGATCAACATCGCGGCGGTGACGGTGACGTTGCCGACGACCGGTATCCCGCTACCGTTCATCAGCTACGGTGGCTCTTCCCTGGCGATCACGCTGGGCGCGGTCGGCATACTGATGAACGTTTCGACTCAGAACGAGAAGGTGGGATGGATACGGCATGCGAGTGTTGATCTCGGGCGGCGGAACGGGCGGACACTTGTTCCCGGCGATCGCCGTCGCGCAGGCGCTGTCGCAGAGCGAGCCTGACAGCAGGCTTCTGTACGTGGGACGGCGCGGGGGCATCGAGGAACAGCTCGTGCCGCGCTACGGCCTTCAGTTCAAGACCATCGTGGCGGCCAAGTTGGACATGGAACAGCCCTGGCGCAACTGGTCGGTGCCGTTCATCGTTCCCTGGGCGCTGCTCCAGTCGACCGGTATCGTCCGCGAATTCCGGCCGGACGTGGTGCTGGGCACGGGCGGTTATGTCAGCGCGCCGCTAGTCCTCGCTGCCGCCGGCTTGCGCGTGCCGGTGGTGCTGCAGGAACAGAATTCGCTGCCCGGCCGCACCACGAGGCTTCTCTCTCGAGTGGCCCGAGTCGTTGCCACCGCCTATCCCGAGTCGGCACGCCACCTCCACGCGAAGGCGGTGGTCACCGGCACACCGGTGCGCAAAGAGTTCTGGGCGCGGCGAACGGATTTCCCCAGCCGCCCCGGCCGCTTACTCATCCTGGGTGGAAGCCAGGGCGCCCGCCACATCAACGAGGCCGTCGCCCAGGCGCTGCCCGATCTCGTCGGGCGGCTCGGTCTCGAGGTGTGGCATCAAACCGGCGAGCGCGACTTTCACCGGATGGAGCCGCTCAGGATGAGTCTCGGGCCGCCCGGCTCCCGCTACCACCCGTTCCCTTTTGACGAGGAGCTCGCCACGATCATGCGCCAGGCCGACCTGGTCCTCAGCCGTGCCGGCGCCGGCACCATCAGCGAGGTCAGCGCGCTGGGAATTCCCATGGTGCTGGTTCCGGGCCCTTTTGCCGGGGGACACCAGCGGCTCAATGTCGGGCCCTATGAGACGGCCGGCGCTGCGGTGACCATTCCGGACGCCGAATGCGACGGCCCCAGACTGACCCGCGAACTTTCCGACATCGTTCACGACCCCGTCCGGTATAGCAAGATGGTGACCGCAATGGGCTCCCTGGGCCATCCCCATGCCGCGCAGGAGGTGGCGCGCCTGGTTTCGGACGTGGCTGGTCATTGATGCGCATCCACTTCATCGGCATCTGTGGCTACGCCGTGTCCGGGCTGGCGCTGGTCACCAAACAGCTGGGCAACGAGGTCACCGGATCGGATGAAGACGCCTATCCGCCAACGACCGAGATCCTCAGCAGGGCCGGCATCAAGTGGGTCGACGGCCACGCCGCCGGGAACGTGACCCGTTGGGGGAAGCCTGACCTGGTCGTTCAGGGAAACCAGGTGCGCGAGGGCAATCCAGAGACGGAGGCAGCGCGGCGCTTGCACATCCGCCTGATCAGCGAGGCGGAGTACTGGGGGGAGCTGACGGCCGATCGCTTTCGCATCGTCGTGGCGGGCTCCGCGGGGAAGACGACGACGGCGAGCCTGATTGCCTGGATCCTGCGCGCCGCCGGCCGCAACCCGGGGTTCCGGCTGGGCATGGCCGTCAAAGACCTCGGCTCCGCGGCGGCCTGGGGTGGTGGTCGCGACTTCGTCTTCGAAGGCGACGAATACACCTCGGCGGTCTTCGACCCGCGGCCGAAGTTCCTGCACTTCGCGCCGCAGCTTGCCGTCCTGACCAACATCGACTGGGACCACCCGGACGTGTTTCCCGATCCGGCGGCCTACGAAGCGGTCTTTCGCGAGCTGCTCGAGGATCTCGGACCCGAGGACGGCCTGATCGCCTGCTCGGATGACCCGACAGTCCGCCGGCTCCTCAGCCGCACCCGCGCCGGCGTGGAGACCTATGGCCTTCGGGGCGGCGCCGACTGGCACGGTCGGGACGTGCAGATCGAGGGCGAGGGAATGCGCTTCACCGCCTGGCACGCGGGGAAGGTGCTGGCCGTCGTGACGACCCGGCTGCCAGGAGAGCACAACGCCGCGAACGCGCTGGCCGCGCTGGCCACCGCGGTGCGGCTGGGCGTCCCGGTCCCGACCGCTGTCGATGCCATCGGCCGGTTTCATGGCGTATCACGACGCTTTGAAATCCGCGGCCAGGTGCGCGGCGTCACGCTCGTCGATGACTATGCGCATCATCCGGCGAAGGTGCGCGCCACGCTCGAAGCCGCCCGCGACCGTTTTCATCCGGGGCGTGTGCTCGCCTGTTTCGTGCCGCACACCTACTCGCGCACGCTCAGCCTGATGGACGGCTATGCCGACGCCTTCCAGGGGTGCGCGCTGGTCGTCATCGGTCCGATCGAGCCGGCCCGGGAGCGACACCTCGCCCACACAGTGACATCACAGGACCTGGCCAGCCGGCTGCGCGGCGTCGGCGAGGTGTTTACCGCGGACTCCGCCAGGTCTGCGGCCTATCGACTCGCGTCGGCCGCGCGCCCGGGCGACGTCATCATCTTTATGTCGGTGCGCGACTTCGACGACGTCATCGGCAAGACCGCCGAGGTCCTGGAGCGCTCGCCGGTTGCCTGACGCCTGGCTGGCCTCGTATCCCGGCGTCCGGGAGCACGAGCCGCTGGCGCGGCACAGCTGGTATCGGATCGGCGGACGCGCCCGCTATTTTCTCGAGCTGGCCGACGACGCGGCTCTCCCCAAGCTGCTGGCGCGCCTCGACCGAGACCAGCAGCCCTACCTCGTCATCGGCGCCGCGACGAACAGTTTGTTCGCGGCAGCGGAGCTGCCCGGGCTGACCATCAAACTCGTCACCCGCCGCCTCTCGATAGCCGGGGATGTCGTGTCGGTCTCCGCCGGGTACCTGATGCCGAAGCTCGCGGCCGAGACGGCGAAGGCGGGTCGGGCCGGACTCGAGTTTGGCGCCGGCGTGCCGGGGACGGTCGGTGGCTCCATCTTCGGAAATGCCGGCGCCTTCGGCGGGGAGGTGAAAAGCAGCCTGATCAGCGCCGACGTGATCGACCGACAGGGGCGGCGGCACACGATGACCGCTGACGAGTGCGCCTTTGGCTACCGGGATTCGGTGTTCAAGACCGCGCGCGAGGGGTGGGCCATCGTTTCGGCCCGATTCCGCACGACCAGCGAGGCGCCTCGGGTGGTGCGAGCTCGCCTGCTGGAGGTGCAGACGCACCGGCGGGCGACCCAGCCGATCGAGCAGCGCAGCCTGGGCAGCACCTTCAAGAATCCGCCGGGGGAGGCAGCCGGCCGGCTGATCGACGCCTGCGGCCTGAAGGGCACCCGCATCGGCGGTGCGCAGATCTCGGTGAAGCACGCCAACTTCATCGTCAACCTGGGCGGGGCTACGGCCGATGACGTGCTAGCCTTAATGGCCGAGATGCGGCATCGCGTCTTCGAGCGGTTCGGCATCGAGCTCGAACCGGAGGTCCGCGTCATCGGCCGGGCGCCGGGCGGATGAGGCGGCTGCGGATCGGAGTCCTGTTCGGCGGACGATCAACCGAGCACGAGGTTTCCATCCTGTCGGCGCAGTCGATCATCGCGGCCATGGACCCGGATCGCTTCGAGCCCATCCCCCTCTACATCGACAAGAGCGGTCGCTGGTTGGTCGGTGGTTCGCTGAAGCGGCTCAGCGACGACACCGCTCGGAAGTACGTGTATCTCCCGCCTGATCCAACCCAGCGCTCGCTCGTCCTGGCCGGCGATGGCACCCAATCTCCCACCCACCTTGCGGGGGAGGGTGCGGGTGGGGGCCTGCCGCCACTCGACGCCGTCTTTCCCGTCTTTCACGGGCTGAACGGCGAGGATGGGACCATCCAGGGGGTGCTCGAGCTGGCCAACATCCCCTACGTGGGTGCTGGCGTGCTCGGCTCGGCGCTGGGACTCGACAAGATCTATATGAAGCGCGCCTTCGCGGCGGCCGGGTTGCCCATCGTGGACTACCTCCCGATCACCCGCCGGCAGTACGAGCACGATCCGGACGCGTTCATCACCCTGGTCGAGGACAGGATCGGTTATCCCTGTTTCGCGAAGTTCGCGAACTCCGGCTCCAGTGTCGGCACGACCAAGGCCCATCACCGAGCCGAGCTGGTCGAGGGGCTGCGACTCGCCAGCACCTTCGATCGCAAACTGTTGGTCGAACGCGCGATCGATGCCCGCGAGCTCGAGGTGAGCGTCCTGGGCAACGATGAGCCGCAAGCTTCCGTGGTCGGCGAGGTGGTCCCGGCGCACGAGTTCTACGACTACGAAGCCAAATACCTGGACGAGGGTTCCCGGCTCCTGATTCCCGCGCCGATCGCTGCCAATGCCAGCGAGGACGTTCGGTCGATGGCGATTCAGGCGTTTCTCGCGGTCGACGCCGCCGGGATGGCGCGCGTCGACTTCTTCATGGAGCGCAGCAGCGGCCGCATCATCCTCAATGAGTTGAATACCATTCCCGGGTTCACCCGGATCAGCATGTATCCGAAGCTGTGGGAAGCGTCAGGGCTCTCCTACCCACGGCTGATCGAGCGCCTGGTTGAGCTGGCGATCGAACGGTTCAACGACAAGCAGCGTTCGCAGACGGCGATCGATTCCCGCCTCCTCGAAGCGGAAACCGACCAATGACGGTCAGTACCGTCGAGAAGCGTCGCCGCCGGACGACCGCGGTGCCGGCCAAGCGCGCCGCGTCGTCGCGCGGCTGGATCTGGGCCGTGGTCCAGATCGCGGCCCTGGCAGGCGAGATCTTCATCGTCCTGTTCTTGCTGGCCCAGCCGGCCTTTCGACCGCAGCAGGTCCAGGTCAGCGGCCTGCGCCACCTGACCGCGGCGCAGGTCCGGAGCGCGCTCGGCCTCCCGGGCGACCGCAACATCTTCTTCTTGAGCCAGGCAGACCTGGGGCAACGCGTGCAGGCCCTTCCCTGGGTTCGCTCGGCCGCCGTCAGCCTGGCGCTGCCGGACCGCGTCTCGGTCGCGGTCACCGAGTGGAAGCCGTCGGCGGTGCTCCAGGTGGGTGAAGCCACCTATTACGTCAACGACCTCGGCGTCGTCCTCGATCCAGCCGCCGAGGCGGGAGGCCTTCCCGTCATCAACCGGCCCGACTTCGGCCAGGCTCGGGCGGGCCAGCACGCGGTGGGTGCCGAGCTGCTCCCCATGCTGCTGCAATTGCGCTCAGGATTTTCCGGCGCGTATCGCGTCTCGCTGATGTCCTTCCAGCTCGACCGCCGTGAGGTGCTGAGCGCCCAAACCGATCGGGGATGGAGCATCATCTTCGGCCAGATGGTCACCAGTGCGGATCGGGCCAGTCTTGAACCAAAGCTGGCCGCGCTGCGCGCGTTGAGCGCCAGATTCGACCTCACGTCGTCGCCAATCCAGTACGTCAATCTCGAGAACCCGGGGGCGCCAGCGGTGCAGCTGCGAGGCCACAAATGAGGCTGCCGGCGAGCGGATCGCGGGAAGCCCTGTGGCTGGTGGCGGCCGCCGTCGTCTTCGGGATCGTCGGGATCGTCCTCGGGCTCAATGCCCCGGTCCAGATTCCGGCGGGATATGCCCGCTACACCGCGGTCGCGATCCTCGCTGCTCTCGACTCGATCCTGGGTGCGGTCAAGGCTTGGCTCAACGGCAACTTCGAAAACAAGGTCTTCCTGTCCGGGCTTCTGCTGAACTCCCTGGCCGCGGGTGCCTTGACCTACCTGGGGGACCGGCTTGGTGTGGACCTCTATCTGGCGGCCATCGTGGCCTTCGGCGTGCGCATCTTCGACAACATCGCCGTCATTCGCCGGCATCTCCTGTAAACGCAGGCGGAAATTCCCTCCCCCGCTTGCTGGGGAGGGGTCAGGGCGGGGTCGCGCCTGTGGATAACTTGCCAGCTTGTGTTGTCGTGTCGGGCGAAGCGCCCTATAATGTGGTCGCCAGTCGTTTTCTCAACGTTCCAGGAAAGGTGTTTGCCTCGTTCTAAATACGTCACAGCACTCGACATCGGCACAACCAAGATCTGCTGCGTGGTCGGCGAGCCGACCGAGCGCGGACTGAACATCATCGGGGTCGGCGAGGCTCCCTCCGAAGGTCTGCGTCGCGGCGTGGTCGTCAACATGGAGAAGACCGTACGCGGCATCACGCACGCCGTCGATGCGGCGCAGCGAATGTGCGGCCATAAGCTGGAATCGGCCTACGTCGGAATGGCCGGCACCCACGTTCTCAGCCAGAACAGCCATGGGGTGATCGCGGTGGCTCGCTCTGACCGAGAGATCGGTCATGAAGACGTGACCCGGGTGATCGACGCCGCTCGCGCGGTGTCGGTGCCGAACGACCGCGAGATCATCCACGTCGTGCCTCGCGGCTACGTGGTCGATGGCCAGGAGGGCGTCAGGGATGCGGTCGGCATGTCGGGGGCTCGGCTCGAGGTCGAGACGCACATCATCACCGGCTCACTGACCGCCGTCCAGAACGTCGTCAAGTGCGTTCACCAGGCAGGGATGAGCGTCGAGGACCTGGTCGTCCAGGTGCTGGCATCGGCGGAAGCGGTGCTCAACGACAATGAGCTGGACCTCGGGGTGGCGCTCGTCGACGTCGGCGGTGGGACGACCGACGTCGCGTTGTTCGCCGACGGCAGCGTGGTCCACACCGCGGTGCTGCCGGTGGGCGCCACGCATGTCACCAATGACGTCGCCATTGGGCTGCGGACCACGCTCGGTGAGGCCGAGATGTTGAAGGTCAACTATGGCCATGCCATCCCGGCGAACATCCCCCGCGAGGAGATGGTCGAGCTGCACCAGATCGGGCAGGACCGCGTACAGGTCGTGCCCCGGCGGCACCTCGCCGAAATCATCGCTCCGCGGGCCCGCGAGATCCTCGAGATGGTGCGCCTCGAGATGCGTCGGGGCGGCCATGACGGCTTTCTTCCCGGAGGGATCGTCTTCACCGGCGGGGGTTGTCGCCTGCTCGGTTTCACCGAGGCCGCCCAGTCGCTGCTCGACCTTCCAGTCAGGATCGGCGCTCCCGGGCAGACCATCGGGATGAGTGACCAGGTCAGTGGGCCGGCTTACGCGACGGCGGTGGGCTTGCTGCGCTGGGGGACAAAACTTCGGCACCACGCCAACGGGCACAGTCCTGTCGGCGTGGGCGCCTCGGCGCTGTACGCACGGACCGTTCGCTGGATCAAGGATTTCTTCTAGAGGATGGAGGCCGATATGAACATGGACGACCAGCTCCGAATGAAGGGCCTCGCCTCACGACCGGTGATCCCCGGGGATTACGGCGGGGGACAGGGGCCACGAGTGTCTGCCGAACGGTTCGTGAGGGCGCGCCTTGAGCGCGATAAGGAGGAAGCAATGCGCGACGTCGATCGAACCCTGGAAGGAAACGCCCGGATCAAAGTCGTCGGCATCGGCGGCGGCGGGAGCAACGCCGTCAACCGCATGATCCGGTCGAAATTGCGCGGCGTCGAGTTCATTGCCATCAACACCGATCTGCAGGCGCTGGCCCACTCCGAGGCCCAGACCAAGATGAACATCGGCAAGAAGCTCACGCGCGGCCTCGGCGCCGGTGGCAATCCGACCATCGGTCGCGAAGCGGCCGAAGAAAGCCAGCAGGAGCTCTCCGAACTACTGAGTGGGGCCGATATGGTCTTTCTGACCGCCGGCATGGGCGGCGGCACCGGTTCGGGAGCCGCCCCGGTCGTGGCGGAGATCGCGCGCAACAACGGCGCCCTCACCATCGGTGTGGTGACCAAGCCGTTCACCTTCGAGGGCACCCGCCGGCGCGCCATTGCGGAGGAAGCCGCGACCACGCTCAAAGAGAAGGTCGATACCCTGATCATCATCCCCAATCAGCGGTTGCTGGACGTCACCGACAAGAAAGTGCCGTTCACGGAAGCGCTGAAGATTGCGGATGACGTCCTGCGCCAGGGCGTGCAGGGCATCTCCGACCTTATCGTGCAGCCGGGGCTCATCAACCTCGACTTCGCCGACGTCAAGGCGGTCATGTCGGGCCAGGGCGCCGCCCTCATGGGGATCGGCTTCGGGAGCGGCGACCAGCGTGCCTCCGATGCCGCCCGGGACGCGGTCGCCAGCCCCCTGCTCGAAACCTCGATCGACGGTGCCCGCGGCATCCTCTTCAATATCACCGGCGGCACCGACCTGACGCTCCACGAAGTCAACGAGGCCGCCGAGATCGTGCGCAGCTCCGCCGACAAGGACGCCAACATCATCTTCGGCACGGTCATCGACGAGAAGATGTCGGGCGAGGTCAAGATCACCGTGGTCGCCACCGGCTTCGTGACCGGGACCGAGACCAGCCGCGAAATCGACGAGCAGTACAGTCGCCCGGCGCCGGTCGAGGAAGTGCCGGCCTACCGTGGCTTCGATCCCTCGAACCTCGATATCCCTGCATTCCTGCGGGGCCGCCGCTAACCCTGCGCGAGGAGCGCCCCTTCCCGCTCCTCGCGTTCTTTTCACGCTTTCCCGCAATACAACGGACCAGTCCTTCCGTCCCTGGACACAATATATGGGATACTGACCTGGCATGAAGTGCCCATATTGTGGTCATATCGACCTCAAAGTGGTCGACTCGCGCGACTCGGACACCGGTGAGTCGATCCGCCGCCGCCGGGAGTGCCTCCAGTGCACGAAGCGGTTCACAACCTACGAACGAATAGAGGCGGTACCGCTCTATGTCATGAAGAAGGATGGCCGGCGCGAGGACTTCGACCGCCAGAAGCTGTTCAGCGGCCTGATGAAAGCCACCACCAAACGCGAAATCTCACCCAGCACCGTGGAGCGCGTCGTAGATGAGATCGAGGCGGAACTCCGAACTCGCGGAAAGGTGGAGATTCCATCTCGCGAGGTGGGCGAGTTGGTGATGGATAAGCTGCGCGGCCTCGACGAAGTCGCCTACATCCGGTTTGCCTCGGTCTATCGCTCGTTCATGGACCTGCAGGAGGTCAAACACGAGATCGACCAGTTGCTGAGCCGCGAAAAGCGAGGCTGACCGGTCGCCGCGGTAGAGCTCGACTCCGTCGTCAGCGTCGCGGGCTTTCCGGCGCGCCACGGCTTCAGCACCACCGCCCTCGGCACCATGGGACTGAGCACCTCGGATGACCCGGAGGAGGTGATGCACCGCCGGCGGCAGCTCGCGGAGCGGCTCGGCTTCGACCTCGAGCGGGCGTTGATGACGGTCCAGGAGCATGGCGCGAATGTGGTCACCTTCCATCGCCGGCGGCCCGAAGGTGGCCAGTGCGTGTTCTCGACGGACGCGCTGGCCACCGACGTACCCGGTCAGGCGATCGTGACCTACCACGCCGACTGTTTGCCGCTGCTCTTCACGGATACCACGCGCGGCGTGGTTGCCGGCGCCCATGCCGGATGGCGCGGCGCACTCGCCGGGGTGGCAACCCAGACCGTTCAGGCGATGCACCTGGCCTACGGGACGTCACCGGACCAGCTCGCCGTGCTGATCGGGCCGGGTATCTGTCGGCGCTGCTATCCGGTCGGGCGCGATATCGCCGACCAGTTCGTGAGCCGCTACGGACGGGAAGGCCGGTACCTGGAAGTCGCCGGCGGCGAGGTCAGACTCGACCTGCCGGGCGTGGTCCGGCTTCAGCTGGAGGACGAGGGCGTCGAGCCGGATCGGATCCGGGCAACGGACTGGTGTACCAGGGAGGAAGATCGGTGGTTTTCCCATCGCGGCGGTCGCGCAGGCCGCTTTCTCTCGGTCGTGATCGCACCCTGATCGATGCCCGAATCGCTCCGGGCAAATCTCGAGGTGGTGCGCCAGACGATTACGACCAGCGCCGAGCGCGCGAACCGTGATCCCGGCGCGGTGACGCTGGTGGCGGTCACGAAGACCGTCTCGGTCGAACGCATCCGCGAGGCGATCGCCGAGGGGCTGCGCCTGTTTGGCGAAAACCGGGTGCAGGAAGCGCTGCCAAAGATCGACGAGATCGGTCCGGCCGATGTCGACTGGCATTTGATCGGCCACCTCCAGACGAACAAGGTGAAGTTCATCGAGGGTCGCTTTCGAATGGTCCAGTCGGTGGACAGGTCCGGCCTGGTCGATGCGCTCGACCCGCGGCTGAGCTCACCCGTCGACGTTCTGGTCGAGGTCAATGTTGCGGAGGAGCCTCAGAAGACCGGTGCCTTACCGGCCGATTTGCCGGCGATCGCGCGGGCGGTGGTTGCCGCTGCTCGCCTGCGGCTGCGCGGCTTGATGACGATAGCCCCAATGGTGTCCGATCCCGAGCAGGTCCGGCCAATTTTCCGACGGTTGCGCTCGCTGCGGGACGAGACGAGTCAGCAGCTGGGCATGCCGCTGCCGGAGCTGTCGATGGGAATGACTGACGACTATCCGATCGCCGTGGAAGAAGGCGCCACCATGCTACGATTGGGCCGCGCGCTTTTCGGATCGCGCTGAGTTTTCGTGCAGACCGCCCTGAATTACCTGCACACCTTCGCCCAGGTCCTGATCTACCTGTTCATCGCGGCCATCATCCTGCGCGCCCTCGCGTCCTGGTTCTTCCGCGACTATCGCGGCCTGCTGATGGGCTTTCTCTTCGACGTGACCGAGCCGGTCCTATCACCACTTCGACGGGTCGTTCCTGCTGGGTTGGGCGTTGACATTTCCCCGATGATCGCCGTCCTCGTGCTCTACGTCCTCGGCCAGTTCCTCGGCTGAGCCTAGAATTTCGGACCATGTTCCAGGAGGTCTCCGCGCGCGCCAACTTCCCCGAGCTGGAAAAGGAGGTGCGCCGCTTCTGGAAGGAGAAGGACATCTTCGTTCGAAGCGTCAAGCAGCGGGAGGGCAAGCCGCGCTTCGTTTTCTATGAGGGACCGCCGACAGCCAATGGGCTCCCCGGCATCCACCACGTCCTGGCCCGGGCGATGAAAGACCTCTTTCCCCGCTACAAGACCATGCGCGGATTCCATTCTGAGCGCAAGGGCGGCTGGGACACTCATGGCCTCCCCGTCGAGATCGAGGTCGAGAAGAAGCTCAAATTGAACGGCAAGCAGGACATCGAGCGTTACGGCGTGGAGGCCTTCAACAAGCTCTGCCGGCAGAGTGTCTTCGAGTACATCGATGAGTGGGCCGAGATGACCGAGCAAATGGGGTTCTGGGTCGACCTCGAGCACGCGTATCGGACGTATGACTCCTCGTACATGGAATCGGTCTGGTGGATCCTCAAGCAGCTCTGGGACAAGCAGCTGCTCTACCAGGGGTTCAAAGTCGTTCCCTACTGCCCGCACGACGCGACCCCGCTGTCCAGCCACGAGCTGGCGCTGGGCTACCAGGACAACATCGAAGACCCGTCCGTCTATGTGAAGTTCGAGCTCGAAGACGAACCGAAGACCTATTTCCTCGCCTGGACGACCACCCCCTGGACTCTTCCGGGAAACGTCGCGCTGGCGGTTGGCCTCGATATCCCGTACGTTCGCGTGCGGCAGGGAGAGGAGCGGTACATCCTGGCCAAAGCGCGCCTCTCGATCCTGGACGGCGACTACGAGGTCGAAGCGGAGATCGATCCACGGAGCCTGCTCGGCAAACGGTACAAGCCGCTCTACCGGTACCTGATTCCCGACAAACCGGCATTCTTCGTGGTGGACGCCGACTTCGTCTCTGTGGAGGACGGCACCGGCATCGTCCACACGGCCGCCGCCTATGGCGTCGATGACCTGGAGCTCTCCTTGCGGAAGGGAATCCCGGTGCGCCACGTGGTCGATCTCCAGGGCCGGTTCAAGCCGGAGGTCGAGCCCTTTGCCGGCCTCTTCGTCAAGAAAGCCGATCCCAAAATCATCGAGGACCTGAAACAGCGTGGCCTGATGTACCGGGCGGAAACCATCCGGCACACCTATCCGTTCTGCTGGCGGTGTGGCACGCCGCTGCTCTATTACGCCGTGACGTCATGGTTCATCAAGACGACGGCGGTCAAGGATCAGCTGCTTCGCAACAACGGCGCCGTCAACTGGGTGCCGGCCTACATCAAGGCGGGCCGGATGGGCAACTGGCTGGAGTCGCTGGTCGATTGGTCGCTGTCCCGATGGCGCTACTGGGGCACGCCCCTGCCGGTGTGGGTCTGCGAGGCGTGCGACGAACGGCGCTGTATCGGCTCGGTTGGCGAGCTGGGCCTGAGCTTGCAGGACGACCTTCACCGCCCATACATCGACCGGGTCACCCTGCCCTGCGAGAAATGCGGCGGCGTGATGCGCCGGGTGGCGGATCTCATCGATGTTTGGTTCGACTCCGGGTCGATGCCGATGGCGCAGTTCCACTATCCCTTCGAAAATGCCGAGACCTTCCAGCAGCGATTCCCCGCTGACTTCATCTCCGAAGGGCTCGACCAGACGCGCGGCTGGTTCTACAGCCTGCTGGCGATCGCCACGATGTTGTTTGACCAGTCCGCCTACAAGAACGTGATTTGCACCAACCTGGTTCTCGACAAGACCGGCCGCAAGATGAGCAAGTCATTGAAGAACACGGTCGATCCGATCGAGATCATGTCGAAGTTCGGTGCCGATGCCACACGCTGGTACTTCTACTCTGCGGTGGCCGTCGGCAACGAGTACCGCTTCGATCCGGCCGCCGTGCAGGACGTGGTTCGGCGGTTCCTGCTCATTCTCTGGAACACATACTTTTTCTTCGCCAATTACGCGCGTCTTGATGGGTTCGACCCGGCCCAACCGCCGGTTGCGCTCGAACAGCGCGCGGTGCTCGACCGCTGGCTACTGGCCGAGCTCGCGGCGGTGATCAAAGACGTTGAGACCTCGCTCGACGCATACGACCCGACCAGCGCAGCGCGCCGGCTGGAAGCCTTTGTACTCGATCTTTCGCAGTGGTATGTGCGGCGGTCTCGGAGGCGCTTCTGGAAATCCGAGTCCGACGCCGACAAGCGGAGCGCCTACCAAACGCTGTACCAGGTGTTGATCGTGACCGTGCAGCTGATGGCGCCTTTCATGCCGTTCCTATCGGAAACGATCTTTCGGAACCTGGCGGCCGGCCGGAACGGGCTGCCGGACAGCGTGCATCTCACTGAATGGCCGCAGGCCCCCGGGACCTGGAGCGATGACGAACTCCGGCGGGACATGTCCGCGGTCCGGCGGCTCGTCGCCAGCGGGCTGGCGGCGCGAAACGCTGCCGGCATCAAGGTCCGCCAGCCGCTGCGCGCGGTGACCATCGCGGAGCGGCCGTTGAGTCGGGAGCTGGAGGCCATCCTGCTCGAGGAGCTCAATATCAAGGCGGCCCGCTACCAGGGTGAAGGGGGCGAGCTCAGGCTCGACACCGAGATCAGCGAGGATCTTAAGCTCGAGGGTCTGGCCCGGGACCTGGTCCGCAAGATCCAGGAGCTTCGCAAGCAGTCGGGCTTCGCGGTCGAGGACCGTATCCGCCTCTTCTATCAGGGCGATGGGATCCTGGCCGACGCGCTCGAGCGCTGGCGCGACTACATCAGCATGGAAACGCTGGCAGTGGCCGTCGCACGCGGCCAGGCGCCCGAGGGAGCGTCTACCCAGACACTGCAGATCGAGGGGCACGACCTCCAGGTGAGCGTCGTCAGGGTGGCGGCCCGCTGAGCCGGTTCCGCAGTTACCTCCTGCTGGCGGCGATCGCGACCGCCGTCATCGTCGTCGACCGGGTGACGAAGATCGTGGTCGAACAGCGATTCGGCGTCCCCTATGGTCCCCGCCAGATCATCGATCACCTGCTGTTCCTTACCGTGACCCGCAACGCGGGGGCGGCCTTTGGGCTCTTCCAGACCTTCACGGTGGGCTTTCTTGTGATCTCGGCCCTGGTCATCGTCGGCATCCTTATCTATTACTGGCGGCTGCCGCCCCATGATTGGCCAGCGCGCCTGGGCCTGTCACTGGTCCTCGGCGGCGCCATCGCCAACGCTTACGATCGTGGCGTCAAGGGATCGGTGATCGACTTCATTCAGGTTCCGCACTGGCCGATCTTCAACGTCGCCGATTCGGCGATCACCGTTGGCGTGGCGGTGCTCCTCCTTGGCACGCTCTGGCGGGGCGGCCGGTCGCGGCGCGCTTGAGCGAGGCCGAGCACCACACGGTCCCGGTCGACGCTCCGCGACTCGATCAATACCTGGCCGGCTTGCTGATTGGACAGAGCCGGAGCCGCGTCCAACGATTGATCGCGGAGGGCCATGTTCGCGTCAACGATGGACCGGCCCGCGCGGGGATCCGCCTTCGCAGGGGTGACCGGCTCAGCTGGGAGCTGCCGCCGACGGTACCGACCCGCCTCCAGCCCGAGACGATGGACCTCCGCGTGCTTTACGAGGATGACGACCTGGTCGTCATCGACAAACCGGCGGGTCTGGTCGTCCACCCGGGGCCCGGGCATGCCACCGGCACCTTGGTTCATGGGTTGTTGGGCCGGGCCGCCGGATGGTCGACGATCGGCGGCGCGGAGCGGCCAGGTATCGTCCACCGGCTCGACCGCGATACCTCCGGCCTGATCGTGGTGGCGCGCAATGACGAGACCCACCGCGCGCTCACCCGCCAACTGCAGCAGCGGGTGATGACCCGACGCTACCGGGCGATCGTGGTGGGTGAGGTGGCGGATCCGGCGGCCCGGATCGAGGCGCCCATCGGCCGCGACGTCAAGCACCGTCAGAGGATGACCGTGGTGGCGGGCGGCCGAGAAGCGATCACGGAATTCCGCCGGCTGGGGATTGGCGCCGGCCATTCACTCCTGGAGGTCTCTCTGACCACCGGCCGCACCCATCAGATCCGGGTCCATCTCGCGTTCATCAAGCACCCGGTGCTCGGCGACCCGGTCTACGGCCGCCGCTCACCGCTGATTGCCAGGCCGGCGTTACACGCCGAGGCGCTTACGCTGCGGCATCCCAGGACGGGGGCGGTCATGACCTGGCAGGCCGCGCCACCGGCGGATTTCGAACTGGCGTGGAATTCGCTGACTGAACGTAGAATGCGGTGATCAGCAGAGATCAGATGACCCAGCCCGCGCAAGGGCTCTTGATAGTGATTTCGGGTCCAAGCGGAGTGGGGAAGGATACCGTTCTGCGCCGCCTGTTCGAGCTGGCACCGCATCTCAAGTACTCCGTGTCCTACACGACGCGTCCACCCCGTCCGGGTGAGGTCGATGGGCACAGCTATAGCTTCATCAGTGAGCCGGAATTCCTGCGGCTGATCGAGCAAAAGGAGTTCCTGGAGTGGGCCAAGGTCTACGACCACTACTACGGGACGTCGCGCCGCCGGGTCGAGGACGCGCTCAACCGGGGCGAGGACATCATTCTGAAAATCGACGTACAGGGAGCCTCCTTCGTCCGTAAGCGCAAGCCCGATGGTCTCTTCATCTTTATCACACCCCCCTCGACCGACGAACTGCTCAGCCGGCTGACCGGTCGCAATACGGAGTCGCCGCCGGCGCTCGCCGTCCGGCAAAAGGAGGCGCTGATCGAGCTTGGCCTGGCAAAGGACTACGAGCACGTGGTCTGCAACCGTGATGTCGATGAGACGGCGCGCGAGATTCTGACGATGATCGCCGCCGAGCACGCGCGCCGCCAGACACCGGTATGACGGAGGGGCGGCTGGCCGGACGCCGGGTCCTTACCGGGATCAGTGGTGGGATTGCAGCCTACAAGGCGATCGAGGTCGTCCGGCTCCTGACGGAAGCCGGCGCGTCGGTACGGGTGATGATGACACCCGAGGCGACGCGCTTCGTGACGCCGCTGACCCTGGAAGCCCTGTCCTATAACCCGGTCGCAGCTGACTGGCTGGCTCCCCAGGGTGTGGGAGAGAGCCACATCGCCCTGGCCGAGTGGGCGGAGGTGATCGCCATCGTGCCGGCGACGGCCAACACCATTGCCAAGCTGGCGCTCGGCATCGCGGATGAGATCGTGTCGGGCACGGTGCTCGCGAGCCGCGCCCCGCTGCTGGTCGCCCCCGCCATGAACGACCTGATGTTCACCCATGTGAAGACGCAGGATCACCTCAATGCGTTGCGGTCGCGTCATGCGGTAGTCGTCGAACCGGGGGTGGGACGTCTGGCCTCCGGCAAGTCCGCCGTCGGGCGGCTGGCCGCTCCCGAGCGGATTCTCGCCGCCATCGAAGCGGTGTTGCAGGATCGGCGCAACCTGGAGGGGCTGCGGGTGGTCGTCAGCGCCGGCGGCACTCGGGAAGCCGTCGATCCGGTCCGCTACGTCGGCAACTTTTCCAGCGGCAAGATGGGGCGGGCCCTGGCCGAGACGGCGGCGGCGCGCGGGGCCGATGTCACCCTGGTCACCACGGTGCCCACCAATCCCGAGGCGATCGCCGAAATCGCCGTGACCAGTGCCGCTGAGATGCTCGTGGCGCTAAAGACGGCGTGCGCCGGCGCCGATGTGCTGGTGATGGCCGCCGCCGTGGCCGACTATGCGCCCGATCAGGTCGCCGGCGCGAAGCTCCGGCGCACCGATCAGCCGATGGATTTGCACCTGCGCCCGAACGTGGACATTCTGAAGGCGCTCGGCCCCCGGCGGGGGCTCTTCCGCGTCGGCTTTGCCGCAGAGACGGAGGATCTTCGTGCCCAGGCCGAGGCGAAGCTGGCCGAAAAACATCTGGACCTGATGGTCGCGAACCAGATCGGGGTTGATGGCCAGGGCCTGGCAAGCGACTTCAACGCGGTCACCATCGTCGCGCCGACGGGGGTGGTCGCCGACGTTCCGCGCCTGCCGAAGTGGGAGGTGGCCGGGCAGATCTGGGATGCCATCGATGCCGCTCGCAACCGCGGCGGCTGACCCCAGGCTGCGCTCGGTGGCGCAGGTGGCCGTGGAGGCTCGCGTCGGCAGCCTCAGTGGCCTGTTCGATTACGCCGTGCCCGAGGATCTGACCGGCGTGATCGAGGTCGGTCACCGGGTGCGTGTACCGTTCGGAAAACGAATCGTGACCGGCTTCGTCTACGCGCTGGACACGCCGCCCGCGGTGCTCGAGTTGAAGCCGATCGAGGCACTGGTTGACGCCGAGCCGGTGCTGCCGCCGGTGCTGATCGAGCTCGCCGGATTTGTCGCTACGCACTACGTAGTGCCGCTGGACGAAGTAATTCGCGCCATCGTGCCCCCACGCGTGCGCGCCGTGGTTCGGCGATCCGTCAAGCGTCGCCGGCAGAGTCGGATCCTGCGGCAGGCAACCGGCACGCCGTCCGCCGTTGATGTTCAGCTCGAGCCGGCGCAGCAGGCGGCAAAGGAACGGATCGCGATTGCCCTGGGCCGGCACGAGGGCGAGGTCTTCCTGATGCACGGCGTGACCGCCAGCGGGAAGACCGAGGTCTACCTCGCTCTGCTGGCCGAGGTGCTGGCGGCCGGCGGACAGGGGCTCGTCCTGGTGCCGGAGATCGCGCTCACCCCGCAGACGGTCGGACGATTCGGCGCTCGCTGCCCCGGCCGGCTGGCGGTGCTGCACAGCTCGCTGACCGAGGCCGAGCGCGCCGCCGAGTGGTGGCGAATCCGGCGCGGCGAAGCCGATATCGTCATCGGCCCGCGCGCCGCGGTCTTTGCCCCACTACCCCGGCTCCGCTTGATCGTGATCGATGAGGAGGAGTCATCCGCCTTCAAACAGGAGCGCATTCCCCGATACCATGCCCCGACGGTGGCCCGCTGGCTGGCCCAAAAAACCCAATCCGTCCTGATCCTGGGCAGCGCGACGCCGAGCGTCGCGGGCTACGCCGCCGCCCTGGCCGGCCGCGCACACCTGCTGGAGCTGCCCCACCGCGCCCAGGGCCGGCCGCTGCCACCGGTGACGGTGGTTGACATGCGAAAGGAGATCGCGGCCCGGCAGTTCAGCCCACTCAGCCGCGAGCTCCAAGCCTCGATTGCCGGATCGCTCGAACGGGGCGAGCAATCGATTCTCTTTTTGAACCGCCGCGGCCTGGCCACCTTCGTCCTCTGCCGCGACTGCGGCCAGGTGCGCGAGTGCCCGCACTGCAGCGTGGCGCTCGTTCACCACGCGGCGCTGAGCCGGCTGCAATGCCACTACTGCGGCACCAGTGAGCCGGTGCCCCGTCGCTGCCCCGCGTGCGGCAGCCGTTTCATCAAGAGCTTTGGGATCGGCACCGAGCGGATCGAGCAGGAGGTGCGAGCCCACTTTCCGACTTCCCGGGTGGTCCGCCTCGATCGGGACGTGATGAAGACGCCGGATGCTGCCGACCTGGTCTTCGACCAGATGGTCTCCGGCGAAGCGGACGTGCTGGTCGGCACCCAGATGGTGGCGAAGGGGCTCGACCTGCCCCGGGTCACCACGGTCGGCGTGATCAACGCGGACACGAGCCTGCATTTCCCCGATTACCGCTCGTCGGAGCGGACCTTCAGCCTGCTCACTCAGGTGGCGGGCCGCGCCGGCAGAGGGACACGGGCCTCGGGCGTGTTCATCCAGACCTACACGCCGGACCATCCGGCCGTTCGGCACGCACAACATCACGACTACCGGGGCTTCTACCGCGAGGAACTCGAGGTACGGCGGAGCTATGGATTTCCCCCGTTCGGCGAGTTGATCGTCGCCACCTATGGCCATCGCGACGAGGCGCGTGCGGAGCGGGAAGCGCGGTCGGCAGTCGAACAGCTGTCTGCTACAATCGGCCTGCTCAATTTGGGAGATATCGAGGTGCTGGGACCTTCTCCCGCGTTTGTGTACCGCCTCAAGGACGAGTTTCGGTTCGAGGTGACGCGTTACCGCGCGGTCGGGGCTGGAGCCTCGATGTGGACCCGATGTAGGCAGACCATGGCTGTGCTTCCCATCCTCACCCAGGAGTCTCCGATCCTTCGCCAGAAGGCGAAACGAGTTCCGCGCGTCGACAGCAGCATTCGGAAACTGATCGACGACATGGTCGATACGATGGTCGCGGCGCCGGGCGTCGGCCTGGCAGCGCCGCAGGTCGGCGTCGGCCTCCGCGTCGTGGTGATCAAGACGGATACGAACCTGCATACGCTGATCAATCCCGAGATGGTGAAGTGGGAGGGCGAGCAGATCGGTCTGGAAGGCTGCCTGTCGATCCCCGGGTACGTGGGTGAGGTCAAGCGCTACATGCAGGTGGTGGCACGGGGGCTCAACCGACACGGCAAGTCGGTGAAGATCAAGGGGGACGCGCTGCTTGCTCGTGCCATCCAACACGAAATCGACCACATCGATGGCATTCTCTTCACCGACCGTCTGACCAGCCTCGATACGCTGCGAAAGGTCGAGCCGCAGGACCAGGAGAAGGAAGCGGAACTCGTCGGCGCGTAGCGACAACCTGCGGATCGTCTTCGCCGGCACGGCAATGTTTGGCGGTCCGACCCTGAACCAGCTCCGCGAAGCTGGTCACGACGTCGCTCTGGTCATTACCCAGCCCGATCGTCTCGGTGGCCGGGGCATGCGAATGTTGCAGTCGGCCATCAAGCTGCAAGCCACCGAAATGCATCTGCCAGTTTTTCAACCGGAGCGGATCAGGGCCGAAGAAGCCCAGGCGCGCATCCGCAAGGTGGGCGCCGATCTCATGGTGGTCGTCGCCTACGGCCAGATCCTTCCGGCCAGCCTGATCACGGCGCCGCGGTTGGGCACTCTCAACGTCCACGCATCATTGCTGCCGCGCCACCGGGGGCCAGCCCCCGTCGAGTGGGCGATTTTGAGCGGCGGCACGGAAACGGGCGTGACCATCATGCAGATGGACGCGGGCGTCGACACCGGACCGATCCTGACCCAGGAGCGAGTCGCGATCGCGCCCGACGAATCGGCGGGCCGGCTCGAAGGCGAGCTGGCGGCGCTGGGTGGGCGGCTCCTGGTGCGCAGCCTCGAGGACTATGCTGCCGGTCGCATTCGTCCCCTCCCTCAGCCGGCTGAAGGTGCAACCCGCGCGCCGCGCTTGACCTCTGAAGATGGGAAGCTTGATCCAACCAGGATGTCGGCTGAGGAGATGGATCGAAGAGTGCGCGCGCTGGGCGAGCGAATCGGCACCTGGATCACCGTAGGCAGCGTCGAGCTCAAAGTGTTTCGTGGTCATGCCGACGGCCAGGTTGATGAGGGCATCGCGGTGCCGACGACAAACGGCGTCTACGTCGTCGAAGAAGTCCAGCCCCCGGGTGGCCGCCGGATGAGCGCCGCGGCGTGGCTGAGGGGACGGCGCTGATGGGGAAGAAGAAGGCCGACAAGGACGCGACGATCGCCACCAACCGGGTCGCGTTCCACAACTACTTCATCCTCGAGACGGTCGAGGCGGGCATCCAGCTCGCGGGCACCGAGATCAAGTCGCTGCGCGAGGGCGGCGCCAACTTGCGCGAGGGATATGTTCGCTTCGGTGGGGGAGAGGCGTTCCTCGTCAACGTCCATATCAGCCCCTACGAGCGCGGTCACAGCAGCAATCACGAGGCCAAGCGCGAGCGAAAGCTCCTTCTCCACAAGGCCGAGATCGTCCGGCTCGGCATCACCATCAAGCAGAAAGGACTGACGCTGGTGCCGCTCCGGCTGTACTGGGCCCGCAATCGGGTCAAGCTGGAGATCGGCCTGGCCAAGGGAAAGCGTCAGTACGACAAGCGGGAAACGATCGCGGCCAAGGACGCCCGTCGCGAAATGGATCGGGCCACGAAAACGCGTCTGTAGACGCGATTTGCCACCGTCGGCTCGGGGTACAATCAATCTGCTCCGACAGGCTGGCGGGGGCGCCAGGTCTCGACGGGGTAGTGGTCTGCAAGATGGCGAGCCGTGTCGCCGAGCACGTAAAAGCGGCAAGGCTATAAACGGCAATCGCGAACTGGCTTACGCTGCGTAAGTAGCGTAGTCAACCGGGGATTTATCCCCGGCGCCGGCCCGCTCTCGGTCAGCAGGAGCGGCGTCCGGCGTAAACTCCGCTGACTCGCTCCCGGCGGGCGTCGCGGCCGTCGGGGGGACTCAATACCGCGACTGGCTTGTCCGAATCCGGTCCCACGGGAGTCGGGCAGGTGAGATCCAAAACCGGGACTACGCT
>VBHC01000171.1 GCA_005889535.1 Chloroflexota bacterium
CGCCTTGCCCACTGCCCGCACTGGGTGACATTATCAGCGCTGCCGAAATGGACCGACAGGTCGACGTTACGATCACGCTCACGCATGGTCACCTTCTAATACGTGTGAGCGGCGACCTGCCATATGTCGGGACCAAACTTTAATGACACGTCGCGGTAACGATCGTGTGCGAATTGTTACCCGGCCGGCGCCCTAGACGACGTCGATGGCGCCCGGTTCACCGGCGCTGAGTTCGGCGACCGGCCAGCCTGCCGCGCCGCGACGCTCGAGGGCTTCGAGCAGGGGCTGAAGCTGCTCGGCCGGGACCGCGATCAGCAGCCCGCCCGAGGTCTGTGCGTCGCAGAGCAGCGTGCGCCGAGCGTTGGGCAGCGCCGCCGGCCAGCGCACCCTCGACGCCATGAACCGCTCGTTCGCGCGCGTGCCGCCGGGCACTTCGCCGGCATCGGCCAGCTCCTCCGCGCCGGCAAGCACCGGGACGGCGGCCGCCTCGACGCGGGCCGCAAGCCCCGAAGAGCGAGCCAGGTAGTGGAGATGCCCGAGCAAGCCGAAACCGGTCACGTCGGTGGCCGCGTGCACCGCGACCGTCGCCATGCCCTGAGCGGCCTCCCGGTTCAACTGCAGCATCGACTGGATGGCTGCCTGGGCGGAGGCCGCCGGCGCGACCTCGTGCTTGATGGCGGTAGTAATGATGCCGGTGCCGAGCGCCTTGGTGAGCACCAGCCGGTCGCCTGGCCGGCCGCCGCGGTTGCGCACCACCCGATCGGGATGGACCGTACCGATGACCGCGAGGCCGTACTTCGGTTCGTGATCATCGATGCTATGGCCACCGAGGATGTCGATCCCGGCTTCGCGAACTTTGTCCAACCCGCCGCGCAGAATTTCGCCCAGCAGCGATCCGGGCAGCTCTTTGATGGGAAACGCGACGAGATTTACGGCCATCAGGGGCTCTGCCCCCATGGCGTAGATGTCGCTCAACGCATTGGCGGCGGCGATCGCCCCGAAGGTGTACGCGTCGTCGACCACCGGCGTAAAGAAGTCGGTAGATACCACCAGGGCAAGGTCCGGCCGAAGCCGGTAGACGGCGGCGTCGTCGCCCGTCTCCAGCCCAACCAGGACGTCGCGATTGTCGAGCGCTTTCGGCAAGTGGCTCAAGACCTGAGCCAGGTCCTCAGGACCGATCTTGCAGGCTCAACCCGCTCCGTGCGACCACTGCGTGAGCCGCACTTGCTCCACCGTACTCACGATTGCACTGTACTCGACGCCTGGTAAGAGACCCGGCTGATTCCCGTTGCTTTGATGTGCCGAGCCCGCTTCGATCCAATCGGCTGCAAGGCTGGGTCCCGGCCGCCATCACCATCCTGGTCGTGCTCCTGCTTGTCGGTCTGCTTGGGCACCACCCGCAGCTCGCGCGGCAGGAGGCGCTCGGTGCGGCCCTCGACCAACAAGCCCAACAGAAGGCTCACCATGCCGCCAAACTGGTTCGCGAGTCGGACCTGGAGCGGGCGGCTTCGCGGTCAGGAGAGAATATCGGTCACGACACGAGCCTGACCACTTCATCTGGGTGATTGCGGTGTCAGGCGACTACGCGATCCCCGGCGAATATAGTGGCGGACCGCCGGCGACCTGGACGATCCTGGTGGTCTACGACCAGCGTCCCGCTCAGCTTTCGGTGAGCTGGGGCGGTGTGCAGGGCAACTGGCCGCCCTTCTTCGATGGTCTTGTCGACCTGAGTTGACCCGTCGCCCGGTCTGCTACCGTCAACCCGGTGGAGGTCACGTTTCTTGGCACCGGCGCTGCGTTTGCGCCGCACGCCTACAACTCGTCAATCCTGGTCGACCGCACCATCCTGATGGATGCCGGCGCGCCGCTGACCGTTCATCTGCCGAAAGCCGGTGTCTCACTCGACGAGCCGCGAGCGGTCATGCTCAGTCACTTCCACGCCGACCACACGTTTGGCCTTGCCTGGTTGATCCTCGGACGAGTGCTGTCGAACGATCGAGCCCCCTCGCTCAGCGTCTATGGACCCGCAGGCACAACGTCATACCTCGAGCGGCTGCTCGACCTGGCCTGGGGCGAGGAGATGCGTCGCATGAGCTGGGAGCGGTTGCAGCTGAAGGTCCAGGAGCTTGCCGATGGCGATTCGTTCCAGATTGATGGCAGCCACGGACGGGCGTTCAAGATGCAACACGCCAGCCGGCTCGCCTGCCTCGGCTTCGTCATCGACCGCGACGGAGTCCACCTGGGTTACACCGGCGACGCTGAAATGTCGCCGCAGCTCGACGCGTTGGTCTCGGCGTCAGATCATGTGATCAGCGAGATGACGTATGACGATCAGGGCGGCGAGCTGCATCTCGCCCGCAAGGATATCGAGGAGCTGATGACGCGCCACCCATCGGTACGCTTCATCCTGACGCACCGGGGCGGCGAGAGCTCGGTCAGCGGGGCCGTGATGGCCCGTGACTTTCTGACCCTACAACTTCCTCTGCACTGACCACGCGCCCCTGCCGGAGGGCATCGCGCCAGGCGCGCGCCACCAGGCCGGCGTAGCTGCCGCGGATCTGGCTCCAGGCCTTGCGGGCCTGAGCGAGCTCATCCGGGGTTAGCCCTCCGCGCCGGAAGTTGGCGCGGGTGTAGAGCGTTGCCAGCCGCCGCACCTCTTCGTCAAGCGCCGGCATCGAGGCGGCCAGCCGTCCACCGAACTCCTGCGGGGTATCGCCGCTGTAGCGCGGGACCTTGAGCCGGTCGCCGAGGAACAGCAGCCGGCGCCAGATGCGCGGCACGTCCCGGACTGCCATCAACCAGCGCAGGGCGAGAAGCAGGGCGATGATCGCCAGGAGCAGCAGGCCGGCGCCGACGGTCAACGCGGTGCGCCAGATGTCCGCAAAGGGTGCGTTCGAGCTGGATCCACCCGACGCATCGGAGGGCTCCCGCAAGCCGGGGGGAATCCGCGCGGACGGCTGCGCGCTTGCCGACTGTGGGGCATTGAGGGCTTCTTTGGTGGCGGGCCGGTTTACCGGAGTATTGATGTTGTCCGGCGTCGGCTCGAAGGGGATCCATCCGTAGCCGGGGAAGAACACCTCGACCCAACTGTGCGCATCCAGGGAGTTGACGTTGTACTGGTGGGTCTTCTCGTCGAAGACGCCCACCCCGAATCCGCTCATCTGCCGGCTCGGAATCCCCAGCGTCCGCAGCATCACGTTCATCGCGGTCGAAAAGTCCTGGCAGAATCCTTTCCTCGACGTGAAGAGAAAGAAGTCCAGCGGTCGCTCGCCGGGCCTTGCCAGGGGCGGCTTCAGCGTGTAGGTGAAACGGCCCTTGGCCAGGAACCAGGATTCGATCGCCTTGGACTGGTCATACGGCGTGGTGGCGCCAGCGGCCCGAACGATCGACCGGGCGAGGGTCTCGATCTCGGAATCACGGGCGGTCGAGTATCCCGGGGCAACCCTGCCCGCCGCATAGAGAGTCGCGTAGGGCGCCAGCCAGGCTGGATAATCCGTGCCGGCGTTCTGCAGATCCTGGACATCAACGTTGGGGATGGCTTCCGTAACCGAGTAGTTGTAGGGGGGCGCCAACCGCTTGGCGAAGCGAATCCGGTCAATCGTGTCGAACGTGGCCAGGGAGCCGCTATCTCCGGCGACATTCACCAACGACGGGTTCGGCCCGGGCGGCGCCGGAACGGACGTCATGATGCCGCGTACGGTTGTCGGTTGGTTGTCGACCGAGAGGATCTCGCCGGCGCTGAATACGGTGCTCAGGGTCTGCTCGGGCGGCACCACGACGTGAAACGCATTGTGCAGCACCTGGGTCCGCTGCGGATCCGCCGGCAAATCATCGCGCGGAACGCTGGCGCGTGCCGCCACAAGCGGCTGCTGGCGCACCGGGACCTCGACACTGCTGGGCAGCTCGTACCAGCTGATGCCGTCCCAGCCCGCCAGCGCAATGCCGCGCCAGTAGGGATAGTAGATGGGCGTGTCGCCGCTTACCACCATCACGGTCTGGGATTTTGCTTTCAGCTGCGAACCGGGCCGAACCACCTCGCTGTAACCGATAGAGCCCACCGTCCCCGGCTGCGAGCTGCTTCCCCCGATCCCGAACGGGTGGATCGCGTCGGGATTCATCGTGCCCGGGATCAAGGCGGCGCTGATGTCGCTGCTGCTCAAGGGCGGAAGCAGCAGAAAGGCCACGACGAGGATGGCCGCGGTCGCCTCGATCCCAACCTCACCGAAGGTCCAGCCGGTATCGGCCGCGCGCGGGAGCCGACGCGCCCGCCAGCCTTCCTTGAGGGCAACGAAGTTCAGCCGCAGCAGGACCGCCGCGGAGGCAGCCAACCAGATCAGGGTGAAGAGGGTGAGGCTGGGGCTGGTGTCATTGATGATTTCCACGGCGAGGATGGTGCCGCTGGGGAGGAGCGCCACCAGCCCGTTGCGCCGAAAGAACACCCACCAGCTGGTCCACAGCCCGGTGGCGACGAACATCAGCAGGAGGCTCAGCAGCAGGAGCGTGTTGGTCCGGCTCGGCAGCGCCAGCAGCCAGGTTCTGATCGCCGCCATCGTTCCGCCGGTGGTCAATGGCGACGGCGTCAGCAGCGCCAGGCTGCCAACCACGGCCAGGCCCGACATCGCGGCATACGCCAGGCGCGATGCCCGGGCAATCGCAAAGATCCATCCCAGCCCCGTCGCGATCGCCAGGGCGGGCACCAGCCGCCCCTCGGTGTCAGGTACCCAGGCCGACCGCTCCACAGCGATCGCCACGGCCCAGCCCATGAGCAGGACGAAGCCCAGGAGGACCCAGGTATCACGAAAGTCGATCGCGAGCAGCACACGGTTTGACCGAAAGAGCGCTACCGACAGGCGGCCGCCGTCGTAGTGGGGGCGCAGTAACCCGGTGGCCCAGGCGACCCCCAGGGCCACGAGCAGCAGGAGGAAGCCGGTCCCCGGGCTAACCTGCGGCAAGTCGCCGCTCCGAAACGGGCTCCAGGTCATCCGGCCCGCCAACCATCCACCAATTCAGCGCCTGCCGCCAGCGGCCGGCGGATGCCAGGGTGGGCTGGCTCCCACCAAAGCCCCGCGGGTCGAGGTAGACGACGAGGCTACGGTGACCTCGCACCCCCAGGTCGAGCAGCGCCTCAAGCCACTGCTCATCGGCGGAAGGGGTAATGACGACCAGCCCGCCGCGATGCCGCCATTGCTGCCGTTGGGAGGTGAGCAGACTGGCAAGCGACACCGTGCCGTCCGCCTGCGCCAGCGTGAAGTGCTCGAACAGCTTCTTCCGCTGCTGGTCCCCGCGAGCGGCCTCGATCACGCTGAGGTTGCTGTCGTTGCCGACCAGGCCGATGGCGCTTCCTCGGCGCAGGGCCGCGTCGGTGATCGAGGCGGCCAGGCTCATCGCATACTCGAGCGTCGATTCCGGCGCTTCCCCCGCATGGACCGAGGCCTGCAGGTCGAGGACGATCCACGCGTCGCCACCCTCGCGGGTCTCGAAACTACGGCTCATCAGGCGGCCGAGCCGCGCCGACGATGCCCAATGGATTCGCTTGACGCTGTCGGTCGGAACATATTCCCGAATCGTGGTGGCGTTGGGCGGGATATCGAGCACGCGGCCACGCAGCTGCTCGTCCCCGGCGGTGCTCGGCGCCAGGGCGTCCAATCCACCCACCGGCCGGACCACCGGGTAAACGACGACGGAGCGGCTGCCGGCAATCCTCAGGGTGCGGGTAAAAAGGCCAAACGGGTCGCCGTAGCGCAGCTCCACCGGGCCGAAGGTGAACAGACCACGCTGCTTGAACCGCCCACGCGACGTCCAGCGGCGCGCCCGGCGTCCCTTCAAGCTGAAGACGCGTCCCGGGTTGTAGCCGGGCAGATTGGAGAAGTCGGTCAGCTCGATCAATGGCACCGGGATCCAGGAACGGTTCTGGATGACAAAGGATTCCTCAAAGGGATCACCCACCTGGTACTGCCCCTCCGGGCTCATTCGCTCGACGACCAGGTTGTCGGCCGCTAGCCGGCTCCAGACGTAGCTAACGACGAAGAGCAGCACCAGCGCGTACAGCAAGCTGTACGCGAGCCGGACGCCAGTGATGTAGGCAAAGAACAAGAGCAGCGCGAGCGCCGTGACCAGGGGAAGGCGGGGCAGCCGCATCGGAACTTCGCCTAGCTGGCCACCCGGCGTCCGTACCGTGAAACCACGTTCGGCGGCGGGACGGGCTCCGACTCCAGGATCTGGTTGAGCACCTTGACTGGTGTCAGCCCGCGTAGCTCGGCATTGGCCGCCTTGACATCATCGGGCGTAACGAAGTCCCGCCCCTCGAGAGCGGCTCGGGCCTGAGCAGTTCGGAACAGGCCCAGGGATCCACGGCTACTGGCCCCCAGGCCGATGTCGGCATGCGAGCGGGTCCGATGGGTAACGCGGGCAATATATTCCTTGAGCTGGTCGTCGACGTAGATTTCCTGGACCATTTTCTGGGCGCCCAGGACGTCGGCGGCTGAGACAATCGGCTCGAGCTGCTCCATCGGCGAGTCCCGCTGAAAACGGTCGAGCACCTGCACCTCGTGGGCGATGTCCAGGTATCCAACATTGACCCGCATCAGGAACCGATCGACCTGCGCCTCCGGCAGCGGGAATGTCCCCGCGAACTCGACCGGATTCTGGGTGGCCAGCACGAGGAAGGGCAGGGTAAGGGCGTAGGTTGTGCCGTCCACGGTCACCTGCCGCTCCTCCATCGCCTCGAGCAGAGCCGATTGGGTCTTGGGGGTGGCTCGGTTGATCTCATCAGCCAGCAGGACCTGGGTGAAGGTGGGGCCCTGGCGGAACTCAAACTGCTGCGTCGAGGGGCTGTAGATGTTGACGCCGGTGACATCCGATGGAAGGAGGTCGGGAGTAAATTGCAGGCGCTCGAACGAGCAGCCGAGGGAGCGTGCCAGCGACTTGGCCAGCATCGTCTTCCCCACGCCCGGTACGTCTTCGATCAGCAGGTGGCCCCGGCTCAGGAGTGCGATGACGCAGAGCTCGATCTCCGCCTCCTTGCCAACCAGCACGCGGCTGACATTCTCGACGATCCGCGAACCGAGCGCCTCGACTGAGCCGTTCTCCACCTGCATCCTTCTTACTTCCTTTTCGGTAATCCGGTTCCGAGCTGATCGACGTCAATACCAGTCGAACGCCAGCCGCCGCCGCTTCGTTACCGCGGGATGAGTCGCCGCGCGCCGCCGGCCGCCAGGCCCCCGAGCGTCCCCCCGCTCAGGACGAGCACGTCGTCGACGACCAGGCCAACGGTGTCAAGCCCGGCGGACCCAAGGGGGCCGACCGGGCCCATCGCCCCCGCCAGTTCCTCCACCACGATAAAGCCGACCGCCACGATCACACCATTCCAGGCGGCACCCCCGGGCGGGCCGATGAAGCCGGCCAGGAACCCCCCGGCCAGCAATGCGCCGAAGGTGAGGAGGCCCTGCGACACCAGGGGACCGCGATGATTCCCGAACAGCAGGGTGCCCCCGACCAATTGAATCACCACCGACAGCACCAATCCCAACCCGGCCGCGAACCAGTCGACCCTGCGCCCGCCGCCCGCCTGAGACCTCGCCATGGAAGCCGAATAAGTGTATCGGTCAGGCGGCGCCAACAGCGTGCAGGCTGGCGGTCAGCAGCGGAGCCACCACCAGCGCCGGCAGGAAGTTGGCGACCTTGATCGCCTTCAGGTCGAGCAGTCCGAGCGCGATGCCCAGCACGATGATGCCCCCGGCCGCGGTCAGCTCGGCGGTTTCCAGCTCGGACAGGCCGGCGTGGGCCAGGAAGGCGATCAGCGTGAGACTTCCCTGGACGAGGAGCACGCTGACGGCGGAGAGGACCACGCCCCAGCCAAGGGTCGCCGCGTAAATAATCGAGCTGAAGCCGTCCAGGACCGACTTGATGGCCAGCACCGTGACATCGCCCCTGGTGCCATCGAGAAAGCTGCCCAGAATCGTGAGCGGTCCCACGCAGAACAGCAGGCTGGTGGTGACGAACGCAAGGCTGACGCGTCCAGGCTCGCCATCCCGCCGCGTCCGCCGCTCCGCCCACCGTCCAAGCGCCTGCATGCCGTCATCAAGGTGGAGGAGCTCGCCGATGCCGACGCCCACCAGCAGACTCACCAGCAGGATGAGCGGGTTGTGCGTCTTGAATGTCATCTGGATTCCATACACGGCCACGAACAGGCCGAGACCGGCGCGGATCGTCTGCTGAAGGCTGGCGGGGATGACCCGCCCCAGGCTCAGGCCAATCGCGGCGCCGGCGAGCACACTGCCCGTATTGATAGCGGTCCCCAGGCCGGGGATCATGGTCGAGCCAGCACCGGCCGGGCGACCAGCTAGAGCTTCTCGAAACGGTCGACGTTGACGATGAAAACCGTCGCGCCACCCACCTGGACCTCGACCGGGTAGGGCACAAAGAAGTCGCCGGGCTCCACCAGGGGCGGCATCGGGTTCATGAACTCACTCCGGGTGCGGCAGTTTTCTTTAATCAGGCCCAGGACTTCTTCGATGCGGTCATCGTCGATCCCGGACATCAGGGTCACATTCTTGTGTTGTAGGAAACCGCCCGAGCTGGCAAAGCGAGTGACCGAAATCCCACGGTCGTTGAGCGCGTCCATGGTGGACGATGCGTCCTCACCGTGAACGACCGCAATCAGGAGCTTCATGCGGATCGCCGCTCTGCCGGATGGACCCCGGCCTGCCGCAGCGCGTCTGAGGCCTGCTCCAGGATGTGCCGGGCGACCTGGTCGGGGTCGGCCGAGGCATCGACCTGCCGCCAGCGTCGCGGGTCCTCGGCCACCATCTGCTGGTAACCGGCGTGGACGCGCTGGTGGAAGGCTACGGTTTCCCGGTCGAGCCGGTCCTGCGCGGTGCGCGGAATCCGTGCCAGCCCCGCCTCCACCGGAAGGTCCAGCAGCAGCGTGAGATTGGGACTGAGGTTGCCGGTGGCATCCGCCTGAAGCCGGCGCAGGGCCTCCAGACTCAGCCCTCGGCCATAGCCCTGATAGGCAAGGGTTGAATCGCTGAACCGATCGCAGAGTACGACCTCGCCGCGCTGCAATCGTGGCCGGATCACGTCCTCGACCAGCTCCGCGCGAGCGGCCGTGAACAGCAGCGCCTCGGTCCAGGGCGAGAGCCGGCTCTGCTGCGGCCCCAGCAAGAGCGGCCGGATCATCTCCCCCAGTCGCGTGCCGCCGGGTTCACGCGTGGTCCAGACAACATGGCCCTCCTCAGCGAGAGTCGACGCCAGCCGATGGATCTGCGTCGATTTGCCGCCGCCTTCGGGCCCCTCAAAGCTGATGAAGAACCCGACTGGCTTCCCCGGGGAATCCATCCGTTTTGCGTGAACTATAGCGAGTTCAGTCCGCCGCGGTATAGATGCGCAATCGTCGGTTCGGCTCTTTTCCGGTGCTGCGCGCGGTCAGCTCGTGGCGCTCCACCAGCTGGTGTTGCAGCCGGCGGACGTAGGCGTTCTGGGGGGACAATTCGACCATCGAGTTCGTCGCCTTGGCACGGCTGATCCCTTCCAGCGTTTCCTGCAATGCCGACTCCGTTGGGTCGGGCGTGTCCAGCTGGTACATCCGGCTGAGCGCGTTCTTGATCTGGGTGATGGTATTGCTTTTCAACACCTGGATCGGGATGCCGTCGGCCTCCGCCTCTTTGAGCGGCGAATCCTTCCGCCGGTAGTAGTTCTTCAGGGTCACGATCAGGTCGGCCTCCTCGATGTGATTCTGCACTCGAATCGGCACGTGCAACTCATTGATCGCCTGTTCCAGATAATTGCGACTGATGCCGTAGGGGAAAACGGAGACCGTCTCATGGAGGCTGCGCGATCGAGGGGCTTCCAGCGGCTCGCGGACGGCGGCCGTGCGCATCGGCACCGGGGTGGTCTCGGCGATCCTCGCCACGATCGCCCCGTCGGCGCCGCGAATGCGCATCTGAGGCGGCTTCAAGGTGCCGCGCAGCGCCGCATCCACAACCTCGGCCAGGGGCTGATGGATGGCCAGGCGATCGCGGTCGTGAATCTCGACGAGCACATCGAAGGTGGGCGGCGACTTGCGTTCCAGTACGGACTTCTGAGTCCCGCGACGACGCGCCTCCTCGTCGGAGAGGGTGACGGTCTGGATGCCGCCCAGCAGATCGTTCAGGGTAGGGTTGACCAGCAAGTTCTCGAGGGAATTGCCATGCGCGGTGGCCACCAGCTGCACGCCGCGCTCGGCAATCGTTCGGGCTGCCGCAGCTTCCAGTTCAGTGCCTATCTCGTCGATGACGATTACCTGTGGCATATGATTCTCGACCGCCTCGATCATCACGGCATGCTGCAGCGCGGGGGTGCGCACCTGCATCCGCCGAGAGCGGCCGATCCCCGGGTGCGGAATGTCGCCATCGCCACCGATCTCATTCGAGGTGTCGACGATGATCACCCGCTTCTTCATCTCATCGGCGAGCACGCGGGCGCACTCGCGCAGCATCGTCGTCTTGCCGATGCCCGGGCGCCCCAGCAACAGGATGCTCTTCCCGCCGATGACCATGTCCTTGATGATGTCGATCGTGCCGGTGATGGCGCGGCCGACCCGGCAGGTGACACCCACGATCTGGCCACCGCGATTGCGGATCACCGAGATGCGATGCAGCGTGCGCTCGATGCCGGCCCGGTTGTCGTCACCGAACGATCCGACCCGGCTCGAGACGAACTCGAGGTCTTCCGAGGTGACCGGCGTTTCGTCGAGGATCACCTCGTGGTCTGGAAAGCGGGCTTCGGGCTCTCGGCCAAGGTCGAGCACCACTTCCAGCAGCAGCCCCTGGCGATCGAGCCGTTTGACCGCCCGGTTGATGTGCGGCGGCAGCGCCTGGAAGAGCTGATCGAGCTCCGCCGGGTCGGCGTCGGTCAGGCCATTATGCGATCGCCTCAATTCGTGCATTGCTTCAGCCATATTGCGGCACCAACCGCTTGTCTTTGATTCTTACCCGCATCCGAGCTGGAACCTTCAGGGGCAGCTCCCTGACCATCAACATTTGCGAGGCAATCACCTCGAAACCTTCCTTCTGGAGCAACCGGATTGCCGTCTCATCGTAGTGACGCAGGCTGCACCAAACCGGGCCGGGCTGGTGCTCGGCCACGTACGCAAGGCTACGTTGAACGAGCGACCCCCACAGATCCGAAGGCTGGGGCGCCGCCATCAACCCCAGGCTGTGCGGGCGGCCACCGCCGCCCGTGACGAGGCTCATCCAACCGACCACCTGCACCCGCTCGACGACGAACCGCGGTTGTCCCGCCCGGCGGGGAATGCGGGCGCTGAATGAGCCTGGCTGAAAGCTGCGCCGCCACTCGGCGAAATTGGACGCCTCCACGGCGGCCACCGACTTCGGTGTGGTGGCTACATATAGAAGGTAGAGGCCGAGCTCATCCTCGCGCCGCATCGGGCGCCAGCCCGCTACCGGAGGCGCATGCCGGGGCTCAACGGTTTCTTTGAGGAGGGCGTGCTCGGTCGCGTAGGCGCTGAATCCGCGGGCCTTGAAGAGGTCGGCGATCGGGTCACCTACCGGCACCCGAACGATGAACTTGGTCACACCTCGCTTCAGACCCTCATTGAAGAGGTGATCGAGCAAGGCGGTACCATCCTGAAACCGGTCCAGGTCGGGGCTGAGGCACAGGTTGAGGATCTGCCAGACATGTGCACCAAGGGCGGCGTTCTCCGCCTGGATGAAACCCTGGATCACACGGTGACGGCTGTCTTCCATCACATAGACATGGTCAGCCGCCGACGTGATCGGCAGGATCGAGGCGAAGGTGTTGTTCAGCAAGAACCACAGTCGCGTCGAGGCGAACTGGCGCTTGAGGGGTGGGCGTTCTGCTTCACGAGCCTGCTGGCGGTAGAGCGCTTCGATGGCGCCCAGGTCCTTCAGCTGGGCGGGGCGGACGTGCTGGCTCATCGAGACTCACCATCGAGCGAAACGAAATACTGATGCCAGCGGCGGTCCGGCGTCAGTTCGGGGTGGAAGGCCAGCGCCAGCCGGTTGCCCTGCTTGAGCGCGACGGCGTGGCCGCCATGACTGGCGAGCTCTTCCACGTCCGGTCCGCGTTCGGCGACCTGCGGAGCCCGGATAAACACCGCCGGGCCGGGGGCACCGATGGCCTGGGATTCCACCTCCGCCTCGAAGCTGTCGATCTGGCGGCCGTACGCGTTTCGCCGCACCGAGATGTCCATCAGCTTCAGCGGCTCCTGGTCCGGTCGCCCGTCCTTGATGTCGCGGGCCATCAAGATCATCCCCGCGCAAGTGCCCATCACGGGCATCCCGTCCGCGCTGCGTCGCTGGATCGACGCTTTCAGTCCGGGTTCCATGAGGCGCGCCATCGTCGTGCTTTCGCCGCCAGGCAGGATCAGGGCGTCGACCCCGTCGAGATCACTCGCGAGGCGGACCGGCACGCCCTCGACCTCGCAGGCGCGTAGCGCCGCCAGGTGCTCACGAAAATCCCCCTGTAGCGCGAGCACGCCGACGCGGCGTGGACGCGTCACCAGCCTCTGCCGGCGAGCAGCTCCTCCTGGGGAATCGCCCCGATCTCCAACCCACGCATGGCCTTGCCGAGGCTCTTGGACGCATCGGCAAGTATCTCCGGCCGATCGAAGTACGTGGTCGCCGCCACGATGGCCTTGGCGCGAGCCGCCGGATTCTCCGCTTTAAAGATGCCTGAGCCGACGAAGATCCCGTCGCAGCCGAGCTGCATCATGAGGGCGGCGTCGGCGGGGGTGGCGATGCCGCCGGCCGCAAAATTGACGACCGGCAGCCGTCCCAGGCGAGCGCTCTCTTCGAGCAGGTCCGCGGGGGCGCCGATTCGCTTGGCCTCCATGACGATCTCCTCGGGCCCGGCACCGTGGAGCTTGCGGAGGGCGCCGGTCACCGCCCGCATGTGCCGGACCGCTTCGACCACGTTCCCGGTGCCGGCCTCACCCTTGGTGCGGATCATCGCCGCACCCTCCGTGATGCGTCTGAGGGCTTCGCCCAGGTCCCGGCACCCGCAGACAAACGGGATTTTAAAAACGTGCTTGTTGATGTGGTGTTCGTCGTCGGCCGGGGTCAGCACCTCGCTCTCGTCGATGTAATCGACACCGAGCGATTCCAGGATCTGCGCCTCGACGAAATGCCCGATGCGACACTTGGCCATCACCGGGATGGTGACGGCATCGATGATCGCGGCGATCAGGCCGGGGTCGCTCATCCGCGCCACCCCGCCCTCCCGCCGGATGTCCGCCGGCACCCGCTCCAGCGCCATGACCGCCACCGCTCCGGCGTCCTCGGCGATCTTGGCCTGCTCGGGGGTGACGACATCCATAATGACGCCGCCTTTGAGCATCTCGGCCAGGCCTGCCTTGACCTTCCAGGTCCCCCGGCGGTCGATCAGGGCGGGGGTCAACTCCTCCACGACGACATTTTACCGCCCCCTCCTTACAATTCATCCGCAATGCGGGGCGCCCGGCGGACGCGGCGGCAGCAGGTGATCGCCGTGATCGTCGCCAGCACGCTGGGCCTCCCGGCGCTGTTCGGGATTGGGGTGGTTGTCGGGCTCATCGTCACGCCCCCGATCGACGACATGCCGAAGCGGGTGGATGCCGTCTTGAAAGAGCACGGTGGCACGCGGGTTCCCCTGGCCCAGGTCCCCGATCAGCTGAGCGAAGCCCTGATCGCCATCGAGGATGAGCGCTTCTACCAGCACCGTGGAATGGATACCCAGGGGTTGATCCGTGCCCTGCTGACCGACCTCTATCACCATCGGGCGCTCGAGGGCGGGAGCACCCTGACCCAGCAGCTGATCAAGCTGCTCTACATGGGCAACGATGACGATGGTTGGCGCAAACCCGAGGACCTGCTGCTGGCGCTGAAGCTCGAGTCCCGATTCGACAAGCACACGATCCTGGAGAGCTACCTCAACGCCGTTTATTACGGTCACGGGGCCTACGGGATCGGCCAGGCAGCCAAGGTGTATTTCCAGCTGAGACCCGACCAGCTGGACCTGGCGCGCGCCTCGATGCTCGCCGGCATGCCCCAGGCCCCATCGTTCTACGACCTCTTCCGCAATCCGTGTTCGGCGCGGGCGCGGCAGTTCAACGTCCTGGCCCAGATGGCGCACGATGGCTACATCAGCCACGAGCAGGCGGCCGCCGCCTACAACGAGTCGATCGGCTTTCCGTGCAAGTATTGAGCGTGCCGCTCGATCTCGTGCTCTTGGGGCCGCCAGGATCCGGCAAGGGGACCCAGGCGGCCGTGCTGGCTGCCAAATACCGTATCCCGGCGATCGCGACGGGCGACATCCTCCGGGCGCAGGTCGAAGCCGGCACCCCGCTCGGCGTCCGGGTAGGGGCCTACCTCGACCGTGGAGAGCTGGCCCCTGACAGCCTGGTCATCGACATCATCCGGCACCGCCTCTCGGACGCGGATACACTCCGGGGATTTATCCTCGACGGTTTCCCGAGAACAGTCCGCCAGGCCCAGGCGCTCGATGCGCTGCTGACCGAGCTCGACCGGCCGCTCGACGCGGTCGTGTATCTGCAGGTCGACCGCCAGTCCCTGCTCGACCGGCTCGGCCACCGCGCCGAGATCGACCAGCGCAGCGATGACCGCCCCGACGTGATTGCTCACCGGATCGACGTTTTCCTCGACCAGACGGCGCCATTGATCGACTATTACCGTCGGCAGAGCAAGCTCAGGCTGATCGATGGGAGGCAACCCGCGGAACAGGTCGCCGCCGCCATCGACGCCGTGGTCGGCTCGCTCCCCTAGCGGTCGTTTGGCGCCCGCCAAATTGGGCATAAACGAAACATCTCGCGGGTTGTTCCCGACGAGA
>VBHC01000172.1:0-5319 GCA_005889535.1 Chloroflexota bacterium
CGCGGACGACCTGGTCGATGAGGCGTAGCAGCGCGGGATGAAGACTGTCTGCGAGTGGAGCAAGATCAGGGTTCGTTCGGTCGGCGGCAAAGAGATACTGGGTGAGGTCATTCGTGCCGAGACTGAAAAAGTCGACCTCTTTGGCCAGCGAATCGGCAGTCACCGCAGCGGAGGGGACCTCCACCATGATGCCGACCTCCATCCGCGGCGATGCGTTCAGCTCGTGCATCGCCTTTTCGAGCAGCCGTTTTGCCTGGTGGATTTCATCGATCGTCGACACCATTGGAAACATCAGACGAAGCGGGTGCCCGGCGGCGATGCGAAGCGCGGCGCGCAACTGGTCCATCAGCAAATCCGGCCGCCGAAGCAGTTGCAGCCGTAGCCCGCGGACGCCAAGCGCCGGATTCGCCTCCGCCGGTTGGGGGAGTGCCGGCAGCGGCTTATCGGCACCGACGTCGAGCGTGCGCAGGATTACCGGCCGCGGGGCCATCGCCGCCATCACCTGCTCGAGCATGGCAACCTGCTGCGCTTCCGTGGGCAAGCGGTCGGCGCCGAGGAAGAGAAATTCGCTGCGCAACAGGCCGATGCCGTCGGCTCCGGCGGCCGCGGCTCGCTGCGCGTCTTCCAGGTTGGCCGCGTTGCACCCGACGTCGATGCGCCGGCCGTCTTTTGTGACGGCGGGTGCGGCATCGGCAACCAATCGCTTCGGTCCGGCGACATGGGCAACCGATTCCGGGGGCGGATCGATGACCAGGGTGCCCTGATCCCCGTCGAGCAGGACGGACTGACCATCGGCAACCGCATCGACCAGCCCGGCGATCCCGACCACCGCCGGCAGCCCGAGCGCCCGGGCCAGGATTGCCGTGTGCGCGGTCGCCGTTCCCTGTTCCGTCGCGAAGCCCACGACGAGCGTGCGGTCGAGTCCGGCGGTCTGCGACGGCGCGAGATCGCGAGCGACCACAATCGACGGCTTCGCCGGTGGGGGCGGCATATCACTGACCCCATGCAGAGCCCGTCCGAGCTGCTCGACCACATCCTCGAGGTCCGCGGCTCGCGCCTTGAATACCTCGTCGTCTGATGCCCGCAGCAGCTCGGCAAACGGCGCCATCGTCTCAGCGACTGCCGCATCGGCCGGCCGGCCTTTTCGAATCAGGCTGGATGCTCCGTCGAGCAGGGCCGGATCATCGAGCATGAGCGCCTGGGCCTCCAGAATCCCGGCTTCGGCCGCAGCGCCGCTCGCCTCGAGCGCGGTGGCTTTTGTGGCCAGGGCTCCCTTGACGTCCCTGATCGCAATCTGTAAGCGATTGATCCCGGCCTCGCCGGTGAGGTCAGCGCCTGACTCGTGGACGCGGGACTCATCCCATCGCCAGGCGGGCGCAAAGACCTGCCCGGGTGCTGCCGCGATGCCGCGGAGTTGCGTCTGCGACAGGCTACTCGTCGAAGTCACGGCTTACCAGGTCGGTCAAGGCCGCAACCGCCGCATCCGCCTGCGGGCCTTCGGCGCGAACGGTGATGGTCGCGCCCTGGCCGACTCCGAGCGTGAGCACGCTCAGGATGCTCTTGGCATCTCGCACCATGCCATCCTTGACTACTTCGACCCGGGTGTCTTTGAACCGCGCGGCGGTTTGAACGAAGAGCGCCGCCGGCCGAGCATGCAGGCCGACCTTGTTCGTGATGGTCAGCCGCTGTTCGGTTATGGCCTCCTCGCCTCCTCTGTGCCGTAGTGTGCAACCCTCAGGCCATCTGGTCAAGCTCACTGCGACTCATCGGCCCGCCGTAGAATTCAAGCCAGCGACGAGGAGGAGGTGGCGATGGCCACTCGGATAGTCGTGCCGCCCGCTCGCGTAGGCGCCGTCGACGGATCGCTGACCCGCCTCCTGGACGCTTTCAGGCGCGTCCCCGTCGCTGCGGTCATCAGTCGTGCCGAGGAGCTGCCTCCGGCGCTGGCCTCCCAGGTGCCGGCCATTTTCTTCCTGCGCCCTCCCGCGTTCCACCTCGGGCCACTCGTCTGGGCGGTGCAGGCGCGGGGCAAGATGGCGTTCGTCCACATCGACCTGATCGCCGGGCTCGGCAAAGACCGCGCCGGCATCGCCTTCCTCGCACGCGAGATCGGCGTCAACGGCATCATCACGTCGCACAGCAGCCTGGTGGCGGCCGCCAAGGCCGAACGAGTGATCGCCATGCAGCGGCTGCTCCTGCACGATGACCTGGCCCTGCCATCGGCGCTGGCCGCGCTGGACCACGCGCGGCCCGACATCGTGGAGGTACTCCCCGGCGTGATCTTTCCGCTCGTCGTGGACCGGATTCGAGCCCGGGTCCAACTGCCGATGATCGTCGGCGGCTTCGTCACAGAACCGGCGCAGCGCGATGCGGCCCTGGAGCGAGGCGCGCTTGCGATCAGCACCGGGACGACGAGCCTATGGCCGTAAGGACGCCCGGGCTCTCGGGGACGATGCTCCCGGCGATCCGCGACGGCACGTCGCTGAACCAGGCGCTGGACCTTGGCTATCGGCAGCTGCTCCTCGAACGGGGCAGCCTGCTCGCCATCCTGGGCCCGTTGGTCGCCGCTGCCCGCCAGGGGATCGCCATCTTCGTCAATCTCGATGGCGTGGAAGGACTGGCCGGCGACAGCGCGGCGCTGGCTTTTCTCGCTACCGATCTCGGCTTTTCGGGAGTGCTCTCGGTGAGACCGCATTTACTTCGCGATGCCAGCCGCTTCCGGCTGCGCACGGTGCAGCGGATCCACGCCCTCGATGCGACCGGGCTGGAGACCGGGCTCAACAGTATCGTCTCGCCGGCACCGTATGCGATCGCCATCGCACCGGCGGTGGCGGTTCCCCAGGTGATGACGACGATTCGCCAGACCACGACGGCGCCGGTCTGGGGAACGGGCTTCGTGACCTCAGCCGACCAGGCGAACGAGGTTCTGTCGGCCGGCGCCGACGTCGTTTCCAGTTCGCGTCCTGATGTCTGGCTCGACTTCATCCGTATTCCACTTCGCGGTTGACATGCCTGGGCGCCTGTGCTATGACAGGCGTGCGGCGATTGGCGGGATACTGAAAGGAAAAGTCCTGACCTATGCGCTCCGAATGGAGCGTGCAGGTAAGGACTTTTTTAGTGCGCGTTCGGCCAAAGGAGGTGGGACCGAGGGGACAAATAGCTTCAGCCATCGGCGCGCGACCTTGTCATAGGAGGAGGAAAACATGGCCGTAGCGGAAGAAAGTTGGACTAAAAAGTACCTGGGCGAAGTCCTCGGCGTCTTCGTCCTCGTTTTTCTTGGCGATAGCTTCGTCGCCTACGCCGTCGCTGGCGGCAAGAACGGCTTCCTTGCCGGGCTGCTGGGAGCGGGATTCTTCTGGGGATTCGCCGTCACCCTTGCCATTTACGCGTGCGGCGCCGTCTCCGGGGCGCATCTGAACCCGGCGGTCACCCTGGCCCTGGCCCTTCGTCGGGGCTTCCCGTGGGCGAGGGTCCCCGGCTACATCGGGGGTCAGGTCGTCGGCGCGTTCCTGGGGGCTGCCGGCGTGTCGTTTGTCTGGAACGGGCTGATCTACAACTACGAGCACACGGCCAAGCCGGTGATCGATCGCGGCGGCTCAAACGGGATCGAGAGCGGGCTGATCTTCTCCGCGAACTGGCCACATCCTCTCTTGATCGGCCATAATGCCGCCGCACTGCAGCAGGATCCCTGGTGGGTCGGAGCCGGCACTGAGATCATCATCACCGCCATCCTGGTGATCACCGTGCTGGGGATCATCGAGGACCGGATCCCGTCGGCCGCGAACGTGGCGCCACTGGCGATCGGCATCGTGGTGGCGGCACTGGTCGGGCTCTTCGCGCCGATCGAGATGGCGTCCCTGAACCCGGCCCGTGACTTCGGGCCTCGACTATGGATGCTCGTGGTCGGCTACGGCACGAACGCGATTCCCGGGCCAAACTTCAACATCTTGATCACGACGCTGATGCCGCTGATCGGCGGACCGCTCGGCGCATACATCTACGACTACATCGTGCACCAGCACCTGCCCGTTCCTGTCGGGCCGGACGTTGCGGAGGTGCCGGCGACCGAGGAACGGGCGCGCGTGACGAGAACGTGTCCCGTCAGCTGAAGCGACAGATTGGCAGGGCCCAGGGCGAGCGAGGCGCAAAACCCTCGCCCGCCCGCGGGGCGCGCCCTCGCACGCGAGAGCAGCGGCTGAACCGCATCCTGCTGATCGGCGGCGGTGGGCTGGCGATCGGCGCGGTGATGCTGGCGCTGCTGGCGCCCCGTTTCGATGGCGGGTTGCTGGCGTTCAACCTGGCCGCCATCGCACTTGGGCTGCTGATGGGGAAGGGCATCGGCATGTTCTTCTTCCGACGCGCGTATCCAACCGCTAGAAAGTAAGAGGAGGCAGCGATGGCAGAAGCGGCAGTAACGACGCGACTCAAGAAACTGATCAACACGCCCGAGACCGAGGTCAAGGACGCCCTCGCCGGGATGGCCGCCGCCCACGCGGACTTGATCAGGGTGGAGTACGACCCCAACGTGATCATCCGCAAGGATGCGCCCCGCAAAGGCAAGGTCGGCCTCGTCTCGGGGGGCGGGAGCGGCCACGAGCCGATGCACGGCGGCTACGTCGGCATGGGCATGCTCGACGCCGCCTGTCCCGGTGCGGTGTTCACCTCGCCGACGCCTGACCAGATGGCGCGGGCGACGGCGGCCGTCGACGGGGGTGCGGGTGTGCTGCACGTCGTCAAGAACTACACCGGCGACATCATGAATTTCGAGATGGCGGCGGAGCTGGCCCGCGGCGAAGGCGCCAAGGTCAATGCCGTCATCACCAACGACGACGTGGCGGTCCAGGACAGCCTCTATACTGCCGGGCGCCGCGGAGTCGGCGTGACCGTGCTGCTGGAGAAGATCGTCGGCGGCTGTGCCGAGGCCGGCGCCGACCTGGAGACCGTGACCACGCTGGCGAAGAAGGTCAATGCGAACGGCCGCAGCATGGGGATGGCGCTGACCTCGTGCATCGTGCCGGCCGCCGGCAAAGTGACGTTCGAGATCGCCGACGACGAGATGGAGCTGGGGATCGGCATCCACGGCGAACCGGGCCGGGAGCGGACCAAGCTGAAGTCGGCCGATGAAATCGCCGAGATCCTGACCAGCACCGTGGTCAAGGACCTGCCCTATAAGCGCGGCGATGAGGTCCTCGCCTTCGTCAACGGTATGGGCGGCACGCCACTGATCGAGCTCTACGTAGTCTTCAACGCGGTCCACAAGTACCTGACCGGCCAGGGGATCAAGGTGACGCGGTCACTGGTCGGCTCGTACATCACCTC
>VBHC01000172.1:5341-5819 GCA_005889535.1 Chloroflexota bacterium
ACACGCTTCTGGGACGCACCGGTTCGCACGCCGGCGCTTCGCTGGGGTGTCTGACGGGCTGACATGGCAGTGAGCAGCGCCCAGATCTACAACTGGCTGGAACGCTATGCCGGCATTGTCGCCGAGCAGAAGCAGTATCTGACCGGCCTGGACGCCGCCATTGGCGATGGCGACCATGGGATCAACATGGACCGGGGCTTTCAGACCGTACTGGTCAAGCTGGCCCCGGTCCGCGACAAGGATGCCGGGACGATGCTCAAGACGACCGGCATGGCGCTCGTGGGCTCGGTGGGCGGCGCCGGCGGACCGCTCTACGGCACGTTTTTCCTCCGCGCCGGCGCGGCGCTGGATGGAAAGGCCGAGGTCTCCGATGCAGAGTTCGTCGACGCGCTGGAGGCGGGGCTCACGGGAGTGCGGGAGCGCGGCAAAGCCAACCGTAATGACAAGACGATGGTCGACGCGCTGGCACCGGCGATCG
>VBHC01000172.1:5856-14449 GCA_005889535.1 Chloroflexota bacterium
GACGCGGCTGAGGAAGGAATGAAGGCGACGATTCCGCTGAAAGCGTTGAAGGGGCGCGCCAGCTACCTCGGCGATCGCAGCATCGGCCATCAGGATCCCGGCGCAACGTCGTCCTACCTGATGCTTCGGGCCCTGAGCGATAGCCTGGCGGCGGTCCCACAGCGGGCAACGACAACGTCCACGTAAGAAGGAGGACTGGGATGGCGGAAAAGAAATACGCGGCAGCCGTCGATCAGGGCACCACGGGGACCCGATTCATGGTGTTCAGCCACGACGGAAAGGTCGTGTCGTCCGATTACCTCGAGCACGAGCAGATCTATCCCAAGCCAGGCTGGGTCGAACACAACCCGATGGAGATCTGGGAGAAGACCCAGCGCGTGATCAAGGGCTCGATGCAGAAGAAGGGGATCAAGGCCGACGAGATCTCGGGCATCGGGATCACCAACCAGCGTGAGACCGCCGTGGTTTGGGAGAAGAAGACGGGCAAGCCCGTCTACAACGCGATCGTGTGGCAGGATACCCGGACCCGGGACATCTGTCAGCGCTTGATCGACGATGGCGTCGAGCCAACCGTCAAAAGCAAGACCGGGCTGGTGGTCGCCACCTACTTCTCTGGGCCCAAGATCCAGTGGATCCTGGACAACGTGTCCGGGGCGCGGGCTTCAGCGGAGCGCGGCGAGCTCCTGTTTGGCAACATCGATACCTGGGTCACCTGGTGGCTCACCGGCGGGCCCGAGGGTGGGGCGCACGTCACCGACTACAGCAACGCGTCACGCACCATGTTGATGGACCTCAAGACGCTGGACTGGGACCAGGAGCTGCTCGGCAAGATCAAGGTCCCGCGGGCCATGCTGCCGCAGATCCGGCCCTCGAGCGACAAGAAGTTCTATGGCCAGACAAAGGCGAACGGCCCCGTCGGCGGGGTCGTCCCAGTCTGTGCCGACCTGGGCGACCAGCAGGCGGCGCTGTTCGGGCAGACTTGCTACTCGGTCGGCGAGGCGAAGAATACCTATGGCACCGGCAACTTCATGTTGCTCAACACCGGGACTACGCCGGTCCCGTCGAAGAGCGGGCTGTTGACGACGGCGGCCTACGGCCTGGAGCAGGGCAAGTGCGTGTATGCCCTGGAGGGCTCGATCGCCATCACCGGCGCGGCCATCCAGTGGCTGCGCGACAACCTGGGGCTGATCAAAGACGCGGCCGAGACCGAGGAAATCGCCAAGTCCGTCGAGGACTCGGGCGGCATCTACTTCGTCCCGGCGTTCTCCGGGTTGTTCGCCCCGCATTGGGATATGTACGCCCGCGGAGCGGTGGTGGGACTGACGCGGTACGTCAATCGCGCCCACCTGGTCCGAGCCACGCTGGAGTCGATCTGTTATCAGACCAAAGAAGTCGCCGACGCCATGGAGGCGGACTCGGGCGTCAAGCCGACCACCGTCAAGGTCGACGGCGGGGCGGTAAAGAACGACTTCCTGATGCAGCTGCAGGCCGACATTCTCGGCGTCGACGTCATCCGGCCCACCGTGCAGGAGACGACCTCCCTGGGCGCCGCCTATGGCGCGGGGCTGGCCACCGGCTTCTGGAGCACGCTCGACGAGCTGCGTAAGAACTGGCAGGTGGACAAAGTCTTCAAGCCGAAATCCACCGAGCAGCAACGAGCAGAAGGACTGGCGGGTTGGAAGAAGGCGGTGCAACGGACGCTGCATTGGGTCGAGAAAGAGCCGGCCAAGGAACCGGTCGGCGCGGGCACGAAGTCGTAAGAAGCCCAGTAGGATGAGGGGAGAGGGCCGCCGCGGTCCTTTCCCCTTTCTGTTGAATGCCTGATACCACGACCGGGGTTGTCGTCATCGGCGGCGGGTCAACGGGCGCAGGGGTGCTCCGCGACCTGTCCATGCGCGGCATCGATGCGGTGCTGGTCGAAAAGGGCGACCTGGCCTCCGGCACGACCGGACGCTCCCACGGCTTGCTCCACTCGGGCGGACGCTATTGCGTCAACGACCTGGCCGCCGCGATCGAGTGCGTCGAGGAGGGCCGCATCCTCCGTCGGATTGCGAAGACCACCGTCGAGGACACTGGCGGGTACTTCGTCTCAGTTTCCGAGGAGGACCTGGCCTGGGAGCCTCGATTCGTCGAAGGCTGCGCCAAAGCGGGAATTACCTGCGAGCGGATCCCGGTCGAGGAGGCCCGCCGCCGGGAGCCTGCCCTTTCCCGACATGTCCGCACCGTTTTCTGGATTCCCGAGGACGGCCACCTGGACCCGTTCTACCTCGTGGTGGGCAACGTCGAGTCCGCGCGGCGTCGCGGCGCGCAGGTCCGGACCTATACGGAAGTTACCGGCTTCCTCAAGAATGACAACCGCGTCAGCGGCGTGGTCACGCGCGACATCTTCACCGGCGAGGAGACGACCATCGGCTGCCAGGCCGTGATCAACGCGACTGGTGCCTGGGCGGGATTCGTCGCCCGCCTGCTCGACGTCGAGGTCAAGGTCGTCCCGGTCAAGGGCGTGATGGTCGTTCTCTCGCACCGCGTAGCCCATGCCACCATCAACCGCTGCCACAAGCCGGGTGACGGCGACATTATCGTCCCGGCGTTGAGTGTGGCGATCCTCGGGACCACCTCGGCGAAGGTCCCCCACCCCGAGGTGTTGCCGATCGAATGGGATGAGGTCCACCACATGATCGAGGAGGGGGCGCTGATGGCCGATGGCGTCAGCACCGCCCGCGCGATGCGAGCGTATGCGGGCGTCCGACCCCTGTATGACCTGGGCGCTGAGGCCGAAGGTCGCGAGATGAGTCGCAACTTTGCGGTGATCGACCATGAGGCGCGCGACGGGATCGCCGGATTCGCCAGCATCGTCGGCGGCAAGGTCACGACCTACCGGCTGATGGCCGAGCGCGTCACCGACCTGGTGGCGCGCCGGCTCGGAGTCCGCACCCCTTGCACGACCGCGGAAGTTGCGCTGAACGACCGCGAGGACGAGATGGATCAACTCCGGCATCGCCCGGCGCAGCTCGGCGTCCCCAAACCACACGGCGATGAGCTCGGGCTGCAGGCCCTGATTTGCGAATGCGAACTGGTCCGGCCGCAGGACGTGGCGCCCTGGTTCAAGGACCCGGCAGTGCGCACCCTCGAGGACATCCGCCGCCGCACCCGATCCGGCATGGGACCCTGCCAGTCGGCGATCTGCTCCTACCGGCTCGCCGGACGCCTGGTCACCGAGCGAGGGCTGGACGGCCCCACCGCCACAAGGGCGATGGCCGACTTCCTCGAGACTCGCTGGCGCGGCGTCCGGCATGTCTTCTGGGGCAGCCAGTTACGCCAGGCGCAGGTGACCACCGGCGTCCATCTCGAATTGTTCAACCTCGACCGCCAATTGATGCACGATCTCCCTCCCTCGCTTGCGGGGGAGGGTCGGGGTGGGGGCTTCGAGACGGCGGAGGTCGCCAGTCAGCGATGAAAGCCGACATCGCGGTGGTCGGATCAGGGTTGGCGGCGCTGGTCGCCACCCGCACCCTGCACCAGGCGGGGCGCAACGCCGTCCTCATCTGGCCGGGACTTTCATCCCTGTACTTCACCTACGCCACGATCGACGTACTTGGATATTCGGACCTCACGACCACGCGACCGGTGGAGCAACCCGAGGCGGGCGTGGCGCAGCTGATCGCCGATCATCCGGACCATCCCTACGCGCTCGCCGGACTGGAAGGGCTGCGCAGTGGAACCACGCTCCTCATCGAATGGCTGCGCGCGGCCGGATTTGCCTGGCAGGGCGACCTCGGTCGCAACCTGCTCCTCCCCACTGCCATCGGCACACCAAAACCCAGCTGCCTCGTTCCGGACTCGATGGCCGCCGGCGATCTGCGGCGCGATGACCCGATCGTCTTCTGCGGCTTTCATGGTTACGAAGACTTCGTCCCCGAGCTGGCCGCCTCGAACCTGTCGCGCTCCTGGGGACGCGGCGAGCACTCCGTTCGCGCGGTCCGCATCACGCTCCCCAGCTTTGAACCCGGGAACCTCTTCACGTCGATCGATCTCGCTCGCAGCTTCGAGGACACGACCTTTCGGCGGGAGGTTGCGAGCCGCATCCGTCGCGAGATCGGGGTCGACGGCGTCCGTGTCGGCATACCGGCGGTGCTGGGCCTGACCCACGACACCGATGTCTACTCGAGCTTTGCGGCCGAGGTCGGCCACCCGGTCTTCGAGATCCCAACGCTCCCGCCATCCGTGCTTGGCCTTCGCCTCTTCGATCGCTTGCGCAAGCATATCCAGGAATCCGGCGTCGAGATGATCTGGGCAGCTCCAGCCCACGAGGCCGAGGTCAGCGACGGACAGTGCCGTCGGATCTTCCTCAAATCGGCGGGGCGTGAGCAGCCGATCGAGGCTCGCGCCTACGTGCTGGCGCTCGAGGACACGGTCGACGGCGCATTGCGAGCCGGCGTCCACAGCATGGTCGACCCCTTCTTTCACGAAGCGCTCGCCCATCACGAGATGCCAACCGAGCGAACTGATGAATCGCTGTTCAAGCCGCAGCCATACGCATCCATCGGATACCGCGTCACCAGGCGGCTGCAGCCCAGCGATGACGCCGGGCGTCCGCTGGCGGGCAACGTCTTCGTGGCGGGCGGCGCGATCGCGGGCTACGACCCCGTCGGCACCAAGTCACGCGGCGGCCTGGCGATTGCCACAGGTTATCGCGCGGCCCAGGAGGCGATGGCGGCATGATCACCGAAGAGACCGAAACGTTCTCCGACACCGTCGAGGAAGAGGCGCCCGTCGAAGCCTGCACCAAGTGCACGGCCTGCAACACGGTGTGCCCGGTGGCACGCTCGACCGACATCTTCCGAGGTCCCAAGTTTCTCGGCCCGGAATCCGAGCGCTACCGTTCGCACCAGGAAACCGCGGTCACTGCCGGCCTCGACCTCTGCTCCGGTTGCAAACTCTGCGAGGTGACCTGCCCTTCGCAGGTGACGATCCAGGAATACATCCGGCGCGCGCAGAACAAGGGGGCCGAGGAGGGCGGCCGCACACTTCGCGAGTGGGTGCTCGGCCACACGCGGTTGCTCAGCACCTTCGGCAGCATGACAGCTCCGCTGGCAAACTTCGGTAATCGAAATCCGCTGGTTCGGATGCTGATGGAAAAGGTCGTCGGGATTCATCGCAAGCGCCCGCTACCTCGCTACCAGTGGCTCACTTTCGAGCGCTGGATGAAACGGCACCCGCGGCCGCGGCAGACGCGCCGGACCGTTGCCTATTTTTACGGCTGCTGGGTCAACTACAACGAGCGGCGCCTGGGAGAGCAGGTGGTTGCCATCCTCGAACGCAACGGCATCGATGTGATCGTCCCCAAGCAGAAGTGTTGCGGAATCCCCGCGGTGGTCAACTCGAACATGGACCTGGCCCGCAAGTACGGGTCAGAGAACGTCCGACGCCTTAGCGAACTGCCGGCCGACATGGACATCATCGCCAGCTCTACGTCCTGCGGACTGATGCTCAAACACGACTATGCCCACCTGCTCGAGATCAACGGTGCCGAAAAGGTCGGGGCCCGCGTCTACGACATTTGCGAGTATCTGTGGATGTTGCATGAGGCCGGCGAGCTCGACGTCGACTTCCAACCGGTCCCGATGCGCCTCCTCTATCACGCACCCTGCCACCTGAAATCCCACGGCATCGGCTATCCCGCGACGCGCCTGCTGCGCTTGATCCCGGGAGTCCACCTCGAGGAAGTCGACGAGGGATGCTGCGGGATCTCGGGAACCTTTGGCATGAAGGTCGAAAAGTACGATCTCTCGATGAAGATCGGCAGCCGACTCTTCGAGGCAGTCAAGGCAGCCGGCAGCGATTCGGTGCTGGCGGACTGCGAAACCTGCCGGATGCAGGTCGAACATGGTGCGGGCTCTCGGTCGGCGCATCCCATCGACATCGTGGCGAGAGCCTATGGCCACGGTTAGCCTGGTCCTGGTCTCCCACAGCCGGCAACTCGCGGAGGGCGTTCGAGAGCTGGCCGCGCAAATGACCCAGGGGAAGGTCAAGATCGCGACCGCCGGCGGCACGGCCGATGGCCGGCTTGGCACGGACGCGACTGCGATTCTCAGCGCCATTCAGGAGGTGCGTGGAGCGGAAGGCGTCCTGATCCTCGTCGACCTGGGCAGCGCCGTGCTGAGCACCCAGATGGCGATCGAACAGCTGCCGGACGGCGCCGGTCGCGTGCTCCTGAGCAATGCTCCTTTCGTCGAGGGCGCCGTGATTGCCGCCGTGGAAGCCTCGATCGACAGCGACCTCGATGGCGTCGCGGCGGCGGCGCTCGGTGCCCGCGAGATGGAAAAGGTAACCGGCTGAGCCATGGCGGAGGCATCCGAGCGCGAAGCGCGCCGCCAGGCACACTTCGCGCACACGCAGGCGACATCTCCCCTTCCGGCCTCGATCACGGATATTGCGCTCCCCGGCGGACTCCAGCTGGATGACGACGAGTTCGTGGTCCGCACGGCCAAGGACTGGGGAGTCTCAGTCAAGCCGCTGTTTCTCACCACCCGCCGGCTGATCTGTACGAGCGATCTGTCCGGTCGCGCGGTGGCCGCGATCCGGCTTTCCGACATCCAGGACGTCCAGCTCCGCAAGCACTGGATCGGGTTCGCCACCATCGTGGTGAACGTCGCCGACCAGCCGCAGGCTTCCTTCCCCGCACACATCAACGGCGCCCGGATTCGCGCGGATATCCAGGCCATGGTGGATGCCGCGCGGCCATCGGCATCGCCCCGGCTCTCGGTGGTCAGCCCGCCGCCGGCCACCGCGGACCGCTACGAACGCTTGCGACAGATCGGCGAGCTGCGATCCTCCGGGGTGCTATCCGAGGCCGAGTTCGAGGAGGAGAAAGCGCGGATCCTCAGGGAGCCGTAGCCGGAGCCGCTGCGACATCGATGGACCAGCGTCCGTTCGGCCGAACCGGGCTGTCGGTGACGCCTATCGGTTTCGGGCTCGCCGCCGTCGGCCGGCCCGGCTATATCACGCTTGGCCGGGATGACGACCTGGGCACCGAACGGAGCGTTGCGGCGCTGGAACGGCGCTCGCACGAACTGCTGGACGCGGCCTATGACGTCGGCGTCCGTTACGTCGACGCGGCCCGCTCCTACGGGTTCGCCGAGCGGTTCCTGTCGTCGTGGCTTGCGCATCGCCGGCGCACGCCGGCCGACCTCACGGTGGGATCCAAGTGGGGCTACACCTATGTCGGCGATTGGCACGTCGATGCGAAAGTCCATGAGGTCAAGGACCATTCGTTGGCGGCCCTTGTGCGCCAGATCGCCGAGAGCCGGGCGCTGCTCGGCGATTTTCTCGATCTCTACCAGATCCATTCGGCAACACTGGAGAGCGGGGTACTCCAAGACCAGCGAGTGCTGACCGAGTTGAACCGGCTGCGCGAAAGCGGGCTCGTCATCGGCCTCTCCGTCAGCGGTCCCCGCCAGGCTGCGGTCATCCGGCGGGCGCTCACCGTCGAGGCCGATGGCGTCAATCCCTTTCAGAGCGTACAGGCGACCTGGAACCTGCTCGAACCTTCTGCGGGACCTGCGCTGGCCGAGGCGCATGCCGCCGGCTGGGGCGTGATCGTCAAGGAAGCGCTGGCAAACGGCCGGCTCGCCTCGCGCGATGCGACCGCGATCTCCGCCGCGCTGGCGAATCCCTGGGTGGACACGGTGCTCTCGGGCGCCGCCACGACCGAGCAGCTGCGCAGCAACCTGCGCGCGCTCGAGCTTCGTCCCTCGGCGGCCGAGCTCGAAGATTTGCTGAAGGGTGCCGAACCGGCCGACCTCTACTGGAAGGAGCGCAGCGCGCTTCCCTGGACATAGCAACCGCAAGATGAGCGAGCCGGTCGCGACGCGTCCCTTCATGCCTGGTTACGGCATCCTCGACGCCGACCAGGGTACTGGCCTGCTGCCCTGGTCGTGGGCGCGCGAGCGCCTGGAGCGGTCGCACGACTACTGGGTCGCGACCGTCGGACCCGACGCGCGGCCACACGTCATGCCGGTCTGGGGTGTCTGGATCGACGACGCGCTCTGGTTCAGCTCGAGCCGCGGGTCGCGCAAAGCGCGCAACCTTGCCGGTCGACCCGGTTGCGCCATCAGCACGGACAATGCCTACGAGCCGGTCGTGATCGAGGGTGAAGCCGAGTTGATCGACAACGCCGCGGCGATCGCCGCCTTCGTCGCCGCCACCAATCAGAAATACGGAACCGACTATGCCATCGATTTCTTTAGCTCGCCGTCGAATGCCTGTTTCCGGGTACAACCGGCCTGGGCCTTTGGCCTCACCGAATCCGACTTCACCGGCTCCCCCACCCGCTGGACGTTTTCGCCCAACCCGAGCTGATCTTTTGCGCAGTTGATTGCGATCCCTATCCGAGAATTGACGCTGCGTCGAGCAGAGGATATTTTTCGTCCCGAAGAGAGGACTTCGCTGAAGGGGAGGAAGCGCTGTGGGACCACTGGCCACCGCCAATCGCGAGATCCGTGAGGCCGAGCGCTCCGAGGAGGAGCGCCGGCTCGCCAAGCTCGTCGAGCCGCGACGTCTGACGGATCGGCTCCTCAACCAGCTCGAGGAG
>VBHC01000173.1 GCA_005889535.1 Chloroflexota bacterium
GTGGACTGTCACTTTATGTTGACGCCTAAAGTCGAGCGCCGCTATACTTCTGCCCAACATGGGCTCCGGGCAGAGGGGGTGCAATCTGGTTGTCGGAGATCAAGGTCCGCGAGAACGAGACCTTCGAGAGCGCCCTACGCCGCTTCAATAAGAAGATCAAGCAGAACGGCGTCCTCTCTGAGGTCCGCCGGCGCGAGCACTATGAAAAGCCCAGCGTGAAGCGCAAGAAGAAAATCGCGGCGGCGCGTAAGCGGCGGGCTCGCACCACGTAATCCGACTTCGCCGTAAGGCGAGGCGATCCCTGGTGAACAGATGAGACAGCGCGGCTCGGTGGCGATCGAGCGACTTCGTCGGCGCGGTCGCCTCTTTGCGCGGGATCTCCGGCTCGGCCACATTGGCCCCGGCCGTCGCTGGCCGCCGTACCTGAGATCGGCGGCCATCACCCTGATCCTGGCGCTGGCTACCGCGCTGGTGGTCGCGCAGAACTTCCTCCCGAACCGCTTGAACCTGCGGGCCGGCGACGTCTCCAGCCAGGACGTCGTGTCGCAACGGTCGGTGCGCTACGAGAGCCAGACCAAGCGCGACGAGGCACGGGCTGCGGCCGCTTCGCAGGTGGCGGACCAGTTCGACGGCTCGGTCAGCAGCCAGCAGCGCCAGGCGATCGATGCGCTGGCGACGAAAGTCGCCGACCTCCGCCGATCCGCCAGCTCGGGACCCGATCGTTCCGCACAACTGAGCCTGCTGGAGCCCCAGCTGAGCGACGCCCAGCGCCAGTACCTGCTGCAGGCTGACGAGGGAACCGTGGCCACCGTGTTCAAGAGCGCGGGCGACATCCTCCAGGCGCTCGAAGCCAATGGAATCAAGGCCGACACCCTGAAAAGCGCCCAGGATACGGCCCAGACGCGCGCTGCGGCTCTGCACCTCGATTCGACCGGAGGCTCGGTCGTCGCCACGCTGGTCCGCGCCTTCTTGAAGGTCAACTATCTGCAAGCCGAGACGGATCTGAAGCGCCAGCAGGCCAGCAACGCGGTCCTGCCGGTCTTCGTGACGGTCGCTCAGGGCCAGACCATCATTCGATACGGGGACCTGGTGACGCCGTTCCAGCTCGAAGAGGCACAAGCGGTCGGCCTGCTGGCGCCGAACACGGACTGGGCGCGGATCATGGCCGTCTTCATGCTCGTCATCATCCTGTTCGCGGTCGCACTCGGTTATCTCATGCAGTTTCGGCCCGCCATCCTTCGAGACCCGCGACAACTCGCCACTCTCGGAGGCCTGATGCTCGGGCTGCTGGTCGTCGCCAAGGTGTTCGTGCCGATCAATCCCAATGCGCAATACCTGGTGCCGATGGTCGCCGTGCCGCTGCTTGTTGCCGCCCTGATGGACACCGGGCTGGGCATCATCGTGGCACTGGCGGTCGGGTTGCTGACCGGCATCATCGCCGACAACGTCCTGCCGCTGACGCTGGTGGGGTTCCTGGGAGGTGCGATCGGATCGATCTACGTGCACCGTCTCGAACGGCTGGGCCAGTGGGTCACCGCCGGCATCCTGGTAGCCGGCGCGCAGTTCGTCACCCTGGTTTCTCTCTCTCTCATCGAGCGGCATCAATCGCTCGATGAGATCCTGGCCATCGGTTCCCTTACCCTGATCGGTGGCCTCGTCTCGGCGTTGATCGCGGCCGGCTCGCTCACGTTCCTTGGCGAGATCACCCGCGTCATTACGCCCATGAAGCTGTTGGAGTTGATGACGCCGAGCAACCCGCTGCTGAAACGGCTCATGGTGAGCGCGCCTGGAACGTACAACCATTCGATAGTGGCGGCCAACCTGGCAGAGGCTGCCGCCGAGGCGGTGGGCGCCAACCCGGTCCTGGCGCGAGTGGGCTGCTACTTCCACGACATCGGAAAGATCCGCCGGCCCCATTTCTTCGTCGAAAACCAGGCTGACATCGGCAATATCCACGAGAATCTGTCCCCAACGACCAGCTCGGACATCCTGAACGCGCACGTCACCGAGGGCGTTGAGCTGCTCAAGCAGTACCACTTCCCGACCACGATCCGAGAGATCGTCCAGCAACACCAGGGCACGACGGTCAAGCGGTTCTTCTACCGGCAGGCACTTGAGCAGGGCCTCGAGGTCCGGGAGGAAGACTTCCGTTACCCAGGTCCGCGGCCTCGGACGAAGGAAGCGGCGATCGTGATGATCGCGGATACCGTCGAGGCGTCGGCTCGAACCCTCAAGGACCGCAGCACCGAGGGCATCCGCGACCACGTCCACCGCATGGTCCAGGGATTTACTCGCGACGGCCAGCTGGACGAGTGCGACCTCTCGTTCCGCGATCTGCGCCTGGTAGAAGAGGCGATGGCCAATATGGTGGTCAGCATCTATCACGCCCGGATCGAGTACCCGGCGGCCGTCCCCGAGGCGTCGAAGGCCGGCGCCGCGGTCGACGCCACCGGCGGCGGCCACGACGGAACCCTGGACGCGGACGACAAGACCATCCCTCTGCCGCGACCGTCGACGCACGCGCGCCCCAGTCCCTCGTAGAGCGTATTCAAATCCGGGCCGCTACGGTAAGGGCGCAATGTTGAACCCGGGATTTCGATATGTAGCTAATGCCACTTTCGGGCTCGGTCATCGTGCTTGCCTACGTGGCGGCGGCTGCCGTGATCATCCCTGCCGTCTCGATGATCGGTTTTGGCAAGGTCCCCCGCTTCCTCCGCCGGGGCATGGCCTCGAGCAAGGCGCGGACGCGCATGGAAGGCACCGGCCTGCTGCTGATCGGGGCCTTCATCCTGGCGGACGCACTGGCCGCCGACCTGGGCCGGCGCTCGACTGTCCCGCAGGATTGGATCCTGCTGGTCTGGGTCGTCCTGGCGGCCGGCCTGATCGGCATCCGCTACCTGGGCGGGCGCATCGGCAGCTCGCCGGACAAGCCCACCGCCTGACCGCCGCCGGCCCGGTTACGATAACCCCGTGCTCATCCAGATGAGCCGTTGGGGTCCCGCGTCCCTGGCCTCGGGTGTGGATCTGGATGGGCTCAAGACCGTACTGCAGGCCGGGGCTCGGATGGTTGACCTGCCGGAACAAACCGTGACGGTCCTCACCCTGACGGGCGATGAGCACCTGCGCGAGTACAACCGCCGCTACCGGGGACTCGACGAGCCAACCGACGTGCTCGCCTTCGCCGCGCGGGAGAAGCCGTCGGATCAGCGATTCCAGGCGCCGCCGGGGACGGAAGATTGGCTGGGTGACATCGTGATTTCTTTGCCCCGCGCCCGGCGACAGGCTAAAGAGGCCGGTCATCCGGTGAACGACGAGGTGCGGCTGCTCGCCGTGCACGGCTTCTTGCACTTGCTCGGCCACGACCACGCCGAACCTGCCGGCGAGCAAGCCATGACCGCGCTTACCAACCGAATCCTCGGATCCTCGCCATGACCCCGCGTTCCGACGCCGAGTTCGAAGCCGAGCGCATCGGCAGCCCCAGCCGCGCCCGCCGCGTCGACCTCCGCCGCACCCTCTACAGTTTCCGTCACGCCGGCCGGGGCCTCGCCTGGGCGCTCTCCTCGCAGGCGAACCTGCGCGTCCATTTCGTCGCGGCCGCGGTTGTCCTCATCGCCGCGCTCGTGCTGCGCTTTTCGGCCATCGAGTTCGTCGGCCTCATCCTCTGCTTCACCGTCGTGGTCGCGGCCGAACTCTTCAACACGACGCTGGAAGTGCTGATCGATTACGCCTGGCCCGAGCACCACCCGATGATCGGTCGGGCCAAGGATGTCGCCGCCGCCGCTGTGCTGATGGCAGCGGCCGGCGCGGCGATCGTCGGCGTCCTGCTCTTCGCCCGTCACATCTTCTTCCACCTGTCGTGAGCGCGGCGGAGGTTGTGACGAGCGCGCTCGACGCGCTGAGGGGGCGCGATTGGGAGGGTTTCGCGCGTTGCCTGCACCCGGACGTGGTCCATAGAACGCCGGGGGTTCCCGAACCAATCCTCGGTCGCGACGCGTTCGTCGCGCTGAGCCAGCAGGCTGTCGCGCGGACGCCTGACGTGACGTTCGAGCTGGAGCGAATTGTGTCGGAACACGGAACGGTGGTCGTTATTGGCGAATGGACATTCACCGGCCCCGCCGGAAAGGTGCGGCAGCCTTCCGTCAGCGTGGTCGACGTTCGGGACGGTCTCATCTGGCGGGATCTGGAGTACCTGGGCCTTCAGATGTGACGAGGGAAGGGAAAGACCAGGGCTAGCCCTCGAGTTACAGTCCCATGACGGCGCGGATCGCGGTCATCGACGACGAGGCGCCTAACCGTGCGTATCTCCAGACGCTGCTCAGCACGGCCGGTTTCGAGGTGCAGGTGGCAACCGGTGGCAACGAGGGCGTGGCCCTGGTGGAGAAGGAGCGGCCCGATCTCGTCCTCCTCGACATCATGATGCCCGAGGTCGACGGTTTCATGGTTTGCGAACGGATTCGCAAAGGTCCAGCGGGCGCAGCCACGCAGATCGTCGTGCTCTCGGTCGTCGATGGCATCGATGGCAAAGTCCGCGCGCTCGAGTTGGGCGCCGACGAGTACCTGGTCAAGCCGATCGAGTCGCGGGAACTGGTGACCCGGATCAAGGTCATGCTCGACCGAGCCGAGCGGCTGCGCCAGCAGGGATCACAGTCCCGCGGCCGCCTCACCGTCGTTGCCGGCGCCAAGGGCGGGATCGGAACCAGCACGATCGCCCTCAATCTTGCCGCCCTGCACGGCGCCGGAAAGCCGCCGGAGGCCGTCGCCCTAGCGGATCTCGCGGTGCCGGTCGGAACGTTGGGAAGCATGCTGAACATCCCGGTGCCCGATCGATGGGCCTGGGGAGACATCCTGAACGACGGCGCGGCCAGCGTCCATCGGCTGTCGAGTTACCTGATGCGCAACCCGCAGGTCCCGCTGCGCTTGCTGCCGGGGGTTCGTCGCGGCTCGGCGTATCGCGACGTCCGCCCAGAGGCCGTCAGCAGCTTTGCCACATCGCTCCGCGGGCTGGGCGAGACGATCGTGGCCGACCTCGGGAACCAGCCATCGCCGTTCGCGCTCCCACTGTTGCGCGAGGCGGACGTCATCCTGATGGTGGTCGAGCCGGAAGTCATTTGCGTCGAGTTGACCGGCCAGTTTCTCGATCGACTCCGCGAGACCGGGATCCTCAGCCATCGCATCCGGCTGGTCATCTCCAACCCGCATGGCAGTCTGCAGTCGAGCCGCACCGAAGTCGCGGCGGCGCTGAAGATGGAAGTGGCGGGGATGATCCTGTACCAGCGGGATGAGTTCTCCGCCGCGAGCAAGCGGCGCCTCCCTATCGTCATCCAGCAACCGCAGGCGCCCGCGGCGGCGCAGTTCAAGGAACTCGTTCAGGCGACTGCCACCATTTGAGCGGGTCGTCGTCGCAAGCCCGGTAAACTGAACACCATCCGCGCCACTCCGCCAACCGTCGCACCACGTCGTCGCCCGGTGGTGCAGATTTCCGCTCTCCAGTACCCCGAGTTCCGTCGCTATTTCGTCGGCCAGACGGTATCCGTCACCGGGACCTGGATGCAAACCGTGGCCGCCGCCTGGCTCGTGCTTCAGCTTTCGCACGATTCCGCCTTCGCGTTGGCCGTCTTTGGTGCCTTCAGCTACGCGCCGGTGCTGCTCTTCGGACTGTACGCAGGCACCGTCGTGGATCGTTTCTCGCATCGCGACGTGCTGCTCGTTACCCAGGCGGTGTCGCTGGCCGGGGCTGTGCTCTACGCGGTCCTCACCGTCACGCACACCATCACGCTCCCGGCCGTGATGGTGCTCGCGGCCGCGCTCGGCGTGAACCAGGCCCTTTACTTTCCGGCCCGCCAGGCGACAGTCCTGGAGATGGTCGGTCGTGGGGAGCTGGCCAGTGCTGTCGCCCTCAACTCCACCGCCTTCAACCTGGCGCGCATCATCGGTCCGGCCGTTGGTGGCATCGTCATCGCGGCTTTTGGGGTGGCGGCGTGTTTCTGGCTGAACGCGGTGAGCTATCTGGGGGTGATCGCGGCCTTGTTGACGGTGCGTCGCCGCCCACGGACGGAGGGCCCGCCGCAAACCGCCGTGCAACTGATCACAGAGGCACTCCGCTACGTCGCTCGGACGCGGGCGTTGGCCGGCCTCTTTCTGTTGCTGTTCGTTGCCGGCACATTTGGCGCCAACTTCAATCTCGTATTGCCGCTGTTCACGCGGATCGTGCTGCACGCCAACGCTGACACGCTCGGCTATCTCTTCGCGGCACAGGGATTGGGGTCACTGGTAGGGGCGCTGACGATGACCATCGCCGGCGGGTTCCTGCTCGAGCCGCGCCGGATCGTGATGGGCGGCTTGCTCTTCGCTGGAATGGAGCTGGTGTTCCTGGTCATGCCGAGCTTCGGCCAGGCGATCGTCCTCCTGCTGGTCATCGGGTGGTCGTTTGCCGTCTATTCCATCGGCACGAATACCTTTGTGCAGGTCCGTTCACCCGACCGGATGCAGGGCCGCATGGTGAGCCTCTACTCCATGCTCTTCATCGGGGTGACGCCGATCGGCAACATCTGGGCCGGTATCGTGGCGCATCTCTTCGGGCCGTCGGCGGCGGTGTGGATGGGTGGCGCGCTGACAGCGGTTGCCGGCCTCGCCGTCCTTGCGTATTTCCTGAGCTTTCACCCTAGCCGCGGTTGAATTCCGTCATGGCGCGGTCAAGGCCCTGGGCAACGGTGTACTCGACCGCGTCGGCGACCCGCCCGACGAGGTCGGACAGCTGAGCCCGCTCGGCGTCCGTGAACGGGCTTAACACGTAATCGACCGCATCACCCACCGGCCGGCCGACGCCGACCCGAATCCGGGGGAACGTCTTTGTTCCGAACGATGTAATCAGCGAGTCCAGCCCGTGGTTCCCGGCGGAGCTGCCCCCGCTGCGGATTCGCAGCCGGCCAAACGGAAGATCGAGCTCGTCGTGAACCACGAGAAGGCGCTCGAGGGGCACGCCATATTTGGTTCGCAGCGCCTTCGCCGCCTCGCCTGAGAGGTTCATCCAGGTCTGCGGCTTGGCGAGCACGAGCTCACGTTCACCGCTCCGGACGCGGCGGGTCAGCGACTTCGCGGCGCGGTCGGTTACCCGGCCGCCGTGCCGGCGGGCGAGCTCGTCGACCACCAGAAAACCCACGTTGTGACGCGAGCGCTCGTATTCACGGCCCGGGTTGCCGAGACCGATCACGAGCCAGCGGTCGGCCGGCGCCGGTTGGGCGGGTTTCCGCCGAAACATCGCCCCGTAGCGTAAATCACCCAAAAGGCGGAGTCCCGCACGCCGTTGCACTTTCGCCAGCCGTGGGGTTCCTGCATCGGCCGTTGAGCCCTCGATCGATACGCGCCATCCTCTGGATGGCGGGCCTGATCGCGTTGCTCGTCGCCATCATCGGCTGGCTCGGGCCGGCTCAGCCTTACCAGGCGCCCTGGGCCTGGGTCAGCTTCATCGGCATGTGCATCGTCGACGACTTCCTGCTGGGCTCCAAGGACGGCGCCCGCTGGGGCGAACTCCCCAAAGTCGGGCTGCTGGCCGCGGTCATCGTGTTTCGGCGCCATCCAGAAATTACCGTGCTGGTCGCTGTCACCGCGGCGCCGCTGGGCAGCCTGCTGAAGGGACAAACCTGGTCGACGCAGGTGACGGCGACCGCCCAGTGGGTGCTCGCCGCGGTTGTTGGTGCAGCAACCTTCCGGCTGGTCGGCTTCGGCGACACGGCGCATTTTATTGCCGCGACGGCGGCCCTGATGGTCGTCTACTACGCGCTGGGCCCGGTCCTCAGCGCGACGCTCGAGGCACGCCTTGCCGAAATCACGCTTCGGGCCGCGTTCGCCGCTCAGCGCCGGGTCGCCATTCCCCTGGAATTTGCCGGCGTGTTGCTGGCGCTGGCATGGCGCACCCCGTTCATGGAGTCCGCTGCATTGAAGGTCGCGGACGGCGCGCTCGTGACCGTCGCCGGAATCTTTCTCGGATTTGCCCTGGGCGGACGATCCAGCCGTGTCTTTATGGCGGGGCCTTCCCTGCCAGTGCGCCCGCTGGTGGGCGCCGGCGCCATCCTGCTCCTGAGTCAGGTGACACCGTCTCCGCTTTCGTGGTTGTTGCCGCTCGGGCTGGCGATCGCGGCCGGAATCTGGGGCACCTGGAAGCGTGTCTACCCGGTTGCCTGCGGCGCCCTGGGCGCCTACGGCAACGAGCTCGTGCGGGCGGCCAATGGAGGACGGATGCCGGTTGAAGGGCACGGCACGTTGGCGGCCCTCGGCAACCGGACGGATACCTATGTGCTCAGCGGCCCGCACACGATCTTCGCCTGGCTGGACGACCGATTCCAGCTGCCCGCCCCGTTTCCCGGGATCGCCAGCGTGGGCGACATCCTGATCGCCATCGGCATGGCTTGGTTCGTCGCGAGCTTGATGCTGCGCCCCGATCCTCAGCCCCTGGCCGCGCACGAAGCCGCGGACAGCGAGGACCTGGACGACTCAGCCGCCGTCGATGTCGCTGCCGCCTAACCTCACCTGGGCCGAGGCGGTGGGGCTGGGTCTGAAGGC
>VBHC01000214.1:0-1072 GCA_005889535.1 Chloroflexota bacterium
CGTTCGCACCATCGTCCCCGCAAGGTTGATGTAGGCCCGCCCCACGTTCTCGTCGTTACCCATCTCCTCAGCCAGCTCCAGGCTTCGGAGCAGCTTCGCCTTGCCGCCGGGATCGCCCATCAGCAGCTGCATCGATCCGAGCGAATTTAAGGTGTGGAGCAGCGTTTCCGTATCTCCGAGGCGTTCCGACAGCTCGAGCGCCCGGCGTGCGGAGCGGATCGTCCCCTCGGCGTCGTCGTGGTTCATGTAGAACATCGCCAATCCCGAATAGGCGAGTGCGAGCTCCCTGCCTTCGGGCAACTTTTCAAGCAACGCGACGGCCTTGCCGATCGGCGCTTCAGCCTCGGCGCCTCGCCCTCCGCACAAAAAGAGCCTGGACTGCCGGCGCAAGGCGTCGGCCTGGTTCAAGGAGTCGCCGGCCTGCCGGTACAGCTCGATGGCGCGCTCTTGCACCGGGATGGCCCGCTCGGCGTTGTTGGCATGGAGGTACGCCTGCGCAAGCTGTTGCAGCATGTCGGCGTGCTCGCGCGGCGGTAACGATTCGGCCACTCGAAGAGCTCGTGAGAATTGCGCCGCAGCCTCGCGGTGAGCGCCGACAGCCGACGCCCGCTCGCCGGCCGCGCGACCGAAGCGCAGGAGCGACTGCGAGTCGTTCGCAGCCTCGGCGTGATGAGCCAGGCGGGCCAGGTCCGGCGAACCGTACGGCGGTTTCGCCAGCGCAGCCAGGGTTTGCCGGTGAAGCTGCAGCGCACCGTCGGGGGCAATCGACTCCTCGATGGCGAGACGCGCGAGCTCGTGGCGGAAGGTGACGGCGCCGTTTTGCTGAGCAAGCATCCCCGAGCTGAGGCATTGGCCGAGGGCCGAGAACTTCTGGGCGCTTACCGCCTCTAAGAGCCAGAGCTCCGCCTGCGGAGGCGCCACCGCGACCATGTCGAGGAGTGAGCGAGCGTCCGGCGACAACCGCGCCGCACGGGCGAGCACAGCATCGCGCACCGTTGACGGGATCTGCTCGTCGCCTGCCGCCGCCAGGATTTCGGTGACGAAGAACGGGTTGCCCGCCGTTTTGCGGAAG
>VBHC01000214.1:1112-3486 GCA_005889535.1 Chloroflexota bacterium
CGACTCATCGCGGGGCAACTCGCCGAGGAGAAGTCGCAGCGGGTGACTGCGATCGAGCTCGTCGTCTCGATAGCTTGCGATCAGGAGGGCGGGCGCTGACTTGATACGGCGACTAAGGAGCCGCAGGACGTCGAGCGTCGCCTCGTCGGCCCAGTGCACGTCCTCGAGGACGACGATCGCGGGCGACTGCTGCCGAAGCTGGTTGACCAGCGCCGAAGCGATCTCGTAAGGTCGCGCCCGGCTACCGCCCAGGCGCGCCAGCTCGCCACCGACTCCGGCGGCAATGTCGAGCAGCGGGCCGAGTGGCCGTGGGGTGAACAGGGGGTCGCAGGCACCCCAGAGGATCTGTGCGCCCCGATGCTGCTCGGAGAAGCGACGGAGGAGCGCAGTTTTGCCCACGCCAGCCTCGCCGGCCAGCATGCAGAAGCGGCCCGTCCCCGAGATCCTGACGTTCTCGAGGTGGCGTTCGAGCGCGGCCAGCTCACCCGATCGCTCCATGAGCTCGGATACGGCAGCGACGACAACCGGGGATCCCCTCATCTGCGGCATCAATCCTGCGCCCAATCGGACAGCCGGTCAAGCCCGCGAAGATGGGCGGTTTTAACGCCCAAATTGGGGATTTCTCCCGATGATGGCGGGGCCCCAGGTCTCTAGCGTTAGCCCATCGCGAGCTCGCCGAAATCAATTAATGGAGGCGCAAACATGCCCAGGTATTTAGTCGAGAGGACGTTCGCCGACGGCTTGCAGATTCCGATCAGCGCGGACGGGGCGACCGCCTGCTTACGGGTGGTCGATCGCAACGCCGACGAAGGGGTGACCTGGATCCATTCCTACGTCACCGACGACAAGAAGAAGACGTTCTGCGTGTACGACGGCCCGAACCCGGAAGCGATCCGCAAGACGGCGGGCAAGAATTCGCTGCCCGTCGACCGGATCACTCAGGTCAGCGTTCTCGATCCCTACTTTTACCGGTGAGGTGAGGTGATGAGGCTGTTTAAACTGGGCCGGATCGTGCTCGCGGTCGCTCTGTGCTCGCTCCCGATCAACGTCGCCGCCGATTCCATCCCGACAGGCGAGCGAGCACACGGCAGTGCCGTGATCGAGCCGGCGTACGACGACTCGACCGGCCAGGTGATCTACCTGTTGACCCCATTGAGGCTCGCGCCGTTGGGGCCAAACAACCCGATCAATAACGTCAACCCGCGCGCGGTGGCGCCGCTGTACCTCATCCTCTATCCGCCAGGAACGCCCGGCACCTTCAACTGCATGGGTGCGGCGCCGGGTAACTGCCCTGACCACGCCGGCGCCGTCGCTGGACTGGCCACGAGTCTGTTTCCGGGCGTGTACGGCAGCAATCCCGCGGCAGTACCCGGGCACGACCACCTGGTCGGGGTCGCTCGCACGGGCGGCGACTTCAACGTGCCCTGGCGCGTCTACCTCGAGTTCTTCACCTCGAAGGATGCCGTGACCCACATCACGACACTGGCCCAACTGCAGGCCGCGTGGGGCTCAGGCGGGATCGCCACCTTTCAATCGGGTATGGGACTCGACACCGGAATCACCTTCGTCTGCGCCGTTGTCTCGAAAAGCTCTTACGTAGCCGGAGCGCCCCTCTAAGTCACTGACGCTCTGTACTTCGACCGCCCCCCGGCTCCTCGCGAGCCGGGGGCTCTTTTGTGCCCGCTAGTTCAACAAGATGCGTCCTTGGAGCGGGAGACGAGGGTCTCCCGCGCAATCCCCACTCAGCCAATCCGGGTTCGATTTACCTACCGGCCGGCAGATGTCGCGTAAGCCGCCAGCCAGATCAGAACTTAGCGGTTTGGAGGTCGGCGCAAAATATGAGCGATGAACACGGCCTCGCCATCCCTATCCCGGCGCGAACGCGAGGTCGCGGCGCTCGTTGCTCAAGGCTTGAGCAACCGTGACATCGCAGAGCGCCTCTTCATCTCGGAGCGGACCGCCGAGGGTCATGTCGAGCAGATCCGTAACAAGCTCGGCTTCAGGTCTCGGGCGCAGGTTGCCGCCTGGGTTGCATCCGACTCGACTCGGTTGGCTCCGGCCCCTGCCCCGCCCCCAACCGAATCACCGGTCCAGTCGCCCGTCAAGCCTCGAATTAGACCGCGCTGGTTGTGGGTAATCGGCGCACTCATGGTCGTAGCATCGGCTGGCGTTGTCATCTTCGCTGTTGTGCGTCCGGCAATCTTGTCCGGCGTGTCTGGCGGTCCGCGCATCACGACCTTCGCCGGCACCGGGCACGCGGCCGTTTCGCAGGACGGCTCCAAACCCGGTGCCACCGACCTCGCCACGGTAGACGGCATTGCGGTGAACCAGAACGGCGATGTTTATGTGGCCGACGCGCTTCGGATTCGCCTGG
>VBHC01000131.1 GCA_005889535.1 Chloroflexota bacterium
CATCACCGAGAACATGGTCGGGCACCTGCTGGGCGAGTTTGCGCCGACCCGGCGCTTTCGCGCCCACGGGCATCACACGGAGAAATCCACCACCCTCAAATAGCCATGGAAGTGCAAGCAAAGGCCAAGTGGGTCAGGACATCACCCCGGAAAGTGCGGCTGGTCGCGCAGACGTTGCGCAACCTGCCGGTGAGCGAGGCGCTGGTCGCCTGCTCGTTCATGCCCAAGGCGGCGGCGCGCGATGTCGCCAAGGTGATCCGCTCCGCCCAGGCGAACGCCGAGAACAACTTCAACCTGGTCAAGGATGACCTGGTGATCAAAGACATCCGGGTCGAGCCGGGGCCGATGCTGAAGCGCGGCCAGCCTCGCGCCATGGGCCGGCTGTTCAGTATCTTCAAGCGGACCAGCCACATCACCGCCGTGGTCGAAGACCGGCCCGGGGTGGTGCGGCGCCGCGTCGCCGCCCTGCCACGCGCGCCCCAGCCGACGGCGAGGCCCACGCCCACGCCGGCCGCGGCCGCCGCCGCACGCGTCGCCGCCGCCCAGCCCGCCACCACCGAGTCCGACGAGGTCGAGGCACCGGCGCGGCCCAGGAAGGCGAAGGCAAAGGCGGAGACCGGTACGGCTGAGGCGGCCACCGGAAAGGCCGACGTCAAGAAGCCGCAGTCCGGGAAGGGCGAGGCAAAGAAAACCGAGAGCAAGAAGAAGGACGAGCCAAAGAAGGACACCAAGGAGAAGAAGTCAAAGTAGATGGGGCATAAAGTTCACCCGAACGGCTTCCGGCTGGGCGTCTATCGCAACTGGGAGGCGAAGTGGTTTGCTCCCGACAAGGAGTTCAAGCCGCTGTTGCTGGAAGACGTCCGCCTGCGGCGGATGCTGATGACCCGCCTGAAAAATGCCGGCGTGGCGCGCATCGAGACCGAGCGCTCCTCGTCGGCGCTGACCATCACCCTCCACACGGCGAAGCCCGGCATCGTCATCGGCAAGGGCGGGACCAGCGTCGACCAGCTCCGCGACGAGCTGGAGAAGATCACCGGGAAGCGGGTTCGGGTGACGATCCAGGAGATCAAGAAGCCGGAGCTGAGCGCCCAGCTGGTGGCCGAGAACGTCGCCGCCCAGCTGGAGAAGCGGATCGCCTTCCGGCGCGCCATCAAGCAGTCGTTGATGAAGACCATGCGCGCCGGGGCGCAGGGGGTGAAGATCCGGGTGAAGGGCCGCCTCGGCGGTTCCGAGATGGCCCGAGTCGAATGGAACCGCGAGGGGCGGGTGCCGCTCCACACGCTCAAGGCTGACATCGATTTCGGCCAGACCGAGGCGAAGACGACATTCGGCCGGATCGGCGTGTCCGCCTGGGTCTACACCGGCAACTTCCCGACCGAGGCGCCGCCGAAGCCGCAGGCCGCCGTCGAGGAGCCGGTGGAGAGTGGCGTGCCGGTGGGCGCCGCCATCGGCGAGGCGCCCACGCCGCTGGCCGAGTTGGTCCAGGCCACCATCGCCCCGCCCGTGGCGCCGGAGGCTCCTGCCGCGCAGGTGACCGCCGCCGCCCCGACCGAAGCCCCGGCCGCGAAGCCCAAGCGCACCCGCACCGCGAAGGCGACCACCACCACCAGCGCCGACGGTGGCGAGAAACCCAAGCGCACCACCCGCGCGAAAGCTTCCACCGGTGAGAAGGCGACGACGGCACCGAAGACACCGCGTGCCCGCGCGCCCAAGAAGAAGGAATAAGGATGTTGCTTCCAGCCCGCGTCAAGTATCGAAAGGTCCATCGGGGCCGCCGCACCGGGGTCGCCACCCAGGGAAATGACCTGGCCTTCGGCGAGTTCGGCCTGCAGGCCTCCGAAGCCGCCTGGATGTCGAACCGGCAGATCGAAGCCGCCCGCCGCGTGATGACCCGCTTTGTGCGTCGCGGTGGCCAGGTGTTCATCCGCGTCTTTCCCGATAAGTCGGTCACCAAGAAACCGGCCGAGACCCGCATGGGTAGCGGCAAGGGCGCGCCCGAAGGGTGGGTCGCCGTCATCAAGCCGGGCCGCGTCCTCTTCGAGATGGGCGGGGTCACGCCGGAGATGGCGAAACGGGCCTTCCAGCTGGCAGCCTACAAGCTGCCCATGAAGACGCGCACCCTCGGCATCAAGTCCGGGGTGAAGGCCGCTGCCGACGTGAAGATCAAGGGCCCGGCCGAGGTGAAGCCTGGCGAGGGTGTCGAAGGGATCGCGGGCGCGATCGCGGCGCCCACCGCTCCAGGCGCCGCGGCGGCCCCGGCTGCCCGCGGACCGAAGGCCGCCCCCGGTGCCGCGCCGACCATCAAAGCCGCGCCGGGCGCCGCCCCCAAGTCGGCTGCCGCGCCGAAGGCGGCGGCCGCACCGGCAAAGCCGGCGAAGGGTGGTGGCAAGAAATGAAGATGAAAGATCTCCAGGGGCTTTCCCTGCCCGACCTGCAAAAGAAGCTGAAGGACTCCCGGCAGGAGCTCTTCAACCTCCGCTTCCAGATGGCGACCGGTCAGCTCGCGAACCATCGCCAGATCCGGCACGTGCGCCACGACCTGGCTCAGATCCTGACCGAAATCCATATGAAGGAATTCAATGCCCCGAGCCCGGTTGAACCGGATACCAGGCCTCGGCGAGGGCGGGCGCCGGCGGCCACGGAGGGGACGGCATGACCGAACAGCAACAACCGATCGAACGGGACATGCGCAAAACGCGCACCGGCACGGTCATCAGCGACAAGATGGATAAGACCGTGGTGGTGCGGGTGCAGACGCTCAAGGAACACCCCCGCTACAAGAAGCACATCCAGCAGTCGACGAGGTTCAAAGCCCACGACGAGCAGAACCAGTGCAAGGTCGGCGACCGCGTCCGGATCATGGAGACCCGGCCCCTGTCCCACGACAAGCGCTGGCGGGTCGTCGCCATTGTGGAGAAGGCGAAATAGCCGTCGTTATGGTTCAGCAAGAGTCGCGGTTGAAGGTGGCGGACAATACGGGAGCGCGCGAGATCCTGTTGATCCGGGTCATGGGCGGCCACTACCGCAAATACGCCTCCATCGGCGACGTGATCACCGCGGCTGTGACCGTGGCCACGCCCGGCGGCCAGGTCAAGAAGAGCGAGGTCGTCAAGGCCGTGGTGGTCCGCACCTCTCGGGAGTTCCGCCGGGTGGACGGCTCGACCATCCGATTCGACGAGAACGCCGCGGTGATCCTCGGTCCACAGAACAACCCACGTGGCACGCGGATCTTCGGCCCGGTGGCACGTGAGCTGCGCGACAAGAATTTCATGAAGATCGTTTCCCTGGCCCCGGAGGTGTTGTAGACGTCATGAGCCGTTTGCATCTCGATATTCATAAGGACGACACCGTGCAGGTCATGTCCGGTAAGGACCGTGGCAAGCGCGGCGTCGTCGTCCGCACCGTGCCAGAGCAGTCCAAGATCGTGGTCAAAGGCGTCAACCTGCTGAAGCGCCATCAACGGGCGAACCAGCAAAAGGGCGGCACCAAGGTGATCCAGGGCGGCATCGTGGACTTCGAGTCGCCGCTCGAATACTCGAACGTCATGCTCGTTTGCAACAAATGCGACAAGCCGACGCGCATCCGCAAGACCGTCCTGCCCAGCGGGGAGAAGGCGATCGTCTGCGTGAGGTGCGGCGAGATCTACGAACGGGTAAGAAACAAGGTATGAGCGTTACTGCCAGCCCGCCGCGGGTCGAGCTCCGTCTGAAGAAGCGTTACCAGGACAAGATCGTCCCGGCGCTGATCCAGCGGTTTGCCTACACGAACGCCATGCAGGTGCCGCGCCTGGTAAAGGTGGTGGCGAACATCGGCGTCGGAGAGTCGATTCAGAATCCGAAGGCGCTGGACGCCGCGGTCGCAGACCTCAAGAAGATCACCGGACAGCAGCCGGTCGTGCTGAAGTCGCGCAAGGCGATTGCGAACTTCAAGCTGCGCGCCGGCCTGCCGATCGGGGTGAAGGTGACCCTTCGCGGCGCCCGAATGTACCAGTTCGTCGACAAGCTGCTCTCGGTCGGGCTACCCCGGATCCGTGACTTCCGTGGCATCTCACCGACCGGGTTCGACGGCAAGGGCAACTACACGCTGGGGCTGCGCGAGCAGCTGATCTTTCCCGAGGTGGAGTACGACAAGATCGATAAATTGCGGGGTCTCGAGGTCACCTTCGTCACCACCGCGCGCAACGACGACGAGGCGCGTGCGCTGCTGGCGGAGCTCGGGTTCCCGTTCAGGAAGTGAGGGTGACACAAAAGAGTGGCTAAGAAATCGACAGTCAACCGTGGCCTGCGCAAGCACAAGCATGCCGTCTCGCAACACAACCGCTGCAACCTCTGCGGCCGGCCGCGGGCGTACATGCGCAAGTTTGGGATCTGCCGGATCTGCTTCCGAACCCTGTCCTCGCAAGGGCAGGTGCCGGGCGTGAAGAAGGCGTCGTGGTGAGGAGGGAAGATGTCCACCGATAGCATCGCCGACATGCTGACCAGGATCCGCAACGCGAATAGTGCCGGGCACCCGCGGGTTGGTCTTCCCGCGTCGCGTGTCGGTGTGGAGATCGCACGCGTCCTCAAGGACGAGGGCTACATCGCGTCCTACGATGTCGCCGCCGGTGAGCAGGGACAGAAACTCGATATCACGTTCAAGCCTAAGACCCCGCGCGGGAAGTCGCTCGCCGGGTTGCGGCGGATCAGCAAGCCGGGGCTGCGGGTCTATGCCCGCAAGACCGAGATCCCGCGGGTGCTCGGCGGATTGGGGATTGTCATCCTGTCGACCTCGCATGGCGTGATGTCCGGACAGCAAGCAACCAGGGCCGGCCTCGGTGGCGAGGTCGTGTGCTACGTTTGGTGACCCATGAGTAGGATTGGCAAGCTTCCGGTCAAGATCCCGAGCGGCGTGACGGTCACCGTCTCCGACCACACCGTCGTGGTGACGAGCGGCAAATCCGAGCTCAGCCGCAACCTGAATCCGCAGATGCGGGTCTCCGTCAAGGACGGTGCGGTCGTCGTCGAGCGTCCGAGTGAGTCGAAGCTGCACCGATCGCTGCATGGCTTGACCCGAACCCTTGTCTGGAACATGATCGAGGGCGTCAGCAAGGGATACGAGAAGCAGCTCGAGCTGGTCGGCGTCGGATATCGGGCGAGCCGGCAGGGCGAGGCGCTGGTGCTGAACGTCGGCTTCTCGCATCCCGTGCGCTACCCGGTGCCAAAGGGCATCACCATCGATGTTCCGGAGCCGACCCGGATCAACATCAAGGGCGCCAGCAAGGAAGAGGTCGGCCAGGTGGCGGCCGAAGTTCGCAAGATCCGCCCGCCGGAGCCCTACAAGGGCAAGGGAATCCTTTACCGGGGCGAACGGGTCCGTCGCAAGGCGGGCAAGACCGGCAAGACCGCTGGAGCGGCAAAGTAATGAACAAGCCAACCAATCGGCGGGCAACACGGATCCGCCGGCACGTGCGTTTACGCACCAACCTGGAGGGTGGACCCCAACGTCCACGGCTGGCGATTTTCCGCAGTCTGCATCATGTCTATGCCCAGGTGATCGACGACGCCTCCGGGCGGACGCTGGCGGCTGCCTCGACGACGGACGCCGACCTGCGCAGGGGGCTCAAGTCCCCGTCGAACGCGGCGGGTGCGGCGGCCGTTGGCAAATCGATAGCCGAGCGCGCTCTGAAGTCGGGGATCGAGACCGTGGTCTTCGATCGCGGCGGTTTTCCCTATCACGGCCGGATCAAAGCGCTGGCCGAAGCGGCGCGCAGCGCCGGGTTGAAGTTCTGAGTGAGAAATAAATGAGTTACCAGTACGGCAGAGGTCAGTCGGAATTCACAGAGAAGGTCGTCCACCTGAACCGGGTGGCGAAGGTCGTCAAGGGCGGCCGTCGCTTCTCCTTCAGCGCGCTGGTCGTGGTCGGCGACCAGAACGGCCGCGTCGGCGCCGGGCTGGGCAAGGCAGGGGAGGTGCCGGAGGCCATCCGCAAGGCGGTAGAGTCGGCGAAGAAGCATCTCATCACCGTGCCCATGGTCGGGACCACCATTCCCCACGAGATCCGTCTCAAGAAGGGGGCGGCGAAGGTGCTGCTGAAGCCGGCGGCGCCCGGAACCGGGATCCGCTCGGGCGGCGCCATGCGCGCCGTGGTCGAGCTCTCCGGCGTCAAGGACATGATCACGAAATCGCTGGGCACGAACAACCCGGTCAACACCGTCCGGGCGACGATTGCCGCCCTGCAAGCGCTGCAGACGGCGGACAGCGTCGCGCAGGCCCGCGGCAAACCGGCCGAAGAGCTGGAGCGACTCAGCCGTCGCGGGAAGAAACCCGAGGCGGAGGTGGCGCCGGTCGAGCCCGCGACGCCGGTCGAGGAGCCGGTCGGCTGAGCATGGCGCGCCTGAGGATCACCTATGTCCGAAGCGTCATCGGGCAGAAGCCCGATCACGAGCGGACCGTGCAGGCGCTCGGCTTTCGCCGTCTGAATCAAACCGTCGAGCACGAGGACAGTCCGCAGCTTCGCGGCATGGTTCACAAGGTTCGCCATCTGGTCAAAGTCGAGGAAACCCCATGAAACTTCACGAGATCCAGCCGCCGCCGGGCTCGCATCACGCCCGCAAGCGGGTCGGTCGCGGTCCTGGCTCCGGCCACGGCAAGACATCGACGCGCGGCCAGAAAGGCCAGGGAGCCCGCACGTCGGTGAATCTGCCGAAAACGTTCGAGGGCGGCCAGACCCGCTTGACGATGCGCACCCCTAAGCTGCGGGGCTTTCACAACAAATGGCGCAAGCGCTTTGCCGTCCTCAACCTGACCCGCCTGAACCGCTTCCAGGATGGCGCCGACGTCCTTCCGGAATCCCTGCTGGAGGCAGGCATCATCAAGGACGTCGGGGCTGGCATCAAGGTCCTCGGCACTGGCGACCTCAACCGCCGGCTGACCATCCATGCGCACCGGTTTTCGTCGGAGGCGCGCCGGAAGATCGAGGCGGCCGGCGGAACCGCCGCCATCATCGAGGTTCCACCTCCCATTCGGGAAAAGACGAAGCGGGCAAAGAACCAGCCGAAGCCGGCCATCCCGGCGCCGGCCGAGAAAGCCGAGAAAGCCGAGAAGGCCGAAAAGACCGGCAAAGCCGAGAAGGCCGGGAAAGCCGAGAAGGCCGAGAAGCCAGAGCCGGCCGAGCCGGCCGTGGAGGCGTCAGCACCGGCGAAGGCGGCCAGGAAGGACAGGCAGAAGACGTCCGGTGGGGAGGCGCAGCCGGCCCCTGCCGATGACGCTCAGCCGGCCGCCGACGCCTCGAGCCCGACCGATTCTCCGAAGCCACAAAAGGGTAAGAAGAAGGGCTAGGCCATGTTAGAAGCGATTGGCAACGCGCTCCGCATTCCCGAGCTTCGCCGCAAGATCCTGTTCACCCTCGGACTCTTTCTGGTGTTCCGGATCTTCGCGCACATCGCCGTGCCCGGCGCCGATAAGGCGGCGCTCGACAAGCTCTTCAACTCGAATGCCTTCCTCGGACTGCTCGACCTGTTCTCCGGAGGCGGGCTGTCGACCTTCTCCATCATCGCCATGGGCGTCAACCCGTACATCAATGCCTCGATCATCATGCAGCTGATGACGGTGGTATCCACCCGGATCAAGGAGCTCAGCAAGGAAGGCGAGTACGGCCGCCGCAAGATCACCCGCTGGACCCGCTGGCTGACCGTGGCCCTTGGCCTGCTCCAGGCCTGGGGTTTGACCCTGGTCTTCAGCCGTCAGGGCGTCCTGACGAACCTCGACTGGTTCGGCATCGTGGGGATCATGGTGACGCTCACGGCCGGGACGGTGATGCTGATGTGGTTCGGCGAGCTGATCACCGAGTACGGCATCGGCAACGGCATCTCCCTGGTCATCTTTGCCGGCATCGTCGGGCGGATTCCGAACACGATCTACAACCTGTTGACCGGCGGCGGCGCCTCACAGAACCTGGCGCCATTGCTTCTGTTCGCCGCCCTCGCCATCGTGGTGACGGCGTTCATCATCGAGGTGCAACAGGCCCAACGGAAGATCCCGATCCAGTCGGCGCAGCGGGTGGTGGGCCGTAAGGTCTACCAGGGCCGCAGCTCGCACCTGCCGCTGCGTGTGAACCAGGCGGGCGTCATCCCGATCATCTTCGCGATCTCGATCATGTTCTTCCCGGTCATCATCGGGAACTTCCTGGCCACCGCCCCCTCACCCTGGGGCGACATCTCGCGGGCGTTGCGGACCTACTGGGTTCCGGCCGGCCCCAACATTCCGACCGACGTTCTCTACAACTTTGTCTATTTCATTCTCATCTTCGGCTTTACCTACTTCTACACGGCCGTGACCTTCGACCCGGTCGACACCGCCGACTATCTCAAGAAGCACGCCGCCTTCATCCCCGGGATTCGGCCCGGGGTGGCGACCGCGCAGTATCTCGACCGCACCATGACCCGCATCACCTTCGCCGGGGCGCTCTTCCTGGGCGGTGTGACCGTGCTCATCCCGCTCCTCGCGACGGCGCTCACCCGAATACCGACGCAGAACATGTACCTCGGGGGGACGGCGATCCTGATCGTCGTCGGTGTGGCCCTGGACACCATGAAACAGATCGAGACGCAGCTGATCATGCGTCAGTACAAGGGGTTCATCAAGTAGGACCCTCAGATCGCGTCCTGAGCGTATGAATCTGATCATCTTTGGCGCGCCCGGCGCGGGGAAAGGCACGCAGAGCGTCCACCTGATCGAGACCTACCGTATTCCGGCGATCGCGACCGGCGACATCCTCCGCGCCCAGCGGCGGGCCGGCACGGCGCTGGGTGACCAGGTGAAGGGTTATATGGACCGGGGCGAGCTGGTGCCGGATCAACTGATGATCGACATCATCCGGGAGCGGCTGCAGAAGCCCGATGCGCGCGACGGTTTCATCCTCGATGGCTTCCCTCGGACGGTCGCCCAGGCCCGGGCACTCGATGAAATGCTCACGCAGCTGGGACGCCGGATCGACGCCGTCATCTACTTGCGGGTCAGCCGGCAGGTGCTGATCGACCGGCTCTCGCATCGGTACAGTTGCCGAACCTGCGATGCGGTGTACAACTTCACGTCGGAGCAAGCCCGCAGCCTTCCCCGATGCACGGTGGACGGCGGCGAGCTGTATCAGCGTCCGGACGACAAGCCGGAGATCGTTGCCAACCGGATCGACGTCTTCCTGAAACACACCGCCCCACTGATCGACTACTACACGGCTCAGCACAAGCTCGAGAATCTCGACGGCCAGATGGTGGTCGACGATGTCCGCGACGACATCGCGCACCGCCTCGCCGGGCTTCGCAAGGGGGCGGGCTCGCGATGATCATCTACAAGTCCGAGGCGGAGATCGACCTGATGCGGGAGGCGGGCGCCATCCTGGCCGAGGCGCTGGCCCAGCTGCAGACGATCGCCCGACCCGGCATCACGCTCCTCGAGCTCGACCGGGAGGCCGACCGCTTCATCCGGGGGCGCGGCTGCATTCCCGGGTTCGTCGGCTACCAGGGATACCAGAACGCCATCTGCACCTCGGTCAACGATCAGGTGGTGCACGGCATTCCGACGAATCGCAAGCTCCGCGAGGGCGACCTGCTGAGCCTCGACGCTGGCCTGATCCACCGCGGCTTCTGGGCCGATGCCGGCCTGACCGTCGGTATCGGCAAGATCTCGGCGGAGGCCCAGCGGCTGAAGGACGCCACCCGGGAGTCGCTGGACATTGGGATCCGCAAGGCGCAGGTCGGAAACCGGATCGGCGACATCAGCGCCGCCATCCAGCAGCACGTGGAGGCCGCGGGATTCTCCGTTGTCGAAAGCTTCGTCGGGCACGGCATTGGCCGGGACATGCACGAGGATCCCCAGGTGCCGAACTTCGGGATCGCCGGCCAGGGCCCTCTGCTCAAGCCCGGCATGGTGCTGGCGATCGAACCGATGGTCAATGCCGGCCGTAAGGACGTCGCCCTGCTGGGAGATGGCTGGACCGTGGTCACCGTCGACCACAGCCTCTCAGCCTACTTCGAGCATTCCGTCGCGATCACTGCCGACGGACCCGAGATCCTGACGGCGCCCAGCGAGCCGGCCCGCCGGCAGCTCCCCTCGAGCCTCGTGGGGGACGATTAGGGTGGGGCACGTTGTGGTAAGCTATTTGTTCGTGCGCCGGAAATCCGGGGAAATCCGGCGATAACGCCATGGGCATTTGCTAATGGCGGGTATTGTCGTCGGACGGGTGGTGGAGCCGATGCCCAACGCGCTCTACCGCGTCGAGCTCGAGACCGGCCACAGGATCGTGGCTCACGTGGCGCCGGCCGCGCGGCTTCGGTTTCTCCGGGTGATCCCGGGTGACCGCGTCCGCGTCGAGGTGTCACCGCTCGATCCGGGGCGCGGTCGAATTACGCGCAAAGAACAGTAAGTGAGCGAGAAACATGAAAGTCCGTGCGTCAGTCAAAAAAATATGCCCGAAGTGCAAGGTCATCAAGCGTGGTCACGCCCAAACACAACCAGAGGCAGGGATAGAAAGCTAGATGGCACGAATTGCTGGCGTTGACATCCCGCGCGAGAAGCGGGTCGAAGTCGCCCTGACCTACATCTTCGGCGTCGGGCCCCATACCGCGCAGCGCGTCCTGACCATCGCGAACGTCGATCCGAACATGCGCGTCAAGAACCTGAACGACGAGCAGATCGGTCGCCTCCGCGATGTTCTCGACAAAGAGGCCAAGGTCGAAGGCGAGCTGAGGCGAGAAATTGCCCTGAACATCAAGCGGCTGATGGAGATCGGCACCTACCGTGGCCTGCGCCACCGTCGCGGGCTGCCCGTCCGCGGCCAGCGCACCAGGACCAACGCGCGCACCCGCCGTGGCCCGCGCAAGACGGTCGGCGTGCGCAAGAAGGCCGAGGCAAAGAAGTAAGGCATGCCGAAGAAGAAAGTCGTCCGCACCCGCCGCCGCGAGAAGAAGCACGTCACGGTCGGCCAGGCGCACATCCAATCCACGTTCAATAACACCGTGGTCTCGTTGACGGACGCGCAGGGGAACGTGCTCGCCTGGGGCAGTGCCGGCAGCCAGGGCTTCAAGGGCTCGCGGAAGAGCACCCCGTTCGCCGCGCAGATCACGGCAGAGGCGACCGCCCGCCGCGCGATGGAGCACGGTCTGAAGCAGATCGAGATCTTCGTCAAGGGCCCGGGTGCCGGCCGCGAGGCCGCCATCCGTTCGTTACAGGCGGCCGGGCTCGAGGTCACGGCGATTACCGACGTGACGCCGATTCCGCATAACGGCTGCCGGCCACCAAAGAGGCGGCGCGTCTAATGGGCAAATACCAGGGCGCCGTCTGCCGTCACTGCCGCCGCGAGGGGGTCAAGCTGTTCCTCAAAGGGGAAAAGTGCTTCACCAAGTGCACGCTCGACCGGCGGGCGATGCCGCCCGGGATGCACACCCAGGTCCGGCGTCGAAAGGTCTCTGACTACGGCATCCAGCTGCGCGCGAAGCAGCGGGCGCGCCGGATTTATTTCTTACTCGAAGGCCAGTTCCGGTTGTACTTCAATCGCGCCTCGAAGATGGCGGGCGTCACCGGACTCAACCTGCTTCGCCTGCTCGAGACCCGGCTGGACAACGTCGTCTATCGGGTCGGTTTTGCCTCATCGCGCCGGGATGCCCGGCAGATCGTCTCCCACCGGCACATCACGGTCAACGGCCGGATTGTGAACATTCCGTCCTACGCGGTTCGCGTGGGCGACATCATCGCGGTGAATCAATCAAGCAAGGAAATCGACCGGGTCAAGAACGCACTTGACGCCGGTGAGCAGCGGCCCGTCGTGCCCTGGCTCAACCTGGATAAAGACAACATGACCGCCAAAGTCACCGCGCAACCTGGACGCGACGACATGGATCAGACCATCCAGGAGCAATTGATCGTCGAGTTTTATTCGAGATAATTTTTTAACTCAAGGAGCACCATGATCGATACCGCCCAACCCCAAGTCAAAAGCATCGAGAACTCGACGACCTACGGGAAGTTCGAGATCGAGCCGCTCGAGCCCGGCTTCGGCACGACGCTGGGCAACGCGCTGCGCCGTGTGTTGCTGAGCACCTTGAGGGGCGCCGCTGTTACGTCGGTGTCCATCGAGGGCGTCGCCCACGAGTTCTCGTCGATTCCGTACGTGAAGGAAGACGTCACGGAGATCATCCTCAACCTCAAGGGCCTCAACCTGATCTCGTTCTCGGAAGACCCCGTGCGGCTGACGTTGGACGTCAGCGGGCCGAAGGAGGTCAAGGCCTCGGACATCCAGGCGCCGAGTGACGTCGAGATCGTCAATCCGGATCTGTATATCTGCACGCTGGACTCGAACAAGGGCCGGCTCCGCATGGAGCTGACCGTCGAGCGCGGCAAAGGCTATGTGCCGGCGGAGCGCAATAAGAAAGAAGGCCAGCCGATCGGCGTGATTCCGATCGATGCGATCTTCAGCCCTGTCGTCAAGGCGAATTTTCTGATCGAGAAGACCCGCGTTGGCCAGGAGACGGACTGGGACAAGCTGATCCTCGAGGTCTGGACGGACGGGACCATCCAGCCGGACCAGGCGATCAGCGAGGCCGCCAAGCAGTTCACGTCGCATCTCGGCCTGTTCACGAGATTTACGGAGCGCATCAAAGACGCGGACGTGCCGCCCCAGAAGGGCAACGATCTGTCGTCGCGGCTGGCGGACGTGCCAATCGAGGACCTGGATCTTTCCGTGCGTGCCCTGAACTGTCTCAAAGCAAACGAAATCACGAAAGTGGGCCAGTTGGTGGCGCTCCGCGAAGAAGACCTGCTGAGCCTGCGCAACTTCGGTCGCAAGTCGCTCGATGAGATCAAAGAAAAGCTGGTACAGCGCGGCTTCCTTACGCCGGACGAGCTGACCAAGGTCCTGGTCTGAGCTCAGCGTGCGGCACCAGAAAGCGGGTCGGAAGTTCGGGCGGTCGACGGCGCATCGCAAGGCGATGAGCCGCAACCTGGTGACGTCGCTGCTTGACCATGGCCGCATCGAAACGACGGAGGCCAAAGGCAAAGAGCTGCGGCGCTGGGTCGAGCGGGTCATCACCACCGCCAAGAACGACAACGTCGCCGCCCGCCGGGCTGTGGACGCGATTGTCGAAGACCGTGAGGTCACCGAACGGCTCTTCACCAGGCTGCTGCCGCGCATGAAGGACCGGACCGGTGGCTACACGCGGGTCCTGAAGATCGGGCCGCGCCAGGGCGACGGCGCGCTCATGGTGCTGGTCGAGCTCGTCGATCGATGAACGTCAAGCTCATCCTCGAATACGAGGGAACGAATTACTCGGGCTGGCAGGCCCAGGCCGGCGCGCCGACGATCGAGGCGGCTCTCCGCGACGCGATCCATAACCTGACGGGTGAATCGCCGTCGCTGACAGCGGCGGGACGAACCGACGCCGGCGTCCACGCGCTCGGCCAGGTCGTGAACTTCACATTGGAGCGACCGTTCCCGGTCGAGCAATTGGCTGGCGCGTTGAACGCCCGGCTCGCGCCGGACATCGCCGTTCGACAGGCGGAGCTGGTCGACGATGCGTTCAGTGCGCGCTATTCGGCCCGCGCCCGACTCTATGCCTACCGGATCCGTCAGGCGCTGCCGCGGGGCGCCTATCAGCGTCAATACGCCTGGGGTCTGCATGACGAACTCGACCTGGCCACGATGCAGGCGGCCGGGCAACGGCTCGAGGGCACACATGATTTCCGTGCCTTTGGTCGCAGCCCGCGGCCGGGTGGCCACACGGTCCGCCGGATTTACGACATTACGGTGAACGGTTCCGGCGATTGGGTCACGATCGCCGTTGCGGCGGACGCGTTTCTCTACGGCATGGTGCGCCGGATCGCGGGCGCCCTGGTCGACATCGGTCGGCGCAAGCGGCCGCTCGAGTGGATCGATGAGCTCATCAACGGCTCGACTGTAGGATTGCGCCTGGCGCCACCCCAGGGGTTGGTGCAGGTCGGCGTGGAGTACTGATCATGGCGCCGCCCAACTCAAAGACTTACAGTGCGAAGCCTTCCGAGTTGAAGCCGAGCTGGTACATCGTCGACGCCAGTGGGCAGACCTTGGGCCGGCTCGCGGCCAACGTGGCGAAGATCCTGCGCGGTAAGCACAAGCCGATCTATACGCCGCACCTGAACACCGGCGATCACGTGATCGTCGTGAACGTCAAGGGCATCCGCGTGACCGGCAAGAAGGACACTGACAAGATCTATACGTCGTACACCGGCTATCCGGGTGGCCTGCGCAAGCGGGCGTACGGCAGCATGGTCGAGCGGCATCCGACGTATCCGTTCAGGCATGCGGTCTCGGGGATGCTGCAACACGGCACGCTGGGCAAGGCACAGCTGCGGCGACTCAAAGTCTATTCTGGGGACGCGCATCCACACAAAGCGCAGCAACCGGTCGCGATCAAATTTGGAGTTCGAGGAGATATCGAAGTCATTGGCGGATAACGCAACTTACTACTACGGCACTGGACGGCGCAAGAACGCCATCGCCCGGGTGCGCCTCTATCCCGGCGAGGGCACCATCATGGTGAACAACAAACCGTCGCTGCAATACTTCGGACGGCGGATGCTGGAGATGGTGGTCGTCGAGCCGCTGAAGTTGACCGAGAGCGTCAAGCGCTTCAATGTCAGCGCCATGGTGGACGGCGGGGGGATGTCGGGCCAGGCGGGAGCGGTCCAGCACGGTATCGCCCGGGCGCTCTGCGCGGCGGACCTGGCGATGCGGCCGGTGCTGAAGAAGCACGGCATGCTGACCCGTGACCCTCGCATGAAAGAGCGCAAGAAGCCCGGCCTCAAGCGCGCTCGCAAAGCCCCGCAGTACACCAAGCGCTAGCTCAACGTTTGATTAGCTCGTTAATCGAGCGATCGTTCACCTGATCTCGCAGGCCGCAAGTCGAGTCCGCCTGAGCCGGTAAGCGTCAGGCTGACCGAGCCCGCTGCGCGACTTTGAGTGGCGGCGGTGTGGCGACCCAGCGATCTTCCTTGCGCTTGAGCGTCCAGCCCTCTTCGTGAACCTTCCGGTGATGCGGCCCGCAGACCAGCCCTAGGTTCTCTAGCTTGGTCGGACCGCCGTCCGCCCAGAACACCAGGTGATGTCCATCGCACCAGGGAGGCGGCCGATCACAACCGGGAAATACGCAGTGCTGATCCCGAGCCACCAGCGCCCGGCGGGTCGGCGGCGGGATGGTGCGGCTCGAGTGGGTGATTTCACGCTCGAACTCTCCGAGCCCGGTGATCCGCGAGATGGCTGCATCACAGGCGAGTCGGCGGACCGTCTCGGCAGGGACCGTCCCGCCCCACTCCAGCTGACCGGCCGGCGCGCCCTGGATCCCGGCGAGCGTGTCAGCGGCGGCTTTGATGATCAGCTGCGGCCGCGGCCCGGCGCCGTTCGCGCTGTCACCCTTGGCCTGCCCCGCGCGACTCGTGTGACCGTTTCCTGAAGCACGAGCGGCGCTTCGGCCGCAGAACTCGACCAGCGCATCGGCCAGGCGCTGTCCCGAGGTCCGCTCGTCGCCCTTCGAGGGTTTGGCATAGGGCTCGATCGCGGTCCGGATGATGGCGCCGGCGTCGGGGGCGACCTGACCTTCGATCCGAACCAGCCCGTTGATCGCCTCACCGATCTGCAGGTAGCGACGCTGGTGCGCCCGGTTGGCCTCGCTCAGCGCGCTCTCGGCATCCACCTGGTGCTCGAAATTCTTGGCCATGCCGGCGAACTGCCCGGGATCCATCGTTTCGGCTGCCTTGAGCAGCATGGTTTCAGCCTTGCGTACCTGGGCCGCACCCACGTGTTCGGCAGTCCGGGCCATGGCCACGGCATGCTGATAGCCAATTTCGCCGCGGGCTAGGGCTTCTTCCGTCCTCGGCAGCTTTTCAAGCTGCCGGGCGGTCTCGACATGCTCGGCCGCTGCGCCGGCAGAGAGCTTGCCGTGGGTGCGCAGCCAGGGCACCATGCCCAGCGAGCCGTCAGCCCGGTAGCCGCCCGCCTTCTCGAAGCGGCGGGTCGCCTCGCCCCCAACCGCCTCGAGTTTGTCGATGGCCTCGCGGACCTCGATGACTACCGGTCCCAGCTGGCTGTCCCGCTGTTGCGCCATCCAGCCGGGAAAATCGCGGATCGCCGCCTCGATCCGTTCGAAGGGCGTCTCGCTGGCACGGCACATGGTGCCAGCATGCGGCACGGTTGCGACAGCTGTCTGTCGTAAGTGCGCAGTTTATTGAAGGACCCCGGAGCTGCGTCGCGTGTGGCATTACTGCCTATCTCCACGCTGGTAGTCGCCGGGCCATCGGAAGCCCTCCCACCATCGCCTTGAAACGTGTTCGTCGGTTTCCCAGCCAAACCGTCCCAGGCTGCTATGGGGACACGATCGGTCACACTCGAGGATGTCGATATCGAACGAGCCCGCCTTTGCGATTAGGCTCGGGTCCGTTGCATCAACCTCGGCAAGTGTTCGCTGGCGGTACGGCGGCGAAATCGTAAACCGGGCAAAATCCCACTCGTTCTCATTGTCGGTGCTCACCGCGATGTGAAAGTGTCGCTCCCCGCCGATAGGCAAATGCCTGACCACGTCGGCCAGACGATCGTCAAGTCGCCTCTGGCTCACTTCGCTTGGCCCGCAGCGTTCATCCGTGCCGAGTCATGCTCCTAGCGTGGGTGACGCGCGCGGTGCCCACCCGCGAGAATTGTCGGTGATGTGCGGCCGAATCGGCGCCTCGATGCCTCGTGCGGAGCTGCTCGAGACCTACTTCTGGCTCAGGGATGCGCCGGAAGACGAGCCGCGGTACAACATCGCCCCGACCGATCCGGTGCTGGCGGTTGGTCCCGATCGCGCCGAGATCGTGCGCTGGGGCATCGAAGGCAGTAAGGGCGGTCTTTTCAACCTTCGGTCCGAGTCGGCGCTCGGCAAACCGTACTACCGGGACATGCTTCTGGGTCAACGGGTCCTGGTGCCGGCCAGCCACTTCTACGAGTGGCGGAAAGTCGGCCGCCAGCGGCTTCCGGTCGCCGTCTCGCGAGCGGACGGCAGATTTCTCAACCTCGCTGCGCTTCGTGGACGCTGGCAGGGTGAGCGGGCGGTGACAATTCTGACGACGACGCCCAATTCGGACATCGAGGCCCTCCACAACCGGATGCCGGTGATGTTGACCGACGACGATGCCGCGACATGGGTGCTGGAGGAATTGTCCTTGACCCATCTGGCCGAGTTCCTAAAGCCTTGTCCTGGGGGATGGCTGCGGTTGGCCCCGGCGTCGCCCCGAGTGAACGATGTCCGTAATCAAGGTCGGGGTCTGCTGGACCCCCAATCCCTCCCTCCCCAACACCAGCTGGAGCTCATACCTCCGATCTGACCGCGAAGCTGGGCCTCCAGCGGCGCGGATTAGCGGATACTAGTCGCCGAAGTGGACGTGATTCTGCGCGACATCCTGGTGTTCCTCCAGAGCGGAGACATCTGGCGCCACGTCCGCGATCTGATCGACGTCGGCCTGGTGGCCTTCTTTCTTTACCGGATGTTTCTCCTCATCCGCGGCACCCAGGCGGTTCAGTTGATGTTCGGCGTGCTGTTGCTGGCTGTGATCGGCCTGCTTGCCACCCTTCTCGAGCTGCGGCTGCTTTCCTGGATCTTCCGCAACGCCGCGCCGGCGATCCTGATCGGTGTCATCGTGCTCTTCCAGCCCGAGATCCGCCGCGCGCTCGACCAGTTTGGGCGCATCGGGTTCATCGGCCGGCCGCTGGCCCATTACAGTCTGCAAATTTTCAATCGCATGATCGACGAAGTAATCCGGGCCACGACCAAGTTGACCCAACGCTTCACGGGCGCGCTGGTCGTCTTCGAGAAAGAGACCGGGCTCGAGAACTACGCCAACAGCGGCATCCGGATCAATGGCGAGCTCACGGCGGAATTCCTCGAGGCGATCTTCTTCCCGAACTCGCCGCTCCATGACGGTGCGGTGATCGTGCGCGGCAACCAGATCCTGGCTGCCGGCTGCGTGCTGCCGCTGGCCGAGGAGGGGACCGTCCGGGAGCGGATGGGAACCCGCCATCGGGCCGGGCTTGGCCTCTCGATGCAGACCGACGCGGTGGTGCTGATCCTGTCCGAGGAGCTCGGCCAGATCGCGGTCGCCCACGAGGGGAAGCTGCTGCGCAATCTCGATCCCGACCGGCTCCGCCAGGTGCTGACCTCACTGCTCCAGCCCCGTCCAGAAATCCATCGGCCCCCGCTGCCCGTGTGGCGGCGCTAGCGCCGGTCTCGGTAAGATAGCCTTCCTGCTCAGCAACCTTCGACTCAAGCTGCTGGCGATCGGCTTTGCCGCCGCGCTGTGGAGCGTGGTGGCCTATACCTCGAACCCAACCCAGAGCAAGGGCTTCCCCCTGGCCATCGACCATCCGACCCTGCCCGCCGGCCTCGTCCTGGTCGGCGACGTGCCGGCGGTCAGCGTGACCGTGATTGGCACCGCCGCAGACGTGCAGCACTTCGACAGGAGCGTCCTGCGCGTGACCGGCAATTTCTCCGGCGTCAAGGTCGGCAGGAATTCGGTGCCGATCGATGTCCAGAACGGTGACCCAAATGTCAACATCGTCGCGCCCAGGTCCGTGCAGGTCACCGTCGACGAGCTCGGCAGCTCAACCCAGGCGGTTTCGATCAATCGGGTTCATACCCTGCCCTCCGGGTTTCACGAGCAGACCAACGCCACCACGGTTTCCCCCGCGAGCGTCCGCGTCGACGGGCCCAAAAGCCAACTCCCGGGGATCCAGGCCGTGGTCGCGGTCGACCTCAACGGGCAGCAGACCCCCGGCTTCACCGCCCCCTATACGGTCGTGGTCTGGGATGCGAACAAGAAGGAGTTGACCAAGGGCTTTACCGTAACCCCACCCCAGGTTTCGGTGAAGATGGTGATCCAGGCGGACGCGATCACCGTCCCCAGGCCGGTCGGCTGGACCCTCACCGGGCAGCCCGCCGCCGGCTTTCGGGTCAGCAATGTGCAGATCGCCCCCCTCGAGGTGCAGGCAACCGGCCCGCAGAATAGCCTCAGCGGTCTCCTGCTGGCGACCGATCCCGTCGATGTCAGCGGCGCCCGGAGCGACGTGATCAGGACGGTCACCATCCGGCCGCCGGCCGGCGTGGAGGTGAGCCAGAAGACGGCTCAGGTGCACGTATTCATCTCGCCGGCCCCGGGAGTCTCGCCGTCCCCCGCTCCGTAACCTTCGACCGACGCTCGCGTTTAACCGAAACCACGAACTGAGTTCGTTCGTTTGACCGCGCCCTGAGTGGGAACATAGGAGGCCGCGACATGTGTGGGATCATCGGGTACCTGGGCGAGCGCTCGGCGGCGCCCATCATCATGGACAGCCTCAAGCGGCTCGAGTACCGCGGCTACGATTCCGCCGGGGTGGCGATCTTCAACGAGGCTGACGGCCAGACCTCGGTGGTGAAGAGCGCCGCGAAGGTCGATACCCTGGTCGAGCGCCTCACCGAGGAGATGCCCGAAGGCCGCCTCGGCATTGGCCACACCCGTTGGGCGACGCACGGCCGGCCAACCGTCATCAACGCCCACCCGCACACCGACTGCCACAAGCAGGTCATGGTGATCCACAACGGGATCATCGAGAACTTCGCCGAGCTGCGCAAGGACCTGCAGGCCAAAGGCCATGTGTTCATCTCGGAGACCGACACCGAGGTCGTCCCTCACCTGATCGAGGAGTACGACAAGGGCGACCTGGTGGCGGCCGTCCGCGAAGCCCTAGCCAAGCTCCGGGGCGCCTATGCGATGGCCATTTTTTCGCAGCGCGATCCCGACCTCCTGATCGGCGCCCGGCTCAACGCGCCGCTGGTCGTCGGCATCGGCGAGAAGGAATGGTTCGTCGCCTCCGACATCACCGCGGTCATCCCCTACACCAAGAAAGTCCTGCTGCTCGGTGAGGGCGAGATGGTGGCCGTCACGCGGCTTGGTCCCGAGGTCAGCACGATTGGTGGCGCCGCGGTCAAGCCGAAGGTGATCGAGGTGAAGTGGGACATCAGCCAGGCGCAGAAAGGCGGCTTTCCGCACTTCATGGCAAAGGAGATCAACGAGGCGCCCGAGGCCGTCTCGAACGCGCTGCGCGGCCGGCTCACGGATGAAGGTGAGGTGACCTTCGAAGAATTTGGCCTCACCGATCGCCAGCTGCTCAAGGTCCGCGACATCAAGATGGTGGCGGCGGGCACATCGTATTACGCGGCGTTGCTCGGGAAGTACATCATCGAGGAGCTGGCCCGGGTCCCGGTGGAGGTGGAGCCGGCTTCCGAGTTCCGCTACCGCCAGCCGATCATCGACCAGGACACGCTGGTGATTGGAGTCTCGCAGTCCGGCGAGACCGCCGACACGCTGGCGGCGATCCGCGAAGCCCGCAGCCGCAAAGCCCGAGTCGTGTCGATCACGAACGTGGTGGGGAGCTCGATGGCGCTCGAAAGCGATGGCGTGATCTACCTCCACGCCGGGCCAGAAATCGGCGTCGCATCGACGAAGACGTTCATCGCGCATATCACCTGTCTGTACCTGCTCGGTATCCGGCTGGCCGCCGTCCGCCACCGGCTCGCTCCCGAGCGCCTGCGCGCCTTGACCGCCGAGCTGAAGGCGTTGCCGACCGCGGTCCAGCTCGTCCTCGACCGCGCCGAGGCGTTGCAGGCCCTGGCCCGCAAGTACTCCGGCTATCGCAACTTCATGTACATCGGTCGGGGCATCAACTACCCGATCGCGCTCGAGGGGGCGTTAAAGCTCAAAGAGATCTCGTACCTCCACGCCGAAGGCTATGCCGCTGGTGAGCTGAAGCATGGCCCGATCGCCTTGCTCGATCGCAATTTCCCGGTGTTTGCGATCGCGACCAGGGCGGCCACCCTGGAGAAGATGGTCAGCAACATCCAGGAGGTGATCGCTCGCGACGCACCGGTGCTCGCCTTGATCAGCGAGGGCGATGACACCCTCGCCGAGGTGGAGCTCGACCGGATCGAGATCCCCGAGGTCTCCGAGTTCCTTTCCCCGATTCCGAACGTGGTCGCCATGCAGCTCTTCGCCTACTTCGTAGCCAGCGAGCGCGGTTGCAACGTCGACCAGCCCCGTAACCTGGCCAAGAGCGTCACCGTAGAGTAGGCGCGTGACCCCTCGGGTCGGCGTGGATGTGGCGGCGATACCCCGCATCGCGGAGGCCCAGAAGCGCTTCGGCGAGCGCTTCCTACGAAAATTTCTCAGCGATCGGGAGATCGCCTATTGCGGCGACAGCCCGGACCGCTGGGCCGGCCGCTGGGCGGCCAAAGAAGCGATCGGCAAGGCGATGCCGAGCGGGATTCCCCGGCCGCGCATGCGCGATGTCGAGATCCTGCCCAGCGACGACGGCCGCCCGCACGTGCAGGTCGCGCCGGCGACGACGCTGACCGGCCGCGAGATCGACGTCAGCATCGCGCACGATGGCCACTTCGCCGTCGCCGTCGCCGTCATCCCAGATTTACTGATCCCCTCCACCACGTATTCCCCTCCCCGAGCGGGGGAGGGACAGGGTGGGGGCTCAAGCTCTGAGGGAGGGGGCGTCAGCCTCCCGGATGGTTTCCGGCTTCCCGCCCGTCCGCGCGATGGCCACAAGGGAACGTTTGGGACGGTGCTCGTGCTGGCGGGATCGCAGGGCTTTACCGGTGCCGCCTACCTGGCGAGCATGGGAGCCGCCCGCTCGGGGGCCGGCATCGTCCGACTGCTGGTGGCGCAGTCGATCTACCCGATCCTGGCGGAAAAATGCACCGAGGTGATCGTGGGCCCGGTGCCCGAGATCGCGCCCGGCGTTGTCGGACACGCCTCGCTCAGTGGCGTGCTCCGCGGCTTCGCCGGCGCCGATGCCGGCGTCATCGGCCCCGGGATCGGGCGCGACATGTCGACCCGGCGGCTGATCGAGGACCTCGTGCCGCGGGTAGCGGCGCCGTTGGTGCTGGACGCCGACGCCCTGAACCTCCTTTCGGAGCACCGAAGCATTCTGCCGCGCCTGTCGGAACAGATCGTGCTGACCCCGCATCCGGCCGAGTTCGGACGGCTCGCCGGTCTCGAAACGAGCGTGGTGCAGCAGGACCGGCGTGGCATCGCGTCGCGCTTCGCCAAGCAGTGGAACAAGGTAGTGGTGCTCAAGGGCGCCGGCACGGTCATCGCCGCTCCTGACGGCCGGGTGACGCAGAACCCGGTGGCGACGCCGGCGCTCTCGTCGGGCGGCACCGGCGACGTGCTGGCGGGGTTGATCGGCGGACTGATGGCGCAGAAGCTGCCGCCGTTCGAGGCTGCCGTGACCGGTGTTCACCTGCACGCTCTCGCCGGCATGGACCTCGAGGCCTCCCTCGGCCTGGCCGGCGTGCTCGCGTCCGACCTGCTGCTGGTGATCCCCCGCGTCATGGAGCGGTTTAGACAGGCTCGCGCCCCGGGATCAGCTTGATGTTTCATCGGCCCATTTCCGCCGAATGCCGTTTTGCGGCCATCAGTGGACGCCTCAAACGCTCGCATCGCACGTCCCGCGCGGCTCGCGTGGGCCGGCGGGCCCGGACCTCGGCGGCCTGGGCCGCGAACCATCGGCGCCGACCCGGGGCGCGAGCCTGTTGACCGAACAGGGGGCCACCAAGTGGGCCGACGTCGACACGTCGGCGATCACCCATAACACCAATCTCATCAAGCAGCTCGTCGGTCCCAAGACGGCGGTGATGGCGGTCGTCAAGGCGAATGGCTACGGGCACGGCGCCGTGCCGGCAGCACGCGCCGCGCTCAAGGGCGGCGCCACCTGGCTGGGCGTCTCATCGGTTCCCGAAGGGATCGAGCTGCGCAAGGCCGGCATTCCTGAGCCGATCCTCAACCTCGGCTACACACCTGTGGCCGCGTTGTCCGCGGCGGTCGCGGCGAAGCTGAGTCTCACCGTCTACGACCGCGAGGGCCTGGGCTTGGTCAAAACCGCGGCGACCGACATCGGTGTCCACGTCAAGCTCGACAGCGGGATGCATCGCCTCGGCGCGGCCCCCGATGAGGCCGTCAGGCTCGCCATGGAGGTCCACGCCGACCCTGACCTGCGGTTGGAAGGCTTCTGGACGCATTTCGCGGACGCCGATGGGGATGCCGCCTTCACCAAAGAGCAACTCCGGATCTTTCTCGACGCTCGGGCGGCGCTGGTACGCGGCGGCGCCACGAACTTCCTGAGCCATACCGCCAACTCCCCGGGGCTGCTGCGGTTCCCGGAAGCCCGCCTCGACCTGGTGCGCGCCGGCCTGCTCATCTACGGCGTCCGTCCGGAGCGACACTGGGACGACCTGCCCACGCTGCGGCCCGCGCTCACCTGGCAAACGATCGTGACCCATGTGATGACCGTGCCGGCCGGCGCGAGCGTCGGCTATGGGCGCCGGTTCAGGGCACCAGCACCGGCCAGGGTGGCGACCATCGCGCTCGGCTATGGCGATGGCCTGCATCGGCGCGCATCCGAGGGCGGTGAGGCGATCGTTCGAGGCATGGCTGTGCCGCTCGCCGGCACAATCAGCATGGACCAGGCCGCGCTGGACGTCACCAATGTGCGTGACGTGGCGCCCGGCGATGTCGTCACGGTGATCGGCCAGGATGGTGAGGCGACGCTGACCGCGTATGATCTCGCCGAAGCGTCCGGCACGATCTCCTACGAGGTGCTCTGCGCGATCTCGGCTCGCGTCGCCCGACGGTATACTTAAGCCGCGCCCTAGGGGAGCGGAATGCTGAGAGTGCCGGCGCCGCCGGCAGACCCTAGAAACCTGATCAGGGTGATACCTGCGGAGGGAAAGGGCCTCGAGCATTCCGCCACCATCGGGGAAGTGGCATATATGGAACTTGCCGAAGAACGACGCGAGAAGCTGTCACGGATGCGCCTCTACGTGATCACCGCTGATCATGGCGGCGAGGCCGAGACGGTGCGCACCATCGAAGCGGCGCTGGCGGGTGGTGCCAACGTCATCCAGCTTCGCAAGAAGGCGATGCCCAAGGGTGAGCAGTACCTCATCGCGCTGGCGCTGCGACGGCTGACCCAGATCCACGGTGCGCTGTTCATCGTCAACGACCACCCCGATATCGCGATCGCCGCCGATGCTGATGGCATCCACCTCGGTCAGGATGACCTGCCGCCGGCTGTCGTCCGTCAGCTCCCGGGTTTTGAGGGGAGGCTGATCGGCCGCTCGACCCACAGCCTCGGCCAGGCGCAGCTCGCGGTCCATGAAGGCGCCGATTACATTGCGGTCGGTCCGGTCTTTCCGACCCCGACGAAGGAGGGTAGAGCCGCGGTTGGGACGGCCCTCGTCTCGCGTGTTGCCGGGGTCGTCGATCGGCCGTTCGTCGCGGTTGGCGGGATCGACCTGGCGAACGCGCCTTCCGTGCTCGATGCGGGCGCCCGCGCCATCGCCGTGGTGCGTGCCGTCTATGACGCGCCGGATCCGGCGGAAGCCGCCCGTCGCCTGCACGAAGTCCTGGTCACGCGAATCGAGGCTGCCCGCCGATGAGTGACGTAACCGTCACCTTGAACGGCAAGCCCCGGGTCGTTCCGGACGGGCTCAGCCTGCTCGAGCTCCTCGAGCGCCTCGAGATCCAACCTTCGCGGGTCGTGGTCGAGCACAACCGGGAGATCCGGCGGAAATCGGACCTCACGACCACGAAAGTGCGCAACGGCGACGAGCTGGAGCTCGTCTATTTCGTTGGCGGCGGAGCAACCGGTGGCGACGACCCGCTGGTCGTTGGCGGCCGCACCCTGCACTCGCGACTGATCCACGGCACCGGAAAATTCAGCTCGAACGACGTTCTCGCGCGCTGTCTCTTGGCGGCCCAGCCGGACATGATCACTGTCGCGATCCGCCGGTTGAACCTCGACGGCGGCCGCTCCGAGCTGGAGGGGATCGATCTTCGCCGCTACACGTTGCTCCCGAACACCGCCGGGGCCACGACGGCTGACGGCGCGATCCGGCTCGCACGCCTGGCCCGCGCGGCCGGATTCTCCGACTTCATCAAGGTGGAGGTGGTCGGGGACGAGGACACCCTCCTGCCCGATCCGCACGCGACCCTCGAGGCAACCCGCCAACTGGTCAAGGAAGGCTTCATCGTCATGCCCTACACCAGCGATGACGTCGTCCAGGCGATCCGGCTGTATGAAGCCGGTGCGGCCGCCGTCATGCCGGGCGCGGCCCCCATCGGCACGACACTCGGCTTGCAGAATCTCTTGAATCTCGAGCTGATCGTGAGCAAGGTCAACGTGCCGGTCATCGTCGATGCCGGGCTTGGCGTCCCGTCTGAAGCCGCCCGCTGCCTCGAGCTGGGCGCGGCCGGCGTACTCGTCAACACGGCGATCGCGCGTGCGAAGAACCCACCCGAGATGGCACACGCCTTTGCCGAGGCGGTGGTCGCGGGCCGCCGCGCCTTCAACGCCGGGCGCGCGCACATCGGGGTGAAGGCCGTCGCCAGCAGCCCGGCCGAGGGGATTCCCGTTTAGCAAGAAGCTGCGCCAGGTCGGCGAGCGTGGGCTGCTCAAGTCGCTGCAACCCTTTCTCAGCCCGGCCGGGCGACGCCTGCTGATCGGCGCCCGGGAGGACGATGATGCGGCCGTCTGGCGCAGTGAGGCTGGCCCCGTCGTGGCAACCATCGACACGATGGTGGAGGGGATCGACTTTCTGCTCGACTGGCCCGGGCTAACCTTTCGAATGGTCGGCCGGCGTCTCATGAGCGTCAATCTCAGCGACCTGGCCGCCATGGGCGCGGCGCCGCGACATGCGCTGATCTCGTTAGCCCTGCCGGGCCGGCTGGAGGTCGCCGATGTCACCGAGCTGTACCGCGGCATCGCCGAACGGGCTCGGCAGTACGGCTGCACCGTCGCCGGCGGGGACCTGAGTGGAACGGATGGCCCGCTGGTGTTGACCGCAACTCTCTACGGCACGATCGCAGCGGGCTCGCGACCGCTGCGGCGCGCAGGAGCCCGCGCCGGATGGGCGCTGGCCGTCACGGGGAGACTCGGGCTTGCATCGGCGGGGTTGGCATTGCTGCTCGAAGGAAAACGGCCGCGGACGAGAGCCCAACGTCGCTGGGTCAGAGCTCTCTATGACCCGCAGCCACGGGTGGAGGCCGCAAAAATTCTGCAGGTCATGGGGGTACGCGTGGCCGGCGATATCAGCGATGGGCTCTACCGGGAAATCGAGCGGATCGCGCAGCCCGCCGGCCTGGGAGCGACGGTCGAGGCCGACCGGATGCCGCTCGACCCAGACCTACGGCGCCTGCGCGAGCACGCATGGGCAGGCGGGCTGATGGAATCCGAAGACTATGAGCTCGTGTGCGCAGCGCCGCGCAAGCTGCTGGAGGCCGCGCGACGGCGGCTCCGCGAGCGCCTGAAGCTGAACCTGTCGATCATCGGGAGCCTGACGCGCGAGGCCGGCATCCGGGTGGGGGTCGATGGCCGGCTCGTTTCCATTCCGAGTCTGGGAGCGGGCTATGACCACTTCCGTTGACACCGGATCCGTCGATGAGACCCAGGACGTGGGGCGGCGGCTGGGGCAGGTCGTCGAGGCGGGCGACGTGATCGCGATCGAGGGTGAGCTGGGCACCGGAAAGACGGAGCTGGTCAAGGGGATCGCCGAGGGGCTGGGCGTCACCTCCGGTGTGCACAGTCCAACCTTTGTCCTGCACCACCGCTATCGGGGCCGCCTGCCCATCGAGCACTACGACCTCTATCGCCTGGAAGGCCTTGCCTGGGTTGACACGGGTCTGGACGAGCCGGCGCCGGATGCGGTCACCGTGATCGAGTGGCCCGAGCGCGCCGCGGTGCTCGATGATTGGGCGACGACCCGGATCCGGATGACGACAGAGGGCCCGACGAGTCGCCGCCTCACATTCATTAGTGGTCCCGAACGGATTCGGGCCGTCTTCGAGCATGCGCCTCGCGATTGACACATCGGGCGCCGACCAGGCCATGGTCGTGCTCGACGGCCGCCGCCTGCTGGCGGCCGAAGATTGGGTCCGAAGCCGCGACGATCCGCCGGTGCTGACGCGTCTCGACGCGCTGGTGAAGCGGGCCGGCGGCCGGCCGGACGACCTGGATGGGGTGGCCGCGGCCCGTGGCCCTGGCTCGTTCACCGGCCTGCGGGTCGGGCTTTCGCTGGCGGCCGGGCTGGCCTACGCGCGGCACATTCCGCTCCACCTGGTCGATAGCCTTCCGATACTGGCCCGCCGGGCGACCGGGGAACCGGCCACCATCGCGTTGCGCGATGCCGGCCGGGCCGAGGTCTACGCCTGGCGCGACGGGGAGCCGCCGCGGCGAATGCCCACCGATGAGCTTGCTGGGTGGCTCCCCTCCAGTGCCCGGGTGATGGTCGAGCCCGCCGGCAGACTGGCAATCTGGTCGTCCGGGCACGCTCATCTCGAAATTCCAGCCGCGCAACGGCGGCCATTGAGCGCGGCACTCCTCGACTCCGCCATCTGGACCTTCGAATCCCAAAAACCACTGCGATATGATGAGGTGCAGGCGCTCTACGTTCAGCCTGCTGCCGCCGAGGAGCGACGAAGGAAGGCCTCATCATGATGCAACTCAAGTCCCGAGTGCTCGTCGACGCCATGCGCGAGGATGACATCCCCGAAGTGCAGGCGATCGAGCGCGAAATCTTCCCCACCCCCTGGCCACGCAATGCCTATTACCGCGAGCTGCACCATAATCGGTCCGCCTACTACCTCGTGCTGCGCCGCGACGACGAGATCGTCGGCTACGCGGGGCTGTGGAAGATGAGCGACGAAGCCCACATCACTACTGTCGGCGTCCGGGCGAACCAGCAGGGGAAGGGATACGGTCATGCGCTGATGGCCGCGCTGATCCAGCGTGCCTATCACCTCGGTTCGCGCTGGCTCACGCTCGAGGTGCGGCCATCGAACGACGTCGCCGTCCGGCTGTACGAAAAGTTCGGGTTCAAGGTCATCGGTCGTCGTCGCGGTTATTACACGGACAACAACGAGGACGCCATCGTGATGTGGTCCGATTCGATCCAGGCCGCGAGCTTCAAGAAGCGGTTCAAGGACATCCTGCACACGCTCGACTTCGAAGGGCTGGATACCAGCACGCCGCAGTAGCTTCCCCGGACCGGCGCGTGCTGGCGATCGAGACCTCGTGCGATGAAACGGCCGCGGCCGTTGTGGCAAGCGGGCCACGGCTGCTGTCGAATGTGATCCGGTCGCAGGACGAGCTCCACGCACCCTTCGGCGGCGTCGTCCCGGAGATTGCCGCGCGCGCGCACCTGCAGACACTCGTCCCCGTGATCGAACGAGCGCTCGAGAGTGCCGGGACTCGCTGGGAGCAGGTCGATGGCGTCGCGGTCACACGCGGTCCCGGCCTGGTGGGCTGCCTGCTGGTCGGGGTGAATGTGGCGCAGGCGATTGCCTGGGCGCGCAAGCTGCCGGTCGTCGGCGTCAGTCACCTGGCGGCTCACGTCTTCGCCGCCCTGCTCGAAGAGCCGGAGCTCCGTCCACCAGTCCTCGGCCTGGTGGTGTCAGGTGGGCACAGCGACCTGGTCCGCTGGCAGGAGGACGGCAGCATCGCCGTGATCGGCCGAACCCGCGACGACGCCGCGGGGGAGGCCTTCGACAAGGGCGCCCGGATCCTGGGCCTTCCATTCCCCGGTGGCCCTGCAATCGACCGGCTGGCCACGGCAGGCGATCCCCGGGCGGTGGCTTTTCCACGACCGCGAGCGCCCGGTCTCGACTTCAGCTTCAGCGGCGTCAAGACGGCGTTGCTTTATGAGGTGCGGAAGCGAGCGGCGCTGTCCGAGCAGGAGCGCGCGGACCTGGCGGCCAGCTATCAGGAAGCGATAGTCGATGCGCTGCTGCAGCGAGTCGAAGCGGCCTTATTCCCCTCCCCGGTTGGCGAGGGAGGTTCCGGGTGGGGGCCGTCGCCCACGCTCGTCATTGGGGGCGGCGTCGCCCGCAACCGGCGACTCCGCGAAGCCGCGCAGCAACGATTCGGATCGCAGGCACGCCTGGTGATTCCGGCCCCCGAGCTCTGTACCGACAATGCGGCGATGATCGGGGCGGCCGGGCTCATCGAGTGGGATCGACGAGGACCGGACCCGGCGCCGTTCGATGCCGACCCCGGCCTTGGCTTCGCGTAACCTGACCGGCGATACCGGCGTTCTGGTGCTGGCGTCCGTTCGTCAGCAAGAAGAGGAGGAATCATGCGCTTTCGCCCTGTCGCCATCATCGCTGCGATCGCAGCGTCGCTCGTCAGCACGGCGTCGGTTAGCGCCGGACCGCAGAGTTTCAACCAACCCAAGCACTATTACCTGGCGCTGGGTGATTCGTTGGCGTTCGGTTACCAGCAGGCGAAGTTCAACGGGGAGGCGGCGGCTGGATCCGTAGATGCCGCCACGTTTGATACCGGGTACGTCGATGATTTCGCGGCGAAGCTGAGAGCCGTCAAGCACCCGACCCGAACGGTGAATTTTGGCTGTCCGGGCGAGACGACGGCGTCTTATTTCAGCGCGTGCGCCTGGAACGCCGCCCTCGGGTTGCCTCTGCATAACGCCTACTCCGGGTCGCAAGAAGCCGCCGCCCTTGCCTTCATCGGGGCGCACCGCAACCAGGTGAGCCCGATTACGCTGGATCTCGGGGCGAATGACACGACACCGTGTCTGTTGAGTCCAGACCCGGCCTGCGTGCCGAACGCCCTGGCGCGGGTTGGCGCCAATCTGGATCGGGCACTCGGCGAGCTTCGGGGGGCCGCCCCGAACGCCGAGATCATCGTGATGGCCTACTACGATCCATTCGCCGCCGTCGCGCCGCAGAGCCTTGCGATTACGGGTGGACTCAACCAGGCGATCAGGACCGCCGCCGCTGCCCATGGCGTCCGGGTGGCCGATGCGTTCACCCCGGTCAACCTGGCGCAGCCGCAGCCGGCAACGCTGTGCGCCCTGACGCTCTTCTGTACGGCGTTACACGATATTCATGCCAGCGATGCTGGCTACGCGGTGATCGCCGAGCAGTTCTGGGCAGTCTCCGGCTACGGCCGGTCTGGCGAGTAGCGAGCGGAGGCCAGGGGCCCGGCCGTGCTGGGCCCTTGAACCTGTCCAGGCCATCAGGTATCATTAGCACTCGGACTAACTGAGTGCTAACCACCGCCAGCAAGGAGGATCGCGTATGAACTTAAGGCCACTGGGAGATCGGGTCGTGATCAAGCCCGTGGAGCGTGAGGAGCGGACCAAGAGCGGCATCGTGCTGCCTGACACCGCCAAGGAGAAGCCGCAAGAGGGCATGGTCGAAGCCGTCGGGAACGGCCGCTTCATCGAGGCGAGCGGCAAGCGTGAGCCGCTCGACGTCAAGGTCGGCGACCGCGTGGTGTATGCCAAGTACGCCGGCAGCGAGATCAAGCTCGACGAGACCGAATACCTGATCGTGTCCGAGAAGGACATCCTCGCCGTCGTCGCGAACGGCAAGAAGTAACCGAAGCGAAATTAGCGAAAGCCAGCCTACGGGCTGGCTTTCTTTATTTTCGGCCTCGGGATCATCGGCAGGGCCAGCATCGCCTCGGTCATCGCGGCGTACTGCTCCTGGCTGCGCCAGTCGTAGTGCGGATTGCGCCACCGGACATAGCCGCGGTAGTCGATGAGGAACAGCGATCGCTGCGCCACCCCGCGCTCCTCGATGAGGACGCCGTAGCGGCGTGTGACAGCCTTATCCCAGTCGGCGAGCAGCGGGAAGGGGAGATCCCCAAGACTTTTCGCGTAGGCCTTGTGGGCCCAGATATGGTCGACGCTGACGGCGAGCACCTGGGTCTCCCCCTTGGCGAACTGCTCGTGATCACCTCGCAAGGAGGTGAGCTCGTTCGTTCAACCCGGACTGAAGTCGTAGACGTAGAAGCAGAGCAGGACATGCTTGCTCCCTCGGAAGGATGACAGCGCTACTGGATCGCCGTCGGGCGTGCCGGGTAGGGTGAAGTCCGGTGCCTGGTCACCAATCCCCGGCATGCTGGCCGCGGCGCTCGACATCGACCTATTGTAGGTTTGGGTGATTTTCCGCGATCGTGTGGATGCAGGCGAACGCCTGGCAGCCGCGCTGCAGCGCTACAGCGATGCGCCGGACACGGTTCTCCTCGGCATCCCGCGCGGTGGGGTGGTGGTGGCCAGAGCCATCGCGGCCGAGCTGCACCTGCCGCTTTCGATCAGCCCGGTGCGCAAGCTCGGCGCGCCGGGAAATCCGGAGCTCGCCATCGGCGCGGTTGATGACGACACCGTGCTCGTCTTCGACCGCAAACTCAGCCGGCACATCGGCCTGACCGAGGGCGACCTCGCGGCCGCGGCCGCCCGCCAGCGCGAGGAGCTCCGCGCCTGGTTGTCGGCCCTGGGAGCGGGGACGCTGCCGCCGCTGGGCGGACGGACCGTGATCCTGACGGACGACGGGGTTGCGACCGGATACACCGCACAGGCCGGGGTCGAGACGGTGCGCCGGCGCGGCGCCCACCGAGTGGTGCTCGCCGTGCCGGTCGCGCCGCCGGATACAGCGCATTGGCTGGCGCCGCAGGTGGACGAATTCATCTGCCTGGCCACGCCGGAGCCCTTTTATGCCGTCGGCAACTTCTTCGAAGAATGGCCACAGGTCACCGACGACGAGGTTCGAGCACTGCTGCTGGCCGGTAACACGTTGTAGCGAGGACTGACACACCGGCAAGGTCGGCGCCCTTCGCCCGGTTACAGAAGCGTGACGGGTTCTTTGGGTGGCATTTGGACACCCGGTCATATAGTGGTGGGCGCATGACGCTCTTCAAGAAGGGAAAGGGGGACCAAGGCGGGGGCACGCCCAAAGCTCCGGCCTTCAGCCCGATCGACCGAGTCGGGCTGCTCGGCCTCCTCGACCAGGTGGTCAACGGGGGCCAGTCCGGCGTGCTGGAATTGCGAGAGCCTCGAGGGAACTGGGTCTATGCCTTTCAGGCCGGCGCCCTGACGCACGCCAGCGGCGGTCGCGTCCGGGGAGCTCGGCAGGCGTTCGACCTGCTCTGGGAGTTCCAGAGTGGCGAGTTTTCCTTTACGCCCGGCCAGAACCCGAGCCTGGCGGGCAACCTGTACATCGACAAAGGCCGGCTGCTCGACCTGCTGCGCCGCAGCCAGGCGGTGCTCCAGGGGCCATCCGCCCCCTATATCCCGCCCGACCAGCAGCGGCCGATCGCGCCGGCGAACCAGCCCTACCGGCCGCCGGTGCCCGGGCAGATGCCCACCTGGCAACCGCCAGCGCCTCCCGGGCAGTACCCGGCGCCACCGCCGCAGGGCTGGCCGCAACCTGCCGGCCAGCCGGGCATGCCACCGGCGCCCGCCTGGGGTCCGGGATACCCTCCGCAGCAATACCCGGGCGCCCCCTATTCGGGTGCGCCCTACCCCGGAGCGCCGGCTCCCGGACAGCCCTATCCACCCCAACCGTACCCGCCGCAGGCGTATCCCCAGGGCATGCCGCCGCAGGCGATGCCTCCTCAGGTGATGCCGCCCCAGCCGATGCCGGCTCAAGCGCCTCCCGCTCGACCGGCCCGGCCGGTGACGCCGCCGAGCTTTTCGGTGCCACCGATGCCAATTCCGAAGAAGCGCGAGCCTCTCCCGACCTACCAGCCGCCGGCCGCCACGCCAGGTCCGTCGCCTGTTGCCGAGCCGCCGAGGCAGGACGATCTGGCCGCACTCCGGGCCAGCCTGGTGGCCCAGGCCCCGGCGGTCCGACCGGCGCCCACCGGCCCGGCGTGGGGGGTTCGCGCCGCCGAGGGCACGGTAACCCCGCTCCCCGCCGTCCCTGGAAAAGGAAAGGGCAAAGGCAAGGACAAGGGCAAGAGCAATGTCGTGCCCGGAGTCAAGGGCGCCAAGCGCGACTCCAAACTCAAGGCGGCCATCAGGGTGCAACTCATCACGTTTCTCCTGTGGGCCTGCGAGCGCAAGTACTCGCCCGATGATCACTGGACCCTCAAAGACGCGTTCGAGGTCTCGACCATGGAGCTGCGTGATCAGTTCTTCAGCGCCTTTTCGCAATCGCTGAAATCGGCCAACCGGCCGCGCGCGAATGACGACGACGACATGGACGACATGGCCGCCGGACGGATGCGCGGCCGCGGCCGCCGACATTAATAGAGGCCGGGCTGTGCTTTGGCACAGGCCGGCACGCGCGCGAAGCGCGCAGCTTTAGCGCTCGGTTTCTACGTAACTGCGCCGGGTAGACTGGCCTTTGCCTTGGCATCAACTACGCATGCGGCAGCGGAGCGCGCCGTGGATCTGCTGGACGGACTGAACCCCCCGCAGCGGGCAGCCGTCATGGCCGACGATGGCCCGTTGCTGATCTTTGCCGGCGCGGGCAGCGGAAAGACGCGGGTCTTGACCCACCGGATTGCCTGGCTGATCCAGCAGGGCCGCGCCGAGCCGGGAGAAATCCTGGCGGTCACCTTTACAAACAAGGCCGCGCGCGAAATGCGCGGCCGGGTCGAGCATCTTCTCAATCTGACCGCGGGCGCGATCTGGATGGGCACGTTTCACGCGATCGCGGTCCGCATCCTGCGCCGCGACGGCAGCGCTGACGGGATCGATCGCCACTTCGTCATCTACGACGAGGCCGACCGGCTGTCAGTCGTCAAGCGCGTGATGAACGAGATGCGGCTCGATGAGAAGCGCTATCCGCCGGGGGGCATGGTGGCCCTGATCTCACGCGCCAAGGACGAGGTCATCAACGCTGAGGACCAGGCAAAAGCGGCGGGCACGCACAACGAGGAGCTGGCGGCGAAGATCCGCGTGCGCTACGACGCGTTTCTCGAGCAGAACAACGCGCTCGACTTCGACGATCTGCTGATGCGGGCGGTGTGGCTGTTCGATCGCCACCCGGACGTGCTCGAGAAATACCAGAAGCGGTTCAAGTACATCATGGTCGACGAGTACCAGGACACGAATCGGGCCCAGTACCTGATGGTGCGCCACCTCGCCAGCAAGCATCGCAACCTGTGCGTCGTGGGCGACGACGATCAGAGCATCTATATGTTCCGCGGCGCGGACGTCCGCAACATCCTGTCCTTTGAACAGGACTACCGCGACGCGCAGATCGTCAAGCTGGAGCAAAACTACCGGTCGACCCAGGTCATCCTCGATGCCGCCTACCACGTCATCAAGGCGAACCCCAACCGCGCCGAAAAACGGCTCTGGACCAACCGGCCGGGCGGGCCGAAGGTGGTCGTGGCGCAAACGTACGATGAGCAGGAGGAGGCGCAAGCTGTCGCCCGAGAGGCCCTGCGCCTGGTCGCGGAAGGCGACTACCGGCTCGGCGACATCGCGATCCTCTATCGCACCAACGCGCAGTCGCGAGCCCTCGAAGAAGTCCTGCTTCGGCGCGGCGTGCCCTACCGGCTGATCGGCGGGCTGCGGTTCTACGAGCGGCGGGAAGTCAAGGACGTCCTCGCCTACCTCCGGTTGATCGCGAACCCCCAGGAGACGCTGAGCTTCTCGCGCATCATCAACGTGCCCCGCCGCAAACTTGGGGAGAAGTCGCTCGCCCAGCTGGGTTACTGGGCCGATGCGCACGGCATGTCGGCGTGGGACTCGTTGAGCCGCCTCGACGAGATGGAATTGACTTCCGCGGCAAAGCTCGCCCTCGCGGACTTCCGTGACCTCATCGACGAGGTGCGGGCGGCCAGCCAGGAGCGCCGGCTGGTGGAGGTCATCGACCTGCTGCTCTTGCGCAGCGCTTACGAGCGCTATGTCAAGGAAGGCAGCGCCGAAGGCGAGGAGCGTTGGGCGAATGTGCTCGAGCTGCGAGGTCTGGCCTCAGAGTACGACGGCCTGCCGCCGGGCGAAGGCCTGCAGGCCTTCCTCGAGGATGTCGCGCTGATGAGCGATGTCGACACCATGGACGACCGGGCGCAGGGCATGACGCTGATCACGCTGCACATGGTCAAGGGGCTCGAGTTCCCGGTCGTCTTCATGCTCGGCATGGAAGAAGGCCTATTCCCGCACAGTCGCAGCCTCGACTCGCCGGCCGGCCTGGAGGAGGAACGCCGGCTCGCCTACGTCGGCATGACGCGGGCGAAGGACCGGCTCTATTTGTTTCATGCGTTCCGCCGTCACCTCTGGGGCAGCGCGAACCTGAACCTGCCCTCACGCTTCCTCAAGGACATTCCCCTCGACCTGGTCGACGGCTCCGCGGGGCTTCCGGCCGGCATTCCCGACCCCAGCATGGCGCCCGCCCGCCTGGTGGAGGCGGCCCGCC